>JANPCU010000034.1:0-23183 GCA_031431195.1 Planctomycetota bacterium | reverse complement strand
GCTTGCAGGCTGGCGAGGTCGCGGGTTCAGGTGGGGTTGCCAGCTGTCGGACTTGATGAGGGTGCGGAGGTTCAGGAGGTGTTGTCCGCCGGTGCGGGACCAGCGCTTGCCGCTGCGGCCCAGGCGGGTTTTGATGAGGGTTTTGCCAGCGGCTGCGACGGGTCCGCTGCCGCTGGGGAGGCCGCGAGCGCGGAAGTCGGCGTAGGTCGGGAGGGCGGCGTTGTTGTGGAACTCCGAGTGGTTCGTCCACGCTTGATTTTTGGGGTTCGCCCTAGGTCGGTAAGGGCCAGGCCAGTGCGGTGAATGGCCCCCCCAGTACGAAAATCGTCCGCGCTGTGAGGCGGCACGGATCACATGATGATCAAGTGCCTGTACGACATTGGGGCGGAAGTCACAGTTGTCCCTGCTGCAGACTCGGACAAGAAACACTGATCCGCTTCGGTGTTCAGGCATTCTCCCAGAACTCCCCGAAGCATGGCCAAAACCACAGCTTTTGTGACTCTCTGTGATTCGCATTGAACGGGGATTTCGCGGTCATGGCGTAGTCCCCGATACCATGACTCACGTCGCGCAATCCTTGAATCAATTCGGGCAGCTGGGAATATGTGATCTCCAGATTCACGCGATCTCCATCGGCGTTGATCACCATCTGCTCCAAATCATCACGTTCCGGGCCGATGGTCAGCCTGCATTTATGGAACGAGCGGCACTTCAGGGATTCCGAAATCGGAGTCGCCTGTTCGGAACGGAGGAGAGTCAGCGGAATCGTCCGCGTGATGCCTGCGTCGGTCTGTTTCAGCTGCTCCAACCACGCGATTAAGATGAGACACGATTCTGATCGCGCTGCCAGATGGAACCCAGGGTAATTTCGGGAACCTTCAACAAGGTACGTCCAGACGTAGACGCGAAGATGTCGAAAGATGATTTCCATGTTCGACTGGTATCCCACTTGAGTTGGCTCGATGGCTCAGAAAGTCTACGACTCAAGGAAACCGGATCGGGTTCGCAATATCTGCGAATTCGAGTTGCTGATGAATTTGTCCGAGAGAGGATGTGTGGAAGAATTTTGATTCGCTGAGACTCGAACAGACATCCGTATTCTGCTAAATTATGTTTCCTGAGTTACGGCGAACTGTCGTTAGTCGGGTGAGATTTCCCAAACTCTGATTCAGAAACGACTTGCAACACGCAGTGTGTTTCGGAATTTGACAGGATCGACTGAGATGTTCGCGATTATCCAAACTGACGGCCGCCAAATTCGTGTTTCCGAAGGGGATGTCCTCGATATCGACCTGCGGGAGTCGGGAAATGCATCCGGGACGTTGACCTTCGACCAGGTGCTCCTCGCCAATGCAGGATCGGCCAGCGTGATCGGTCGTCCGGTCATTTCGGGAGCCACCGTGACGGCCGAAATCGTCATCCCGTTGAAGAAGGGGGAGAAGCTGGAGATTCAGAAGCTCCGCCGCCGCCACAATTCGCGACGCCACACTGGCCATCGCCAGAAGTACACCCGGATTAAGATCACCGGCATCTCAATCCCCGGCCTGAAAAAGGCCGAGACCTCGACTCCCGCCTGATCGCGGGCTCAGGTGCATCATTGAACTCCAAATCCCTCCTGTGATCCAGGAGGGATTTTTGCACCGGCGAGCGTCCAGCGTGAGATAGCGCTTCTGCGGGCCGCCTCCGCCGAACCAGTGAGTTGACGCCCAATATACTTCACACGGGCCAAAATGAGACGTACGACGGACGTTCTCGTCCGTCGCTCTTCGAGGCTTTCCACATGGTCGGAAGAG
This sequence comes from Planctomycetota bacterium, assembly GCA_031431195.1. Taxonomy (GTDB): domain Bacteria; phylum Planctomycetota; class Planctomycetia; order Planctomycetales; family Planctomycetaceae; genus TH-plancto1. The sequence goes on along the minus strand of JANPCU010000034.1, from coordinate 21,390 downwards.
GACGTCTGTCCTACGAAATGTCTCAGTTCTCCCCGCGAGAAGTATAACACTGACTTCAGTCAGCTGAGGCCGCCCCGCTCGCCAAAACGTTTCACTTGATGGAGTGAGAGGTCTATTCGCCACATGCGAGGAAACCTGACATGTCTTCGTCGCCATGCTTCGCAAGCACGTGGGGGCAACAGGCTGAAGACTGGCTTGATGCTTCGGGGTGCCGGGGAATTCACCAACGTAATATAGGCACACAGGAAACGTGCCCCACGTATGCCCTACGGCTTCACCCCCCGGTACAGCGTACAAATCCCGAACGTGAATGGTCGGCAACTCACTTGCGTCAGTCCGCACTCCGTCAGGTCGCGGGCGAAGTCCTCGCCGCTCGGGAACTGCAACACCGATGCGGGTAGGTAGTTGTACGCCGACTGCTCGCTCTTCGAAAACCACTGCCCCAGCTTCGGCAGCACATGGCGAAAATAGAACAAGTATAGCTTCCCGAGTACGCTGTTCGTCGGGCGCGAGAACTCCAGGATCGCCACCTGCCCGCCCGGCTTGCAGACGCGAACCATCTCACGCACGCCCGCCTTGTAGTCGGTGACGTTGCGGATTCCAAAAGCGACAGAGACGATCTGATAGGTATCGGACGGCAGTGGCAGCTGCATCGTGTCCGCCTCGATAAAGTCGAGCGTCGCGGAGGTCTCGTCCGCGCGAGCCTTCCGGCCTTTCACTCGCGCACGATCGAGCATCTCGGGAGTGAAGTCCGTACCGGTCACGGGGACCGTGTGCCCCGCCGCGTGCCAGAACGCAATCGCCAGATCGCCGGTCCCAGTGCAGACATCTAGAATCGGCGACGGCCCCTGTGGCAGCACCAGTTCGACGGTCCTCTTCCGCCACCAGATGTCGATCCCCAGCGACAAAAAGTGATTCAGAAAGTCATACCAGCCCGCAATCGCGCCGAACATCTGGCGGATTCGCTGACCGGATTTGTCGACAGGTGCCACAGACATCAACAGCATCTCAAGGAAGGTCAGCCAATCACGCCGTTTCCGCTTACGACACCGCAGACGACCGGAATTCATAACTGCCAATCCGCATCTTAGCGAACGTGGCCGTGCAAGCGTGAGCAGTCACGGGCAGACGCAATGTGACGTGGACTACGTCTTCTCCCCGACGGGGGTGACTCGGCAAGCCTCCGGGGGCCTCGCAAAATTGACCACAGCTGGCATTGCATCGATTGCACGGGTCTGCAAAAATCTAATCTCTCGTGTTTCGGCACGTCACACTCCCTGGTAGCTCAATGGTAGAGCGAGCGGCTGTTAACCGCTAGGTTTGAGGTTCGAGTCCTCACCGGGGAGCCTTTTTGATCGGTCGCGAACCCCGCGACCGACGGGTGAACACAAACGCCGAGAGGTTCCCCCTCTCGGCGTTTTTGCGTAAATCCCCATACCCACAAGGGACTTGCGTCAACCGACCGCCCCCCGATCCCGCCCCTCTCCGCTCTCTCCAGAAACCTCCGTTTGGCCACGCGGTCCCCGCTCTCAACCAAAAAACGCCACCCGGCGAGCAGAAACTCTCGAACGCTCTCAGGGTGGTGAACAGGGCGGTTAACAGCCTCGCTAGACTCACCGTGGCAGGGACGATCAGAAAATCCATTGTTTCCCACACTCAATCGACAGCCATTGCTCAAGTCCAACCCGTTCTCTTCCAACCCGTCAAATGACTTGCGTACAATCCGGAGTTCTGCTCGGACTTCGGATTTGACGCTTTTGTTTGCGGGCGTGCATGATTGGCGTTGACCTTTTCTCTGGTGCGGGGGGAATGAGTTTGGGGGCATCCCAGGCTGGGGTTGAAGTTGCGTTTGCAGTCGAGAGTGATCCGTGGGCCGCAAAGACATTCGCAGAGAACCACAAAGGCACAAGAGTCCATTGCGACGATATCCGGACGTTGACGAAGACTGATCTGAGTGAGTTCTCGAAACGACGCGACGAATTGATCTTGTTCGGCGGCCCCCCTTGCCAAGGCTTCTCGTGGTCCAACCTCAAGACCCGTAACCTCGAAAACGACTCGAATTGGCTATTCCTGGAATTCGTCAGAATCATCGATCAGGTTCGGCCAGCCTGGTTCGTGTTCGAAAATGTACAGGGCATCGTGAACACCGAAGCTGGCCGGTTCCTGGATGAGTTGAAGTCACTGCTGAAGAACAAATACGCATTGTCCGAATCTCTCTTGAACGCCAAGGATTTCGGCGTCCCACAAGATCGAACCCGCTACTTTCTCGTGGGATCTCGCGACGACATCCCCTTCTCGTTTCCCACCGCAGTCGGTCGCCACTGTCCAACCGTCGACGATGCAATCGGCGATCTTCCTGTCCTGCAAAACGGCGAATTGCAGTGCCTTCGTCCGTACGGAACTCGCAAGCCGTCTGCGTATGCCAGAACACTACGCAACAGGCAACAAAGTTGTCACAATCACCTCGTCACGCGAAACGCTCGCTACGTGCTCAATCGCTATGAGCATGTTCCGCAGGGGGGGAACTGGGAAAACATTCCAGCCCGTCTGATGAAGAACTATGCTGACAGAACACGGTGCCACACGGGAATCTATCACCGCCTTCGTGGCGACCAGCCGTCGGTCGTCATAGGCAATTTCCGCAAGAACATGCTGATACACCCAACCCAAGACAGAGGTCTTTCGGTTCGTGAGGCAGCACGAATACAGTCCTTTCCAGACTCGTTTCGATTTCACGGATCAATCGGATTTCAACAACAACAGGTCGGCAACGCCGTTCCTCCATTGCTGGCCCAGGCCGTCTTCGGAGCAATCTTGTCGAAGGCGTCGAAGTCGGAGAGAATCGCCACATGGCAGTAACGCTTGAGGACGAACTGGTCACCCGCGCACGGAAAAGCCCTGAAGCGGATGATCTATGTGTGCGCTATCGCGCCATGAAGCAATACCTTGAAAAGGAGTATTACCCTTGGATTCAGGCGAATTGCCCTTTCTACACCGACCATGGTGAACCGCACATTCGATCCGTAATCCAGGCAGCTAGTCTATTGCTGAGTCCTCATCTGAGTGCGAATCGCCGAAAGTCTGAGCTTACTGACCTTGATTTGTTTCTCGTGCTTACAAGCATACTCTGGCATGACGTAGGAAACGTCTATGGCCGTTCCGGACATGCGACAAAGATCGCTGAAATGACCCGCGAAGTGAAGCAACTTGGATTTCCAAATCCTAATGTTCATCGCCTAGTAAATGAGATCGCACTTGCCCATGCTGGCGAGAACGGATTGGACATGCCTCGGGAAAGAGAGGACTGTACCACATCTCATGGAAGCTATATTGTCTACCCTCTTGCTCTTGCTGCAGTTGTTCGCTTCGCCGACGAGATCTCTGAGAATCAATCTCGCATATCACACGCGATGATGGACAAGATTCCAGACGAGAATCGCGTCTATTGGGAATATGCAAAGTGCATTTCCGCGTCGATTCCAGATCCCGGTCGGCAACGAATCCGAATAACGCTGAACATCTCGATCGAGACAGCGACATCACTCTACCCATGTCCTGAATACTCCACTAGGACCGGAAAGTCTGAAGCAACGCTAGTCGAGTATATCATTTTTCGACTTGAGAAGATGAACAATGAGCGAGCGTACTGCGCCCCTCATTTTAGCCGTTATGTCACAATCCGCGAAATCGAGGCGTCACTGACATTGACGCGGAATGAAGTCCGTGTTGACAGCTATGAGGAGCTTGTGACATTAGGCGATGGAGGTGTCAAGCAATCGGCGTACCCGACGATAGAGGTGTTTGCACCATTCTTCAGAGATCATCCGAGATGGTCGCCGACTGAAATACAGAAGGCCGCGAAGCAATGACGAACCATAGCGACAACAACGAGAACGGGCTGCTCCAGCGAAATCCTTTCGTCGTGGAAACGCCAGAGAAACTCGCTCCGAGCGAAATCGTGGCCCTATTCGTAGAGCAGTTCACTCATATCGAAGCGATCAAGCAGCGCAAGCACACATTTACGTGGGGTTCACGAGGATCGGGCAAGAGTATGATGGCAAGGTACCTAGAGCCAAAGTGCCAGCAAATCGTCTACGGGGATGCCACGAGCGCCTTCTCATTGCCTGACCCATTCCTTGCCGTTTACTGCCCATGCAAGGAAGGGCACTTAAATCGAACAGAACTTGCTCTATTGGACCGATCTTCCTCGCTCATTATCAGCGAGCACGCATTGAACATTCTTGTTGCTGATCGTGTAATGCAATGCATCAAGGATCAGTTTCCGGTCGGATTCTTCGATTCGCTATCGCTATCGATATTTGTCGAGCGTGCAGCCAAGCTGTTCGACCGAGCCTCAATCGCCACTGCATTTGCTGCTGCTGATGATGCAGTCTCACAAAAGAGCGATCCTGTTGATTGGTTTCAAGAAGTTCTAAACGGCGAAACTCGCAGCATCGCTCGCTATCTTCGCAACATGTCGTTTCGCCGGGATACGGCCAAGTATGAGGGTGCGACTAGTGGGTATCATGACTTCCTCCTTCCCTTCATGCGACTCGTCTCCGCACTCCCTCCACTTAAGAGTGCCTCAGTGTACGTGCTACTCGACGATGCAGACCGGCTTACAGAAGACCAACAGTCGATTGTAAATCAATGGGTTGCGAATCGCGATCACTCAACGCTTTGTCTTAAGATCTCTGCCCGTCGCGACCACTATCGGACGATGCATACGCTTAGCGGCTCATTGTTGGAGCAGCCACACGATTACACGGAAATCGACGTAGATGAGCTCTACACACGATCAACGTCTGATTATCATGAGAAAGTGAAACTAATCTCTAATCGTCGCCTCCAGATGGCTAACATGCAAGAACAGGATATTTCCGTTTTTCTCCCGGAAGACTGTGGTGAGGTAGCTCTTCGTGAGCGGATTCGTACGGAGACCGCACAAGAATGGTCGGTTGTCGGCGAACCAGGACGGAAGGCAGACTTCGTCCATCGTTATACAATACCTCGTCTTTTTCAGCACCTCCGAACAACTAAGCAGCGAAAGAGTTACGCTGGTTTCGACAACTTGGTCGATCTATCGTCCGGAATCATACGGGATTTTTTGGAGCCATGCTACCTGATGTTCGACAAAGTACTCAGCACTGGAGTTGATCGGGATGCTATTCGAGAGATCCCCTCAAAGGTGCAAGATGAAGTTATCTACAAGTACTCGGAATCTTTTCTGGTGGCTAAGATTGAGGAAATCCGAGAACAGCTTCCACCCGAGAAATGGGATCTTGTCAGTTCACTTCGGACGCTGATTGAGTCGCTTGGTCGTTTGTTTTATGAGAAACTCCACGACAGAAGTGCACGTGAGGCAAGGCTGTTCTCGTTCACACTGAGGGGCTCTCCCTCACCAAGCACACAAGAAACACTTGCGTTAGGGCTGAGGCATCGGTATTTCTCACTTCGTACCTACAGCAGCAAAGAAGGAGGTGGCCGCGAACCGTGGTACATCCTAAATCGGCGACTGTGCCCCGTATACAAGTTGGATCCAAGTGGATTTGAGGGTCGAATCTCCCTAACACCAGAGATGCTCGATCTAGCCTGCACAGACTCTGACTCTTTTGTAAGAGAAAGGCTGAGACGTCAACCTGCGAACAAGACGCTAACTCTTTTTGAAGAGAAGGACGATGCGGATGCAACAGACAACTGAAGAGCTGATTCGATCAGGCGGAATCTCCACATCGATCAAGAGCCAAGATGACGATTTACTGGTTGTTTCGGCCAGTTATGAGCCGCGCTGCACCTTCGTGCCGTGTAATCTTAACAAGCAGTATCGCGTGAAAGCATCCCTGCTGTACGTGAATAGAGAGTTCATTAACGGTGACTCTGGCCGACCTGTGCGGGACAACATGTATAGGGCCCTTGACCGACTTGGAAGGCACTCCGACAGAGTGATCGTGGTCGAGGGCAGCCTTTTTTCTGCAGTTGATCAGATGGCTTCATTGCAGAAGGCGTTTGAAGGCATATCGCTAGGTGGCGTTGGTCTTCGGGCGACTCTTGATTGTACAACATTTAGTCGGGAGTCATTGTTTACAACTGCCAGTATGATGCGTGCCGCCTACGGTGACATTTCCATAAATGTGCTTTATGCATCGGCAATGGATCACGGAGGTTGGTTGAGCCGTGGGCATCGTATGCTTCGGAACATTGTTGGATTTTCGGGGGTGCATTATCCGAGTCGCCCTACTGTCGTCGTTGTGCTTTCCGGCTTTGAACCAGAGCGAACCCGGAAGATTATCGAGGAGCATGAGCCTTCGTTGGTTTTGTTGGGCGTGGGTGATCCGCCGACTGATCGAAGCTTTCTTGAGCGGAATCTCGCTGACCATAAGCTTGTATTGTCCCGTCAGGAAGTCATATCTTTCAAGTTTCCGGCAGCAAATATCTTGGGATGTGCCAAGGTGTTAGCAGGTATTGTCGAGACATATCTTTCGACTCACAATATCGTTTTGGCCCCCATGAGCACGAAACTATCAACCCTCGGCGCCTTGATTGTTGCTGAGAGACACCCTGAGATTCAAGTTACGTATTGTGTTCCGGGAGAATACAATGTCGACGAGTACTCAACAGGTGTGCGTACGTTATATTCCGAGAGTCTTCCGATATTGGGAAGTAATATTGCGCGGCCGGAATCCACACAGTCGTAAACTAGTTGGTTGATTGTAATGTCCTTTTCCATGTGTCGATCTGTGTGATCCAACTCGAATTCACCTTTACCTCGCGTAATAGCCGTTCGGTGATCAGATCCTTTCCTCGCGCCACCGGCGGCAGGAACAAAATCGCCTCCTGAATCTCCGGAGCCAGCAGCAGCAAGTCCATGATCTGCGTCACCCTTGCCCGGCTGATGTGGGCGAGGCGGGCGAGGTCGGCTTGGTCGTGGACCGGAGTACCGGAGTACCTCATCGAACTCCAGCAGTGGCATTGAACACCGGCCTGACTACAATCTCGGATTCCTCGTTTCACTCCCGCCACTGAGAGCCTGCCATGTTGGAAATCCCCGTCATCCGCTGGGGTAAGCCCTACGAGTCGATCGAGAAGCAGCCCGTCGTCCACTTCGAGACGGGTGAGGTGCTGGGGCAGTTGCATCAAGCGACGGCCGGGCAGATCAAGCTCGATGGGCGGAAGCAGGGCAAGGCTCGCGAAGTGCTGCGGCAGTTTACGATTGACCAGCTGTGCGAGATGTGTGTGAAGGCGGCGGAACTGTATCTGCACGCCACTCTCCCACTCGGTAACGGGACGCAGACTCCGGAGGAGTTCTGCCGCATCCAGTCGGCGACGACGGGTCTCCCCGAGGCGATGTGCGCCGGGAATATGCGGAAGAACTCGTACGTGCTGACGCATATGCGGGAGGTGCTGGAGGCCCTGACTCGCGGGTTGCCGTTCGACATTCTTTCGCGCGGGTACGGCATGGAGTCGCGGGGCGTGATGCTCAGCTACCAGTGCCAGAGCCCGACGCTCGGGATGGTCCTGCCGTCGAACTCGCCGGGTGTGCATACTCTGTGGATGCCGGTCATTCCGCTGCAAATTGGGCTGGTCCTGAAGCCTGGTTCGAGCGAGCCATGGACGCCGTACCGAGTCTACGAAGCCTTCGCCGCAGCCGGTGTCCCGCGCGAGGCGTTCTGCCTGTATCCCGGTGGTCACGACTGCGGCCCAGCTGTGATGGAGACGTGCAATCGCTCGATGATATTCGGTGGTCAGGCCACCGTTGATAAGTACAAGGGCGATCCACGGGTGCAGGCTCACGGTCCCGGCTTCAGCAAAATCATTCTCGGGGATGACTGCGTGGATGACTGGGAGCAATACATCGATCTGATGGCCGACAGTATCTACCTCAACGGGGGCCGCTCTTGCATCAACGCCTCGGGGGTGTGGGCGAGTCGCCACACTGCGGAGATTGCCGATGCCCTCGCGAAAAAGCTCGGGCCGATCTTACCGCTTCCGATGACTGATCCGAAGGCCGGACTCGCCGCCTTCACCACTGCCGGTGTGGCGGGCGGTGTCGATGGGCAGATCGAGGAGAAGCTGCGCGAGCCGGGCTGTACTGATGTCACCGCGAAGTATCGCAATGGAGACCGGCTGGTGAAGCATGAGCGGTGTGATTACCTGCGTCCGACGATCTTTCACGTGACCAACCTCGATGCGTTCCTGGCCAACATGGAGTACATGTTCCCGTGCGCATCCGTCGTCGAGTGCCCGCAAGACGAGATGCTCAAGCGGATCGGCCAGACCCTCGTCTGCACCGCCATCACCAAGAACGAAAAGTGGGCCAGCCAACTCGTGGACGCGACCCACATCGACCGCCTGAATATCGGGGCCATCCGCACGAACCAGCTGCACTGGATGCAACCTCACGAGGGGAACATCATCGACTTCCTGTTCCGTGCGCGGGCGTATCAGAACAGCCCGCCACCGGCGCATTAACAGTCACGCGAAAGCCCAGAGGTTGCAACCTCTGGGCTTTTTTTGAATCGCCACATTTCCGAAAGTGAAGCGATGCAGAAGCTTGTGACAATCTATCTCGATAGTGCAGTCTACGGCGCAGGCAAGTGGCTGGGCATGGCCGTGCAGGACAAGCACGGAATTGTCGAGGAACACCTCGCGGATGAACTGCAACGCGGATGGAACATTGTTTCAGTCAACTGCTTTGGAGGGGCAGCGGAATCGATGTTTTCGCGTGGCTGGTTGGTGGTTGTCATCGAGAAGCCTCATGCCAGCTAAAGCACTCGAAATCAACCGCCCTCTCAAGGGGGCTCGCATGAGTTGTGTCGCGACGGACACGGACGATCCATTTTCGACCTAGAAGAGGTTTAAACGTGTGTGCATCGAAAAGTAGGCCATGGCAGACAATCGCCAACAAGGCGGTAGCGTGGTGGGGTTCTGGCACTCTATTCCAACGGCTGGCAGAGACAAGACTCAGGAAAAACAGGAGTCGGTGAGCCGCAGATGAACACAGATGAACACAGATCAGAAATGAATCACGGACGATGTCGTCTCGTTGTTGAGCCTCCTCATCTGTGTTCATCCGTGTTCATCTGCGGCTTCCCCGTTTCGTCATAGCGCACTGCGGCGAACATGTGCCGACTTGACTGCTGCACACACGAGTTGAACGGCTGGCTCGCCTCAAGTTGTTCAATCGTATCGCGGTCCGATCGACATCTTGATCAGATATTCTGTCTGGTATTGCCCAGTGCCTGGAAATGAGCCTGGTCGTGCAGTGAAGTGATCAGGCAGCCCGTGACGATCACGAGTCAGTGTCGTATACTCCCCCGCTTAACGAAGCACCCCCACGCCACTGAAGAAGGACCACACGATGGCCGCTCTGACGATCACTCCCGGACAGACTCGCATTGGCTGGATCGGCACCGGTGTGATGGGCAACAGCATGTGCGGCCATCTGCTGAAGGCCGGATTCGTAGCCACGATCTACTCCCGTACGAAGGAGAAGTCGCAGGCCCTGCTTGACCAAGGGGCGTCGTGGGCCGCCAGTCCGAAAGAGGTCGCTGAGAAGTCGGATGTGATCTTCGCGATCGTGGGCTTCCCGCGCGATGTGCGAGAAGTGTTCCTCGGCACGCAGGGAGCCCTTGCGGGTTCGAAGGCTGGGAACGTCCTTGTCGACATGACGACCAGCGACCCGAGTCTCGCCATTGAGATCTACAACACCGCGAAGGCCCAGGGGGTCCACGCGGTGGATGCTCCTGTCTCCGGCGGCGATGTCGGGGCCAAGAACGCCGCCCTCTCCATCATGATCGGCGGCGACCAGGAGACCATCGAGGCTCTGAATCCCTGCTGGAGCGCCATGGGCAAGACGATCATTCACCAGGGAACCGCCGGGGCCGGGCAGCACACGAAGATGGTCAACCAGATCCTGATCTCAACCACGATGATTGGTCTCTGCGAAGCTCTGTTGTACGGGTACAAAGCGGGGCTGAGCCTCGAAACTGTCTTCAAGTCGGTCTCGACCGGAGCAGCGGGCAGTAAGTCGCTCGACAACCTGGGACCACGCATTCTGGCCAACAACTTCGACCCCGGCTTCTACGTCGAACATTTCATCAAGGACATGGGGATCGCTCTCTCGGAAGCAAAACGGATGGGGCTCTCCCTGCCGGGCTTGGCTCTCGCCGAACAACTGTATCTCTCGGTGCAGGCGAAGGGCTGGGGCCGCAATGGCACGCATGCACTGATGCTGGCCCTCGGAGAGATGTCTGGCGTCGACTGGAAATCGCGCTAGCGAACGTTTCGCCGCGACGCGAAGTCCCCGAAGCCGAGCGCGGTTGTCGCGATGAGCGCGCTCCGCTTCGAAGTCTTCGCCTCGCGGCTCAGCGACCGGATGTCGACACGATAAAAAAGGAATCACAATGCCACGACCGGAATTCGCCAATTGGAACGGCCTCGAGATGCCCCTCGCCGAGGTGCGGGTCTCCGTCCTCGACCGCGCATACATGTTCGGCGATGGCGTCTATGAGGTCTTCCGTGTCTATTCCGGGAAGATGTTCCTCGACCGACCGCACTTTGACCGGCTCCGGGACTCGCTAGCCCAGCTGCGAATCGAGGCTGATGTGGCGAGACTGGAGCAGCGGGTCCGCGACACACTGGCTCACAGCGGGGTGCAGGAGGGACAGGTGTATTTGCAAGTCTCGCGCGGAGAGGCTCCGCGATCGCATCCATTCCCCAACCCGCCCGTCACTCCCAACGAGCTGATCTTTGTGCGCGAGTACGACAGCGACCCCTACGCGGCCTCACGCACATCGGGCATCCGCGCGCTGCTGGTGCCGGATGTGCGGTGGAAGCGCTGCGACATTAAGTCGCTGAATCTGCTAGGAAACGTTCTCGCGTCGCAAGCTGCCACGGAAGCGGGCTGTGGCGAAGCGATCATGGCCACCGTCGATGGCACCATTACGGAAGGCTCGCATTCGACCGTTTTCGGAGTACGGAACGGGGCCTTGGTGACCGCTCCACTCGACTCTAACATCCTGCCGGGGATCACCCGCAAGCTGGTGCTGGAACTGGCCGAGACGTGCGGCATACGAGTCGAGGAACAACCCTTTACGGTCACTTCACTGAACTCTCTCGATGAGGTGTTCGTGACGAGCACGATCGCCGAAGTGCTGCCCGTGATCGGCATCGAGGGACACGCTTGGCCATCGCGCCCCCCAGGGCCAGTCACACGCCAGTTGCAGGCGGCTTACCGCGCATACGTCGGTCGGACCTGCGGCGGGTGAGTTCAACAAGGCTGCTGGTGTGCGATCTGTTGAGAACTCGCAGTTGACTCGAACAACTTCGAGAATTGAAGAAAAAAAGACTTGACACGACCTGAAATCTGCTATCTTACACGGGTAAGCATAACTGCGTTCCCCGTGTTTGAATGTGTCCCTTGGGAGAGATTCCGATGACCTCGCACACCACTCATCGCTCGGTCGCGAGCACTCTGTTGGTATTCACTGGCTTGGTGGCTCTGCTGCTCCTGGTCGCAGCCCAGGCTGGGGCTGAGGAGTCGCGGACGTGGACCGACTCCACAGGCAAGCACAAGATGGAGGGCAAGTATGTCGGCATGGCGGGGACGAAGGTGAAGCTGGAACTCAAGACCGGCAAGAAGATGGAGATCGACCTCAAGAAGCTGAGTGAAGCGGATCAAAAGTACGTCGAGTCGCTCGATGCCGACAATCCCTTTAAGACGGAGGGGGACGACCCGTTCCAGCCCGAAGGTGCGGGCGGTGAAGCGATGGCCCCCGGTCAGCCCCGGACTGTGACCGTGGATTGGACAGCTGCGGATGCGGTCCTGCTGGAAGCTCCGGATGAATGGCAGGCAGAGGTCGCTGCCAATCCCGGTTTTGCAGCCAAGCCGAAAACGGTCGTCCTGCCGCCCAAGATTGACTTCTTCGAGGGTATGACTGGGATGGTCGCGAATCAAGTGGCTCAAAAGGCCGTCGTCTGTTTTCGACTGGGTCGCGATGAGAAGGACTCCAAGGTGCGGCTGGTGCTGTGCGACTTGCAAACCGGGAAGACGACTGGCATTGCCGAGGCTCAGGCACTGATGTCTCCCATCGCTTTGCACGACGATGGAAAACAGATCTTGATGCGGCATGACGGCTTCGGGTCGGGCAATCAGGAGATGCTGGAACTCTGGACGATCAAGGGGAAGACCATCCAGAAGGGACTCTCCTGGATGCCTTATGACGATGGCTGGAAGCCGAACCGCGATGTGGCCTGGGCCGAGTTCGTCGATGCTGACCACCTGCTGACCAGCAGTCGTAACGGCAAGGTCGCCCTCTGGGATTTGGCGACGGCGAAACCGCTGTGGTACTTTGAGACGGCGAATGGAGCCGCCCCCTGCCTCAGCGGGGACCGGACCAAGATCGGGTTCTGTAATGGCGAGAAAGTCGGCATCTTCGACATCGCCAGCCGCAAGGTGATCGGAATGGCGGCCACTCCCGGAACGCTGACGTGGCCGATCACCGCGTTCAGTCCCTCGGGTAAACGGATTGCCTGCATCGCTCAGAACCGCATTCTGGTCTGGGACACAGCCACCGGAAAGATGCTCAACGACTTCGAGGCGACCGGACTGCAGCTGACGGGAGCCATTGCTTTTCCGGATGACAACTTCCTGCTTGGTGGGAATAAGTTTATGGTCGATCTGCAAAACCAGTTGAAGCTCTGGGAGTACAACGGGGCCGAGCGGATGGTTCAACTCGGAAATATCACTGTGGCGGCCATGGCAGCTCACAACGCACCCGGAGCTTTGGTGTCGTTAGAACTCCCTCACAAAGACGCCCGCGATCTATTGGGCAAGGCACTCACGCAGCCCGACTTGTTCGTGTATCGCGAAGGGGCCTCTGTGAAGCTGGATGTCAGCGGGGTTCCGCAGGCTGATCAGGCTCACGTCCGCGAAGCACTGACCAAGAAGCTCACCGACATGAAGTGTACCGTGGCCGACAATGGGACCATCACACTGGTCGCCTCGGTGACCGGTCCCAAGGAACGCCAGATTTCCTACATGCGATCCGGCGATTACAAAGTGCAGGAGTACTTCACCCAGCTGAGCTTCGTGTACCAGGGAACAGCCGCCTGGGTCGCGAGCAGCACGAACATCCCGTTCATGATCTCACTGAAAGAGGGCGAGAACATCGAAGGGGTGCTGCGTAAGGCGAGCGAGAAGCCCAATATCAGCTTCTACGATGGAGTGATCCTGCCAAAGTTCCTCCAAAAGCCGACCGCAGGCCAGGGAGCGAATTCCCGGCAGACCCTCGGGGGCTCGCAGTTCACGACCTCGGGGCTGAAGTAGTCGTTCCGACGATATTGCCGCAGCACTACAGGTTGTGAAGTTCGACTTGTTGATGGGACTCTCCAAGCTCCAGCTCTCTGGTTCAGGCGTGCGAGAGTCTGTATCGACAACAGCAAGAAGTGTCTTGATTTCAGATGTTTGGGGGCTTACTCGGTGAGGCGAGATGCCGTCATCAATCGGCTTCGTCGAACAGTCCCTTTTGTGCCTGCTTTTTAGGCTCGCGCTTGGCCTTCTTGAAGTTGACGTTTTTCACATGGTCAGGGTGTTCGGCCCGTTGCTGGCCGGAGAGTAAGCCCTCAATCGTCAAGAGTTGAACGCAGGCATACTTCTTGCCGTTGCTCGCGGTATAGAAACCCGCTGAAGCGGCGTCGGCCTGCATCTTGGGGGTGGGTTCATTCAGCGAAATCAGCAGGGCGATGTCGGCCTGCTCACGTTCGCGGACATGGTTGAGGGCACGGATATCGTCCGCCTTGAGCTTACCGCCTTTCACGCTGACAACAATCTTCCGGGCTTCCTCGTCAGTGAGGTCATAGAAGTACTTCAAACCATCGATCCCCGTGTCAGCCCCCTTTTTCCTCCCCTGAAACGGCTGAGCCTCGACGAGTGAGACAGCCCACCACTGGAACTGGTACTTGTCTCGCTCGGCCAGATTGCGGGCCGAATCGAGGTCTTTGGGCGTGCCCTGTACTTCAAACTGGCAACTTTTGCCAAAGGCATCTTTGAGACGCTTCTCGATCAGTGAGATGGCGAGGTGAGTGATGTCGATGCCAATCCACTTCCGCTTGAGCTTCTGCGCTGCATGAACAGCGGTGCCACACCCACAGAACGGGTCGAGGACAACATCACCTTCTTGGCTGCTGGCTTGAATAATCCGTTCCAGAAGTGAAAGCGGCTTTTGTGTCGGGTAGCCGAGTCGCTCCTGAGACTGCGCACTGATCGGCGGGATGTCAGTCCACACATCGGGAATGGCCATGCCGATCAGTTCATCGGCATACCATTTCAATCGTGGCGTCCCCTCGCCGTCTTTCGGCCAGTAAATCAGCCCGGCCAGATCCAACGCGCTGAGACGATCCTGAACCGTCTCACCTTGGAGCTGATAGCGATCCATAACTTCACCGGGGATCGCCCAGTGCCTGCCGACGCGGGTGGGATCCACATCCTTCCATGGTTGACCACTTTCGCCGTTTCGTGTCCCCGAACCCGTCAGAGTAATCGGCTGAAACAGTCGGCCCTTCTCGTCCTTGCTCTTGAAATGCTTGTCGACGTAACCTTGCTCATGCGGCGTGACCGGAGATGCCCAGGCGACATCATCAGACTTGGCGTAGTAGAAAATGGTGTCGTGAACCGGTCCCCAACGTTTTGCGCTTCCATGAGCCCCGGTTCGCTTCCAGATCACTTCATTCTGAAAACGCTCTTTTCCAAAGACGGAATCCAACACGATTTTCAGATAGTGTGACGCGGTTGGGTCGCAATGCAAGTACAGCGAACCGGTCGGCTTGAGAACGCGGTGCATCTCCAGCAACCGGTTGGCCATCATTGTCAGATAGGCCATCATGTCGTTCCGACCGAGAAACGAGACGAGCGCGTTCATGACGAGGGCGACATCGGTATTCTTCTGCTTCGTCAGTTCGTCGAGTTCGCGGGCCGCTTGATCGCCCCAGTGCCACGAATCCTTGAACGCCTCAATCTGGGCTTCGCTCTTCTGTCCCTTTGGCGACTTGAATAACAGGTTGTAGTCGCGTTTTGAATTGAACGGCGGATCGAGATAAATCAAATCGATTGACTCGTCCTTGATGCTCTCACGCAGCACCTGCAGGTTGTCGCCGAAGTAGAGTTCATTCATCGTGGGACCGTCTCTCGCCACAGGGATGCCGATCACGCCAAGAGAGCATCCATGGATGCGAAAGCCTGACACGACTGAAGCCGTCCGCCATGGCAGATTCAGTCCATTTGTCGCAACTCCGAGTGGCAAGCGTGATCATAAGATTGCCGAAGTTGTTCTGCAATCGGGAGATATCCACACTGGATTCCCCAGTTGGGGCATCACGTCCTTGCAGACTGGGAAGAGGGAATATGAGGCGTCCTTGAAGCGCTCAGCACACCCCAGAAGACTCTGACGGCTGCATCTTGCACTCCAGTAGTGACTACTTGACTCGATCGCCATGCTTACTTCGGCGGTGGCACCTCGACCGTGACCGGTGGCGACACCGGGCGGGGGAAGTGGCGGGCGGCTCCGGGATTGTTGGTCTGTTGGGCAATGCGCGGGATGTCGAGCGTCTCGCCGTCTTGCAGCAGCGGGCCGGGCAGGATGGGGATCACGCCGAGACTGACGTGCGTTTTGAGGTCGAAGCTGGGGGTCGCTCCGAGCGGTTTGTTCTTGCGGTTGTCGACGTAGCGATAGGTCACTTTGTCGGACCAGGCGACGAGCGTATAGCGCTGCTGCGGCAGGATGGGGTAGCTCTGGGTCTGCTCGATCAGGGTGCCGAGCGGGCCGGGGGCGAGGTAGACCTCTTGCAGAGTGCTGCCGGAATCGCGGGCCAGAGTGCGGATGACTTCCCCGCGTTTGGGGATCTTGATCTCCTCGGGCTGACGCGGCTGAAACTGGTCGACGATCTGCAAAATGATGTCGTCCTCTGAAGAGTTCACGAAAGCGACCTGAGCCGGAGGCAGCACCGGATTGGGCACCACCTGCCGACTGATGAGCCGGGGCGTGTAATCGACTTCGGGCAGGGCATACGACACGTTCCACCCTCTGGCATCGAAGTAGGCCACCATCAGCCGACCCATTGAGTCGATGGTGAACAGCGTCCCGATCGCTGGCAGAATCGCCATCGGGGCACCGAGCATGTAGCCCGGACCAATCGACTCATCTCTCCAACCGCCCGGTGAGCCATAGCTCCAGGCATGCCACACTCCATCCGCTCCGATTGCCGAGAGCAGCGGACCAAAGTACGCATGCCCGATCTCCACCGGCGATCCAGGGGCCAGGAGTACAGTCGGAATCGTGGTGAGATTCCAGAACGGCCCGACCTTGCCCCACAGCTGCAGCTGCCCCGCCCAGTTCACAGCCGCGATGTAGGTTTGCGGAGTCGGACCGGTGTTGAGAGTCGCGACGGCGATATGCGTCCCCGGCGTGAACCCGGCTCCCACGGTCGCGGGCACCCAGCCTCCTCCGGTCTGGCCATAAGCCACCATCACGCTCGCGGTATTCACTGCGGTGACGACGGGCACCGCTCCATCCATCAGCACGGCCAGCGGAGCCCCCGGTGGGAACGCCCCGACAGCCGGTTCGACCATGATCCCCGTGTGAGTGTCGACATCGAGATCCCAGAGTCGCCCGTTGGTATCCACGGCGAAGGCATGACCATGCGGGCCGATGGTGAGGTACTCGACATGCGCCCCTGGCGGAAACAAAACGGTCGCGGAGACGGGTTGGACGACCGACCCGTCGACGATCGAAATCATCCGTCCGTTGGGGCCCACGGTCAGGATGCCCGGCCATGCGCCACTGGTGCTGTACATGGCGAGTGGGGCCCCGGGGATCAGTGGAGCCTTGAGCGGCAGATCGCGATGCTTCCAGGCCCCCGCCCGCCCGTAGAAGCTGCACAGGGAGCCGTCACTCTCGACATGAGCGACCCACGAATCTCCGCCGACTCCCGGCAGGCAAGCGATCCCTCCGGGACCATACACGGGTGGTGCTCCGGGCAGACCGGGACCGCCGCCGAGGCGATTCACCGCTTGCAAACTCTTCCTCCAGGTCGTCCCGCCCAGGTCGCCAATCCACATGCTCCCCGTCCCCAGGACCGGCCACCTTAGCGAGGTTCCCGCTGTCAATGACCGAAACCCGAGCAACTCTCCATCGGCGGTGTCGAATGCCGGATGCCGGTCATAGTTGAACGTCGAGCCGGTCGAGTCCTTGACCGACAGCCGAGCCCCTTCAAGTTGAGCCTGCGAGGTGAGGTCGGGGCGGCTCGGAACGGTCAGCTCGTAAAACTCCTGAGCGGCGGCGATGTTCGTATAGGCGAATAGAAAAGCCCATGTGATTCCACGAAGTCCAACCATGTGATCGCCCTCCTCAACAATTCGTCAGCTTGTTCGCTTGGGGAATGGAAACTGCCCGGCGAACACCTTGGCTGTACCACATGATGCCCGACGATCACCCGCGAATCAATAGGTCATGGTCGCGCCATGAACACGACATCATTTTAGGTCCGAGTCAGCCCCATCGGCAAGCACTGGCACAGCCCGGATACAAACGCGGGCAATTCTCATCATGGCTTATTACATTGATGAGTTGGGAACGTCTGGCAGATCCCGCTGAGCGAGACTTTGAATTTCAATCGTGGCATTGAGGCGAGCGGCCAGAGTTTGTCTTCATCTCGCACAGACAGGAATGTCTGTGCCACTGAGCAGTGGGGCAGACATTCCTGTCTGCCCTCTGGCTGAAGACCAATTCTGAAACTGCCCTCGGCGAGCGGCCAGAGAAATCTGACCGAGTCGGACGGCCTTTCCCGGCCGTCCAGTTGTGTCACTCGCCAGGAGGCGGCCTGGAAAGGCCGTCTGACAGGGAACTTCTACTGAACGTGGCCCGCTGGAGACGTAGGACGGACGTCCTCGTCCGTCGCTCCTCGGTGTCTTCCACACGGACGGACGAGGACGTCCGTCCTACGAAATTTCTCATTTCTCCCCGCGCCAAGTCTAAAATCGCGGCCACACTCCGGCGGGCGTCCGGCGGATATGTTTTCACGGACCGCTCGCCTCAACGTATTCGGCTCTTCACTGGACTGTTGCGCGTCGATTTCGTGGGGCAGGAATCATCTGATTCCTGAAGCATAGGCTGTTCCCCAGTCAGCCCCCCCCATCGCAGCCGACCCCGCGTCATTCACTGGATGGCCACTCATGAGCCGAAACATCGCGAAGGTCAGTCAGGATTTGATCGGCTTGATAGCCTGCCGGCACGTCACGGTGAGCATATTCCGCATGAGGCCGTTGAATCTGTATGGTCCTCCATCCGAGTTGACGGGCCGTCACGAAATCCTTCTGGGGGTTGTCTCCAATGTAAGTAAACTGCTGTCCAGATCGGCCGAAATGATCCATAACATGCTGGTAAGGGACGGGGGACGGCTTCCAGTGTTCGCGACCCAACTGGTCGGTACAGAGCACGTAGTCGACGAGTCTGTGCAACCCGAGTGCCTCGATCTTGTGACGTTGCGTTTGCAGGTAACCATCCGTGATGATCGCCATCGGGAATCGACCCTTGAATCGATGAAGTATCTCGGAAGCATCCTCGAACAGCGTGATGGATGGCTTGTGGGCTCGGTAGACCTCGACGAGTTCCGGGACCAAGAGGGCGGGTGCGGAATGCCCCAGCCTGAGTAGCGTTTGGTCGAAGACTGTGCCCCGGAGTCCTGCTGCGAATAGCTCCTTCGAGAGTGCCTCAAAACCATGAATCTGATGATGGGTATCGAGATACTCTCCCACGGCATGAAATCCACTGAATACAAAATCGCGCTCACGAGTGAGCGTGTCATCGAGATCAAAGACGATGATCGGCTGATTCATGATTGAAAATACACCGCTTGGTCGTAGCGCAAAAACGTCCAGCCAGCCTGCCAGTTCGAGGTTTCCGTCGAGGGCAGTCCGAAATGGGCTTCGATTAGCCAACGGCTGAATTGCCCACCCGCACGATGAGCCAATGGGAAGCCTCCCCCGAAACGAGCGTTGATCTCAAAGACGTAGAACGCACCAGACACGTCTCGTTTGGCCTGAAAGCAGAACGGTCCGCGCAAACCTGGCAGGGCAGCTGCGATTCGAGTTGCCATGTCTTGCAGCGCCGGAATGGCCTGCGTGGTCCCCTTACTGACCTCGCCCGCTCGGATTTCCTGCCTGAGATGAGGAATGGCAGACACCAGTTGACCTTGCGCATTGACAAACACATTGACCGTGAATTCTTCGCCGTCGATGTAGTCTTGGAGAATCCAGGCTTGCGGATTCGGTTTGGAGGGAATCTTCGCACTGCTGCTTAGGCGTTCAATACCAACGGAACTGCTTCCCCCGATGGGCTTGAGGATCAACGGCGCATGCGGTGCAAAGGTTTGAGGGTCGAATTCACTCAGCAAAACGGTGCGGGGGACTGGCACACCTGCCTGAGCCAGGATTCGGGATGTTTCGGCCTTGTCCCGACAGGCTCGTACGGCTGCGGACGACGAGACCACGACATGCACACCGGCTTGTTGAAATTCAACGATGTGGTCCGCGAAAATCTGTAACTCGGTATCGATTGTGGGCACGACGAGTGTGATGTGGTTCGCCCGGCAGAGTTCAAGAATCTGGTGAGGGTAGTTCTCGTGAGTGCAACGTCCCACCATGAATGCCTGGTCGGCATGGTGACTGGCGGGGCTCATTTGTGGATTTAAGTCCGCCGCAAAGATCCGCAGATCAATCCCCAATTGATTCGCGTCGGATCGGAAACAATCCATCAATTCACAACGTCTTCCCGCCGAAGTGACCAGCAAGTTCAGCGACCGTGAGTTCCCATGTTCAGACGACACAGCTGCAACCTCTCGGAATACGATCTCTTCGGATGGGCCGGGAGTCAGCACATCGAACCACAGCATCTGGAAAACCGGACGAGTCGTTGCCAGCTGCCAAGAACTTTGAGTTGACTCTGGTCCCTGTGTCGGCCCCGACCCGGAGACTGGCAATGGACTTTCATTGTCAGTGTCGTCAATTCAAGTCCGGCGGGTCGCCCCCGACGGAATCAGGCGGCTGCGGCGCTGCGAATCACCTGTGCAGTGCGGTGAAGGTCTTCCTCGGCACCGGGCGGAAAGCAAAAGGTATTCAGTTTGAGATCTTCAGCTTTCAGGACGGTCGACCCGTCGAGTCCCACGAGCGAGTATCCCAAGTCGTTCAGCAGTTCGAAGACATCCTGGTGTCGACGTTGCACCTCAACCATCACAATCGGCTGTGTTGTCTTGAGGAGGTTCTGTGCCCCCTCGAGCACTTCACATTCGAATCCTTCGACATCAATCTTGATCAGCCGTGGACGAACAGACATCGCGTGTGAGTAGGAATCGAGCGAGACAACATCGACTTCGACCGGTCGGACGTGGGCAGGGACGGAATTCTGTTCATTCAGGGCCAAACCCTCGAAATTGGCCAGCAGCGAGTTGTTCTGACCGGTCAGGCTTTCCGTATACAACTGCATCGTCGTACATTGATTCCCGACGGCCTTTTCCACCAGTGTAATGTTGGCGTAACCCGCGACATTCCGGCGGACGTACGGCAAATTGTTGTCACCGGGTTCGAAAGTGTGGACCTGGCCCTGCGGTCCGACGAGGTGAGACAGCCACAAGGCGACGTAGCCAATGTGTGCTCCCACTTCGAGGACTTCGTCTCCGGGGCTCAACAACTGACGGAATGTTTCCATGGTCTCGGCCTCGCGCTGCCGACCATACCACCAGTAGCCCTTATGTTTGAAGGAGTGCAGGCGAACCGGATCGCCGGTGTAATGATGTCGAATTGTGATATCGCCGGGGTTGAGACGGTGAAAAATCGGCAGTACGAGCTTGCGGAGCCAATGATTGCGGGACAGCGACATCTGATGAACCTCCATGCCAACATCACGCCGCCGATCCTACGACAGCACATATCTCTCATTTTACAGAGACAGTGAATTTGAAGGAAGATCTTTTTTCCAGCGGCGGGGCGAGCGGAGTGCGAGACGCACTCGGTGATTTCTCGGTGGCTCGATTGGCTGCCTCTCGGCTCTTCGTCCCGGCAGGGACAGCTTGAGAATAGCCCACCGATTCCACGGTGGGTGGTCAGTGCGCGTGAGGCCATCGAGTCCCGACAGGGACGACAGAAACTCCCGCCACCCGGCCCGCCCGCGAAGGCTCTGTCGCCCCGGGCGGCGCTGCGGCGGTCGAGAGTCGATTTCCCCGCGTTATCTTTCTCGCGGGAGCACTGAGACATTTCGTAGGACGGACGTCCTCGTCCGTCCGTGAAAAAAGCCTCGCAGAGCGACGGACGAGGACGTCCGTCCTACGTCGTACGTCGTCCGT
>JANPCU010000033.1:0-8852 GCA_031431195.1 Planctomycetota bacterium | reverse complement strand
GAGACATTTCGTCGGACGGACGTCCTCGTCCGTCCGTGAGGAAAGCCTCGCAGAGCGACGGACGAGGACGTCCGTCGTACGTCTCATTTTGGCCCGTGTGAAGTATCGTTTTCCGTGCGAGCCTCACTCGCCCCCATTCTCCGCCAGGACCAGCGAGGCCCATGACACTTCCGCTCGACGACTTCTGGGCCATCGCGGTTCGCGAAAGACTCGTGACCGAGGCCATCGCTCTCGACGCGGTCGATGCAGCTCTTACGCGTGGTTGGTCGTCGGAGCAGACAGCTCGCGAGCATACCGCTCTCCACCAGGCAGTGATCGGAATCATCCAAGCCTTGCAGCATCCGCGCGATCAAGTGCCGGGATATGAGCTACTGTCCCACTTGGGGCATGGCGGAATGGGAGTGGTTTACAAAGCGCGTCAGCTGGCTTTTGATAGAACCGTCGCGCTGAAGACGATCCTCGTCGGTCCCGACGCCAATCCGATTTCACTGCAACGCTTCGAGCAAGAAGCCCAGACGATCGGTCGGCTGGTTCACCCGCACTTGGTGACGGCCTATGACTTCAGTCGGGCCGGGGGACGGTACGCCCTTGCGATGGAGTTTCTCGATGGGCAGGACGCCGAACGGTGGCGCGAGACGCGAGTCCCCAGCGAGCGCGTCGTCTGGTGTCTGATCCGGCAGGCCGTCGCCGGACTGGCCCACGCCGCAGCTGCCGGGGTCATTCACCGCGACATCAAGCCTTCGAACCTGCTGCTGGTCGCACCACCGGTCGGGTTCTCCATGCCGCCGGGCGTCCCGCTGCTGAAGGTCGCCGATTTTGGTCTGGCGTTGCTGCAGGATGCCAGCCTCCAGTCGACTCGACTCACCAACGAGAATACCACCCTCGGCAGCCCGATCTACATGGCCCCGGAGCAATTGAAGGGTTCTCGCGTCGATCATCGGGCGGATATCTATGCGGTAGGAGCGACGGCGTATTACTTACTGGCTGGTCAGTCCCCGTTTGAGGGACTAAATATGTCGCAGATTTATGGGCAGAAGCTGTACGGCGAACCGCAACCGGTCGAGACGTTGCGAGCGGGCCTGTCCCCGGAAAGTGTGACGCTGGTGGCATGGTTGATGGCGCGGGATGTCGACCAGCGACCGGGCGACTATGAAGCGATCATCCAGCAGATCGATGAGGTACTGCCGAAGCTGCCACCGCAACGTGACCACTGGGAGGGGCCACTCCCCTCGTCGGTAGGGGCGACGCTCACCGACTCCCCACTGGATCGATATTCTCAGACCCAGGTCGTGGCCATTCCCAGCCAGATCGTGCGACCGTCCATCGCTCCGTTTGCCATATCGAGGGCGGTCGCGAATGGGCCGGGACTGTCTGTGATGCTTGAGTCTCCGCCAGCAGTCGCGAAGCCGGAGGCCGCTGAGGGGCCCGCAGGGCCTCGGCGGTTCGGACGACGAACATGGATCATCGGTGGTGTGTTGATGGCAGTGGGACTCGGGGTGATAGCCTGGCCACCGACACCGCAGCCAGCCGCCGCCGTTCGCGACTGGCAGCCGACCGGTTGGGTGGCGGAGTGCTATGACGGACGAACACTCACGGGGTGGAAGGTCGAGCGCGGAACATGGATTCCCGGCGTTAAAGACAGTGAGGGTGCCCCGATTCTGGCAGGCAGTCGCGGGGCGATCAGCTACCCACTCCTACGATCCGGTGAGGGCCAAGTGACCCCGCTCTATGGATTCCGTCTGGTGGTCCTGGTCGACCCGCGTGGTGCGGGAGCGGCCGAGTTGCAATGGGCCTTGAACAGCGAGGGAGGAAGGTCCAGCGCGAGCCGCTTTGTCGTCAGACTCGCCAACGGGCAGCTGACCATCGGCACCCGGACCGCCTTCAACGGTCCACTCATAGTGACCTCAGTGACACGCGATTTGCCTAGTGGGAACCAGCGGTGCGAGATCAAGCTTGAGCAGCACGGAGGGAGCGCCTGGGTCTTCCTGAATGGGGAAGAGGTCGGGGTCTGTCCCGCGCCCAGTTATGTCCAAACGCCCGAGTTCTTTCTCGCCGCTGAACCCGCCCACGGAGCCGGTAGCGACGAGCCCGCCTGGTTCTCCGACATCGTGCTGGAAGAACTCGGACCGCAGCCAATCGGTCGCGGTGTCGTTCCGTGATTGTACTCCGCCTCAAACGGAGCTTGTGACCCTCTGACCGTTTCGCTGCGACGCGAAGTCTTCGAAGCGGAGCGATGTGCCTCGCTCGGTTTATTCCCATTCCCCGCCCGCTCTGCCACAATCCCTGTATGCCCACTTACATCGAACGACTGAACGCGGCGATCCGCCTGAAGAAGACCCCGGCTCTCGTGGGACTGGACCCGCGCATGGATCAGTTGCCTGCGGAAATTATCGAGCGGGCGGGACACGCCTCGACCGATAAGCGGTTGCAAATGGCGACCGCATACGAGGAGTTCTGCGTGCGGATCATCGACGTGGTGGCCCCGCTCGTGCCCGCCGTGAAGCCGCAGGTCGCCTTCTTCGAAGAGTGCGGGCCGGACGGGATGGAGGCTCTGAACACCGTCATGCGGCACGCTCGCAAGCGCGGACTGATCGTCATCGCCGACGCCAAACGCGGGGATATCGGGTCGACTGCTGAGGGATATGCGGCAGCCTGGCTGGCGGGGGACGATCCGGAGGCTGCGGCGTGGCCGTCGGACGGCCTGACGATCAATCCGTTCCTCGGGCGGGACACACTCGATCCGTTCGTAAAGACGGCGGTCGCTCGGAACGCCGGACTGTACATTCTGGTGAAGACCAGCAACCCCGGCTCGGGAATGTTGCAGGACCGCCTGACCGCTGGAACCTCCGTCAGCGAGTGCCTCGCCGATGTGGTCGAGCTGCTGGCCCTCGCCTCGGCCACTGCGGGCGAACATGACGGCAGCATCGGCGCGGTCGTCGGAGCGACCCACCCGGAGCAGCTGGCTCAATTGCGAGAGCGGATGCCCCATGTGCCGCTATTGATCCCCGGCTATGGAAGCCAGGGTGGCACCTCGGCGGATGTGGCAAGCGCCTTTCATACCGATGGCACGGGGGCGCTGATCAACAGTTCGCGAGGGATCATCTTCGCCGCCAGTCGACCGGAGTTCAAAGATCGCTTCGCCCCCAAGGACTGGGAGCAAGCCGTCGAGCAGGCCACCCGCGACATGATCGCCGATCTGGCGGAACATACGCCGGCGGGGGCTCTGCGGGTCAGTTGAGATCGATGCCCGCGAGTCATGCCCGGCGCGTTTCCCCAGACGGGACTCCCCATGTTGAAATTCACTGGGAAGGGTTAGAGTGACTGTGTTAGGCGAGCGGAGAGACTTCGCGTCCCCAAAGACTTCCGAAGTCTTCCGAGACTTCGGAAGTCTCGCGGGTCGGTGTTCACGGGCCGTTCGCCTGACTTCACTCGCACCGATGGCGGAACATCGATACTCTCGCGCATGACGCTATGGAGTGGACCGTTCCAGAAAGGCATAACATGACATCGAGGTTCCGACTGGCCAGTTGGGTCGCCCTGCTGTGGGGTTGCACTTCATCCATCCATGCTGCCGATTGGCCACAGGTACTCGGCCCTCAGCGGAATGGGATCGCCGATGCCAGCGAGCGTATCGCCACGCGCTGGAAGGGGCCGCTGAAAGCTGTCTGGTCTCGACCGGTCGGGAGTGGCTTTGCCGGGGTGGCGATCTCGCAGGGCAGGGCGGTGCTGTTTCATCGAGAGGGCGATCAAGAGGTCATCGAGTGCCTCGAAGCCCTGACCGGGAAGCCGCTGTGGAAGGCCGCGCACCCGACCACGTTCCAGCCACAGTTTGGCAGCGACAACGGGCCGCTCTGCACGCCGACGATCTCACAGGGCAAGGTCATCACCTACGGGTCGCAAGGTGTCCTGACCTGCCATGACTTAATGACCGGGCAGCAGGACTGGACCCGCGAGACGCACGCCGACTTTGGAGCGGAGACCGGCTACTTCGGGGCGGGGAGTTCGCCGCTCGTGGTCGCGGAGCGTGTGGTGGTCAACGTCGGCGGCAAACGGAAGAACGCCGGGGTCGTCGCCTTTGACCTCAAAGACGGAGCCACTGTCTGGCAGAAGATTGCCGATGACGCCAGCTACTCCGCCCCAGTCCTGATGGACGTGGAGGGGATGTCGATTGCCATCCTCATTACCCGCCTCAAGTGCGTCGGCATCGAGGTCACCAAAGGGAGCCCGATCTTTGAAGTCCCCTTCGGTGCCCGAGGCCCAACCGTCAACGGAGCCTCTCCGGTGATTCACGGGAAACAGATATTCCTGACCAGCAGTTATGGCGTCGGGGCTCTGTCGGGCCACTTAGAGTTCCCCAACTTCGTGACCGACTATGCGAAGGAGGAAATCTTCTCCAGTCAGTACGCCACTCCGATACTGCGGAATGGATTGTTCTACGGAATCGACGGTCGCGACGATACCGGCCCGGCAGACCTGAAGTGCTTCGATCCGAAGACCAAGACGCTGAAGTGGTCGGAGATCAGCTTCGGCTATGGCACGCAGATCATGGTCGATGGTCAATTACTGCTGGTGAAGACGAATGGGGAACTCGTACTCGTGGAGCCGAGTGCCGATGGCTATGTGGAGCTGGCGCGCGACCAGGTGCTGACCGGTGTCACGCGGGCACTTCCGGCATACTCGAATGGGCTGCTCTATGTCCGTGATGACCGGCAGTTGAAGTGCCTCGACCTGCGAGTCGCGAAGCCATGAGTGAGCCTGACTCGGTGGCCAAAGCCTCACTCTTCGATCGCCTCGTCTGCCTCGCAGCTGCCGGAGGAGGGCTCGGGTATTTGCCGAAGGCTCCGGGAACCTATGGCAGTTTGCTGGGACCGCTGCTGGTCTGGCTGGTTCAACGTAGTGGGATCAGCGGCCCGCGCGACTTGGCTTTACTCGGCGGGGTCTGGTTCTTCATCGGGACGGCGCTTGCGGCCCGGGCCACGCGAGTGTCTAGGATCGAAGACCCGCAGTTCGTGGTCTGTGACGAGTTCTTCGCGTTCCCCTGGGTCTTTCTGTTTGTACCCGTCACGTGGCCGACCGCGATCGCCGGATTTGTGTTATTCCGGCTGTTCGATATCTGGAAGCCAGGTCCGGTCGGCTGGGCGGAGCGGCTGCCCGGCGGCTGGGGCGTGATGGCCGATGATGCGGTGGCGGGGTTACTGGCGGGTGGGTGCCTGTGGGGAGGAGTGACCTACTTTCCAGCGGTGTTCTCGTGGTCCATCAAAGCGTAGTGGAAGGTTCGCTGGCGGGCAGTTCGTAACCCTAAGCCTCAACGGTTCCCAGTGCCCCCTCGTCCTTGAACAGCTTGTACTCGACCGCATCAACGAGCGCGAGCCAACTGGCCTCGATGATGTTTTCGCTGACCCCGACGGTACTCCAGAAGTCGGTGTCGTCCTGGCTCTCGATGACAACGCGGACGCGGGCGGCGGTCCCTTCGGTGGAGTTGATGACGCGGACCTTGTAGTCGACGAGCTTCATTTGTGAGAGGGTGGGGTAGGATGGGACCAGTGCCTTGCGTAAGGCATTGTCGAGGGCGTTGACTGGTCCGTCCCCTTCGCCAGCGACATGTTGGAGCGAGTCACCGACTCGCAGCTTGAGCGTCGCTTCAGTGGAGAGGTGAACTCGTTGAGAGTTGAGAGTTGAGAGTTGAGAGGTCTCTCTTTCACTCAACGCTAAACGCTCAACGCTCAACGAATCCACCCGCGAATGGACTCGCTCGAATTTGGGCTGGTACGTTCCGGCGCACTTCTTCATCAGGACATCGAACGACGCTTCAGCCGCCTCGAACTGGTAGCCCTGGTTCTCGAGTTCGACGACGCGGGCCAGGATGCGGCGCATCAGTTCGTCGTCTTTTTCAAGGGCGTACTTCGTCGCCTTGGCGATGATGTTCGACCGGCCCGACAGCTCGCTGACCAGCACGCGCCGTTCGTTGCCGACGGTCTCGGGGGTGATGTGCTCGTAGCTCATCGCGATGCGGTTGATGGCATGGACGTGCATGCCGCCCTTGTGGGCAAAGGCACTCCGCCCCACGAACGCCTGGTTGTTGCGGACGTTCATGTTGGCCAGTTCGTAGATGTACCGCGACAGCTCGGTGAGCCGCTTGATCCCGCCCGGCACGAGGATTTCTTGCTGCTTCTTCAGGGCCAAGTTGGCGGCCACACTGATGAGGTCGGCATTCCCGCAGCGCTCGCCAATACCGTTGATTGTCCCCTGGACCTGGATCGCTCCGTGGTCGAGCGCGCGGAGCGAGTTTGCCACTGCGAGATCGCAGTCATTGTGGCAATGGATCCCGAGCGGCACGATCAGCTTGGCCTTCAGTTCGCTCACCGTCGCGGCGATCTCCTCGGGCAGGTTCCCACCGTTGGTGTCGCAGCAGACGACGATCTCGGCCCCGGCCTCGGAAGCTGCGGTGACGGTCTTTAGAGCGTACTCGGGGTTGGCCTTCCAGCCGTCGAAGAAATGCTCTGCGTCATAGAACACCCGTCGACCTTGCGAACGAAGATAGCTGACCGAGTCGCGGATCATGGCCAGATTTTCCTCCAGCGAGACCCGCAATACCTCGGTGACATGCAAGTCCCACGTCTTGCCGACCACAGTACAGACCTTGGCCCGGGTGTTCATCATCGCCTGAATGCCGGGGTCGTCGGCAGCTGTGACGCCGCGCCGCCGAGTCATGCCGAAAGCACAGACCACCGCATGCTGGAGCGGCATGTCGGCGACGATCTGGAAGTATTCGGTGTCTTTGTCGTTTGACCCGGCGAAGCCTCCCTCAATGTAGTCGAACCCCATCTCGTCGAGCCGTTTGGTGATCAGCAGCTTGTCTTGCAGCGAGAAGTTCACGCCTTCGCCCTGGCTGCCGTCGCGGAGCGTGGTGTCGTAGAGTTGGATTCGCATGGTGGGAACCGGGTGAGTGGGACGATGAGCCGCGACGCGAAGTCTTCGACGCGGAGCGAGTTTCGCCTGCGGACAATCGGGAGTGTCGTCGTTCGCGGAACGAAAGGCGACACGCCCCAGAAAACGAAAAAACCTCAAGCCGCAGGCGACTTGAGGTTGAAGTGACTCAAACTGAAGGGAGTCCTCAACGTCGCCGGAGCGCAGAAATAATTCGAATGCTGCCACCGATCATACGGAGGCTGAGGCGAATCGAAATGTTCTGGACAACGACCACGAGGACAAATCCCTTCAGAGATGGGAGGGCAGGGTGCATGAGCCAATGCAAGCTATAGGGTACTCGGAGAACTCCGGTTGGTCAAATCGATCATCCTTCGCACGGGCACGATTTGAGAGGCACGACGGATGTTCTCGTCTGTCGCTCTCTGAGGTTTCCACACGGACGGACGAGGACGTCCGTCCTACGAAATGTCTCACAATTCACCCGCGCCCTATCCATCGCGGGACTGGAAGCGACTTCTGCATCGCTCCCAGTGGGCCAGCCGCTGGTCTGCAAACCCACATCCTGGGAATCTCGTGTCCGTTCGGGCTCGACTCTACGAATACGTGAAATCTCCTTGATCCGGATGGCCTCGTTCCCCGTATCTCGTACTCAGCCAGCTTTTCAGATCGGCGCTACAGGTTTGAAGTCTGGGATTCACCGGACGTAGAATGCGGGCCACTGGTCTGCTGATCGTTAAGCACTTCACGGAGATACGAGCGATGGGACTGTTCGACAAACTACGCGGGGAACTGGTCGATATCATCGAGTGGATGGACGACTCTCGTCGTACCCTCGCTTGGCGGTTCCCCCGTTACCAGAACGAAATCAAGAACGGGGCCCAGCTGATCGTGCGGCCCGGCCAGATGGCGGTCTTCGTCCATCGCGGCGAGATCGCCGACGTGTTCGAACCCGGCCACTACGAACTGAAGGCTGACAACCTCCCGATCCTGAGTACGATTCAGGGCTGGAAGTTTGGCTTCAACAGCCCCTTCCGCTCTGAAGTCTACTTCGTCAGCACCCGGCAAGTCACTGACCTGAAGTGGGGCACGCCCAATCCGATCATGCTCCGCGATGCCGACTTCGGTCCGATTCGATTGCGGGCCTTCGGCACTTATACCGTCAAGGCCGTCGACCCGAAGGCACTGCTGAAAGAGCTAATCGGCACCGACCAGAACTTCGAAGTCGATGAGATTGGCGAGCTGTTGCGGTCGATTATCGCCAGCGCCTTTGCCGACATGATCGGCAATGCCAAGATCAGTGCCCTCGACCTCGCCTCGAACTACCGCGACCTCTCGGAGCAGCTGCGGAAGACGGCGATCGAGCGGGTCGACGACGAGTACGGGTTGGATATCCCGTCACTCATCATCGTGAACGTCTCGTTGCCGGAAGAGGTCGAGAAGGCTCTCGACACGCGGACGAGCATGGGGGTCGTGGGCGACATCAACGCCTACCAGCAGTTCCAAATGGGGAAAGCGATCCTCGAATCGGCTCAAAATCCGGCGGGTGGGGGCGGGGCAGCGTCGGGTTTGGGGATCGGGATAGGCATGGCGATGGCGGGCCGCATGGGCCAGGTTGGCTCACCCGCCTCCGCTGGAGCTGCCTCGGTCGCCCCGCCGCCAGTTCCCGGCCAAGAGCAATGGCACGTCGCCGTGGGTGGGCAAGCTCAGGGGCCATTCAGTGCCGCTCAACTCGGCGAAGCGATCCAGTTGGGCCAGATCAACGCGACGACGCAAATCTGGAGTGCCTCGATCGGCAGTTGGACCGCCGCCGGGCAAGTCGCCCAGTTTGGAGCCAAGCTCGCCGGTCCCAAGGTGCCACCGCCGCTGCCGTAGGCAATGTCGCCGTGGGATAGGCTTCCAGCCTGTCATTCCCCACAATCACG
>JANPCU010000032.1:0-3852 GCA_031431195.1 Planctomycetota bacterium | reverse complement strand
GTACGCTTGAAACGCGACTGCATTCGGCCCGATGCGCGCATGCGGTGAGACCTCGGTCGACGTGCCCGTGACCTTCTTCTGACAGCACGGGCACTCGTAAACGTGTCGTCGATAGCGATGCACCTCGACCTGCGGCTGCGGAATGTCTTCGACGATCTGGTCGATGAATTCGCCGGTGTCCGTCAACTGACCCTGGCAGTCGGGGCACACATCCTCCGTCACTTCATGATGCCGGACAGTGCTCTCGTTGATCGGCGGTGCGGGCCGCGTCGTGCCCGGATGTTTTCGCTCATCCGCCTTCCGCCGATCCTGCGTCGACTTCGTGCGCGTCGACGTGTTGGCCTTCGGCCGAAACCCCTTCTTCCGCCGCTGAAGCTCAGCTGCAACTCCGCGACCTGGGGGACTTCAGCTCGGTGTTCTCGGCGCGAAGTGCCGCATTCTCGGCCCGGAGCGCCACCCCCTCGGCTCGCAACTCGGCGACCTCTTTCAGCAGCGCCTCCACCTGTCGCCGAAGCTCTTCCATGATGCCCCGAAATCTGGCCGATTCCGCAGTTTGAGGCAAGAGGGGTTAACAGTTACCAGTTCTTGAGGGCGAGTGATGACAGCAAGGCGAACTTGCCTTTCATTTGAATGCGGATGGTGCATGCGTGATTCTACTCGTCATAGCACTTGATCGATACCTCGAACCACTCGTTCAGTGGTTCCGAAAGCAAGTGTGGCGTAGAGGTGCCACCCAAGCGCTGCTTGAGTGTCTGGGTTGCAGATCAACAATCTGGCTTGACCGCTATCACATATTTCCTCGGGCGACGATGATGCGGACGAATCCAGCTGATCTCAAGAGAGCGCTGCAAGGTCATGCTCGTCTCCGATCAAGAGGACTCTCTCGCTCGCCAAGACTCTCGTCAAGAAGTGCTGCTTCGCGACCAGTTTCGCGGTGAACTCTTTCACCGGATAGACCGTGGGATTCACCGGTCTCAGGAGAGTGGCTTCGGAGCCTCGCACCGCCTCCACGACTTGGGCCAACGTCACGTCTCCGATGACCATCACGTCCAAATCACTGTCCGAGTTCTCTTCCCCACGCGCGACTGATCCGAATATGAACGCCACCCGGATGCGGTCTCGCAACGGGGAGAGGGCGCGACGCAACTCATCGGCGACGCCGACAGTTTTGAAAATGATCTCACGGAGTTCGTCGTAGACAGGGCAGTTCTGGTCCGCCTGAAAATAGACATGCCTCCCTTGCTCGAATCGGCGAATGACCCCGGCAGTTGTGAGTTGCTCCAACTCACGCTGCAATTGTCCGATCCCCAGACTCGTCAGCTTGACGATTTCGCGCAGGTAGAACGCCCGGTCCGGATGGCTGAGAATCAACCCCAGCACTGCCCGACGCGCTTTTGAAAACAAGACTGTGGCCAGAGATTCCGAACTCATTCTTGTACCCGTTTCAGGGTCGATTGTACCTAATAAGGGTACATCGTAAACGTTGGCACGACAAGGGAACTCGACAGGGATCGATGTCCCGCACGTTCGCTGGACACTCCCATTCCACATCTCCCGCAAACTCCACGCCATTTGCCTCCTGCGACGGACACTGATGTCACGCACAAGCGGCACGCTGCGTCAGCTCAGAAGAACTCCGTCTCGCCCGTACTCGTTGCACTTCGGGCATAGTCGGCTCCACGCCGATTGAAGGTGCAGGTGCTGAAAGCCGATTCCGAGGCATAACCGGATTCCCGGCTGGAGTCTGAACTCAGCGACCCGTGAGAATCCCTCGATGCTGACGCAGGTGAGATTTCTGAATTGGCCTTGCGCACTCCTGCTCCTCTGTTGCGGGTGCCGGTCGACAGAGACGGCACGGCTGGAGCCTCCCGCTCCCGGACTCTCACACGTCACTGCCGACGAAGGAGTTCCCCCGAGTCCCCGCCCAGATTTCGCCGCAGCACCAGACATCGAACTGACATCCGCCGAAACCATCGACGAGAGCCGCACCACGTCACTCGCCCAGTGCATTTCGCTGAGCCTGGCTCAAAACCCCGATTTAATTGCCATCCGCTATAACGACTTCGTCGGCTCCGCAGCTCTCGGGGTCGCGCAAACCTATCCGTTTAATCCGTCTGTGCAGGTTCAGGTCACTCCCTGGCAGGACGCCCAGGTCGGCGGACAGGGATCGACGTCTCACTATGTCCTCCTCATGCAGACGATCCAGCTGGCCCACCAGCAGCAGTTTCGTGAAGAAGGGGCGGCCTCGACGCTGAACAGCATCCGCTGGAACATCCATCAGGCCGAACTGCTGAACGTGGCTCAGACCGAGCGGCTGTACTTCAATGTGCTCTACATGCGAGGCATTCACGAACTCGCCCAGGCCAGTCACGAGAACAATCAACGACTGCTGCGAACCCTGGAAAAGCAGCTTGAAGCCGGGCAAGCTTCAGCGGCAGACGTGGCCATCGTGCGAGTCGATGCGAGGTCGACGCAACAACAGATGCGACTGGCCCAGGCCAATCACCAGACCGCACTCCGTGATCTGAAACGCCAACTGGGAATGTCGCCCGATGCTCTGCTTCCTCTGGATGGGGATCTGAAATCCCTGCCGTGGAAGATGCCATCAGGGAGTGGGGAGAATGAATCCGTCGCCACCGATCTCAGCTCCCGCGCCTGGTCCCGCCCCGATGTCATGGCCGCCCAAGCGGATGTCGACGCGGCCCGAGCGGGGATGTGCCTCGCCCACGCCGGACGGACGCCAGACCTGCAAGTTGGCCCGTACTATCAACGCGGTGCCGATGGCATGACCTTTCTCGGGTTACGGGCCCAGATGGACCTGCCCGTCATCAACTCGGGACAACCACTCGAACAGCAGCGCATCGCAGAACTCAATCAGCGCATGACAGTTTGGCAACAGTTACAGCGCCGTGCTGGACTGGAAGCTGAAGCGGCCTGGGAACGCTATCGACAAGCACTTGACGCTGTGACCGAAGACGCAACAGACATCGGACCGGCCAATCTGCCGCAAGAGCTGCAAAGCCTGGAGCAACGGCTCCTGGAAGGCGAAGTCGATGTCGTCCGCGTCGTCCAAGCTCGCACCAGCCTCATCCAGAGCCAGCGAGCCCACCTCGACCTGCTGAATGAACTCGCTCAATCGGCCGCCAATCTGATCGCGTCCACCGGTCTGCCTCTCGAAGAACTACTGGATGTTCTGGAATAGTTTCTCATCGACAAGCCGCATCTGATGATCAAAACTGACCACTCAGAAAGTATACGTGGCCTATGATTCCTGATCTGACTTTCGAAGTTGAGATCCATGTCTAGTGCGCACTCTCAAGGCCTCCCTGCGAAACCGAAAGTGGTCCGTCCGGGGAGGCTGGCCGAGTCGTACGATTGGGTTTGTTCTGACGGGGTGACGGGGTGGCTCAGACTGCTTCAGCCGACGGTTCTTATCGACGAGTTGCTAGAGCCGCTGCACGTCCTCGGACTTCATCCCTCCGTATTGAGCCCGCCAGCGGTGCCGCGTCGCCTCGCCGAGCCACGCGATGGTCCCTCGCCGCCCCGCCCTGACGCTCCACGTCCAACTCCGGTCGGGGCCATCCGCAAAGCCTCCTGACCCCGCCACCCCCAACCCCAGCCGAACGCGCCACCCACCGACTTTCGTGATACACAATCGACACAATCGAAAGTCACGATTAGCCTGCCGATGTGGCCGACAGCTTGATGGTGTGGGTGGTGAAGAAGAACTTTTGCCGTCTGAAAGTGCAGTAACCGTTGCGAAACTCTACGAGCCGGAAGCGTGACCGCCCGCCGGTGTGATACACCCTCGTGAACAAAGGGCGCAGGACCCTGACGGAGGGGGTGGGGGAT
>JANPCU010000031.1:0-18411 GCA_031431195.1 Planctomycetota bacterium | reverse complement strand
TCTCATGACGGACGGACGAGGACGTCCGTCCTACGAAATGTCTCATTTCACCCCGCGCTATGTATATCTGATTTGCCGACATGCCAACCGCTGGCTGCGGACGTATTCCTCCAACTCCTCGCGGCGGAACACACTGGTCGTCGCTCCTGCCGCGCGGACACAGCTGGCCCCCATCGCTGCTCCGAAGGCGAGGCACTCCGTCGCCAATGCGCTCTTCAATAAGCCGTACACGTATCCGGCGACAAAAGCATCGCCGCCTCCCGTGCCGTCGACTTGCTCGACCGGAAAGGCCGCAGCCTCCCACATCTGATGGCCATCGAACAAAATCGAGCCCTGCGAACCTTGGGTCACGATGACCGTCTTCGCCCCAGCTGCCGAGAAGCGGCGGGCTTGCTCGCGCGGGTCGTCGATCCCCAGCAGCATGCGGCCCTCGTCTTGATTCGGGAGGAACAGATCGGTTTCGGGCAGCACCAGTTGCAGCATCTCCCACGCGGGGGCCGGATCACTGATCACGACATCCAGTACGGTCCGGACTCCGAGTTCCCGAGCGATCCGAAACGCCCGGTGGATGTTCGCTCCGGAGAGCTTTGAGTTGAGGGCGAAGCCACCGACGCACAGGATGCGGCACTCGCGAAGAGCCTCGCGAGTCAGCGATTCACCGGTGAAATCGGCATTGGCTCCGACCGCATGAATGAAGCGGCGGTCCTCCCCTAGCACGTTGACGATCAGCGTGGAGGAGGTTTGCGCACCGGCGGTGGTCTCCAGGTGATCGCAGTGGACTCCCTCCCGCTGGAGTGCATCTCGCACAAAGTGCCCCAGCCAGTCCTCGCCAATCAGTGCCGCGATCCCCACTCGCAGATCGAGCTTGGCGAGATCGACAGCGACGTTGGCGGCACTTCCCCCGATGGCCAAGTCGATCCGAGGCGTGGTGACGAGGCTCCCCGACACGGGCATGGCGGCGATCGGCGCGCCGACAAAATCCGCGACGACCAAACCGGCGCAGAGGACATCGAACTTGGGGGCAGGGTGATTCATCTCAGGAGTGTTTCCATGTCGGTCGCAGAATTCGGGAACACGAATCTTCACTGATCGACACTAATCCAGATCAAGAATACTTCGCCATGACGAAGCGACCGCACTGGCAATTCCCTGAAGCAGGCTTTCTGGATGAGCGTCGATCAGTGAAGATTCGTGTTCCCTCTTCCTCTTCAATCCGCATTTTTCGATGCTCGCACAGCTGGAAAAGATTCGTTACATGTCCGCCTCAAACTCCGGACCCAGAGTCACCGCGAGCAGGCTCGCACTGTTGCCGGTCGGTGTCCACTCTACGGTCCCCGCACTGGCAGGCACCAAAACGGTTTGCCCCCGGCTCAACGGGAATGTCCGTGTGGTGGATCGCAATTCCACCTCGCCGTCAATCACGACCCACGCCACCAGGCGACCAGCCAGGTCTTTGGGCGAGTAAGCCCGCTTCAGGTCATACCGATGGAGGTGGAACTTGGCGGTCGATAGCAGTGGTGTGATCGTCGCTCCACCCGCCAGGGGGAGCGTCGTCGCCGAGGCCACAAACCCCAGCGGCCCCAGCGACCAGTCGACTACGCTCAAGCCCTTCTCCCGATGGAGCGGGCGAGCCTGTCCATGGGCATCCAGGCGATTCCAGTCAAAGAGTCGGAAGGTCGAATCACTCGATGGCTGAACCTCGACCAACACCACCCCGCCTCGCGCACTATGTACTGTTCCCGAGGGCAGATGCAGGCAATCGCCCACTTCGGGTTTCAGATGATTCAGGCACTGATCGACCGAACCGTCACGTAATCGTTGCTCGAACTCGGCCCGATCGACGCCCTCCTTGAGGCCCGCATCCAATCGCGAGGCCGCCGACGCTTCCAGCACGACCCACGCCTCGCACTTCCCCGGATCGGCCAGTCCCAGACGCTTCGAGTCCGCGTCTCCCGGATGGACCTGGACGGAGAGCGGCTCTTCACAATTGAGCAGCTTAATCAGCAACGGAAACCGTTCCGGCCCGTGATAGCGGGGGCCGACCAGTGCCTCGCGATTGCGGGCCCACAGCTCGGACAGGGTTCGCCCTGCGGATGGTCCACTGGCCACATGACTGACATGCAGCGGATGGCCGCTCAACTCCCAGGATTCCCCAATGTGGGCATCGCGAGAAGGCAGGTCTTTTCCGAAATGGGCCAGCCGCTGTCCTCCCCACAATTGGGGGCGTAGAAACGGCTCGAACACCAGCGGTTCCATGGGACAAACGCTTTCCTCGCCAGACGCTGGCCATGCTCGCACTTCGACCGACCGATCACTGGATCGGTCTCAGTCAGAGAGGATATCGCACCTCGGCACTTCTCGCACCCCTGCTTGAGGGAGGAGTCGGAGGGTTGATTGCATCACAAAGCAGGCAGCCCCAAGTCCTGTTATCCCCTCCGAACGCAGATTCTCGCCACATCGACAGGCGAAAATCCGAATCCCGGGGATGGCAGAATGGAAACGCGGAGGGCGCCGAGGACGCGGAGAAAGCCTCCCTTCGGAGCTCTGCGTCCCCAGCGCTCTCCGCGTTTTTCCTCTCCGCTGCGCGAGCCTGAGCGACTTTTCGTGTCGCGTTCTTCCCGAATGGTGACTGGAGCTGAAACTCTGCCGACTTTTCTGATGCGCACAGGGGCGGAGACTCGGTCTTGGAAACTTACGAGGCAGTGCGTCCCAGCCCCAATCTGTTTCCCAAGGCTGGACACCCCTTGATCCTGCCTTGATTTCGGCGAATTCTTCATCCAGAATCGAGTTGTCAATTGCGGCGAGGATGTGCCGTGGTTGCCAGCTCTCGTCCCCCACGGGTGAATGTGTCCCATGTCGATTGCACAGGCTGAACGGCTGAAGGCCGAACTGACCGATAAATATGTGGTGGTCTTCGACGGAGTTCCGGAGCTGCGGCGGTTTGCCGGACTGACGGGGACCGTGAAGACGGTCAACATGTCGTGCCGCGCGCTGGTGCAGTTCGACGGCCCTGTCGATATCAGCTGGTACGATATCGACCCGGCTTATTTGACGGTGGTCGCCGCTCCCGTGCCCAAGACGGTCACAGCGAAACCCGCAGCGAAGGCCGAGGCCGCCCCTGCCATCGTGAAGCCCGCCGGAGCCGCACCCGCTGTCGCCAAGCCCGCCGGGAAGAGCCCACTCGATGCGATCCGCGCGGCAGGAGCCGCTAAGCCCGTTGCTGCTGTAGCACCCGCCGCCAGTGGGGCCAAACCATCGCCGATGGAAATGATCCGACAACAGGCAGCTGCCAAGGCCGCTGGCGGAGCAGTCGCCCCGGTGGCTGAGACTCCGGCAGCGAAAGCTCCCGCCCCGGTCGCGGGGGGAGCCAAGCCATCGCCCATGGAAATGATTCGTCAGCAAGCCGCAGCCAAGGCCGCTGGAGCTACTCCGACCGCTGCACCGCCCGCGCCCGTGGCTGAGGTCGCTGCACCAGTTGCACCGGCAGTCGCTCCTCCCGAAGCGATGGCCCCAGTCGTACCCGCTGCTCCGGTCCCGTCGGCGGCGGGTCGTCCGAAGTCCACCGCCGAAGTGCTGGCCGCGATTCGCAAGCAAGGTGGCAAGTAAGGCGATCGGTCAGACTTGTCTGACCCGTGGGATAGGCTTCCAGCCTGTCAACTCCCCCGAAAAGACAGGCTGGAAGCCTATCCCACGGTGAACTTCCTCTGTCCGTTCACCTAACAGCTGTGGGAGCGAAGGCTTTCGGCTGTTGGGAGTGCCCTGCTTGTCCTCTCTCCCCCGCGAGCGACATCGAAAAGCAGAGAGACATGTTGCGGGGGAGAGGGCTAGGGCGAGGGGGCTGATATCCCCTCACCCCGGCCCTCTCTCCACGTGGTTGCCCTCACCGTCGGACAGGTCAGATGCTCACGCGAGCGGAGATTCCCGGCCTCATCGTCGCCGCCTTGCTGGTGTCGTTCGGGTTATTCCTGACCGTCTGGCACTGGCGTGGCTGGAAGCGGATCGAGCATGATCCCGAGGAGGGGACCGAATTCCGCTGGTCGCAAGTGCGCCGCCGCATCCAGGTCGCGCTGATGATCTCCCTGGTGGGAGTCTTGCTCTGCCTCGGAGATACTGTCCTTCCCATCCTGCAGCGCGCGGGCGTCCTGTCCGAAATCCGCATGGCCGCTTGGTGGACGGTCGATGTGATCTTGCTGCTGTTCGTGGCCGTCTGGATCGCCCTACTGGCGATTGGAGATATGGCCGTGACAGCCTCTCGCGCTCGGGTCGAACAGCTGCGGATCAAGCAGCAGCAGCGGGAACTGGCAGTGGAGATCGAGCGGTATCGCGAGCTGCATGGCGACGACTCGCCGTAGCAGAAGTCGTCAGACTTCTGGCGTACCGCTTCCCTGTCATTCGTAATACCGCAAAATTCTGTCTTGAAAACAGAGGACAGCCCATGGACGAAAGCCTCTCTCCACACGATCCGACTCCCCCGATTCCAGACATCGAGCGGCGGGTTTACGTTCCGCACTTCGAAGGGTGGATCGCCAAGATCAAGACCAGCTGGGACAAGGACTACTGCTACACCAAGAATCCCGGCGAGGACTATTTCCACCTGCTGCTGTGCGGCGAGGTGTTCTTGGAGAATGGAGCGGAGCGGTTGTGTTTGAACTGTGCCAAGCGTCGAGGCGTCACGACGGACGACCGGCTCTACTGGCAGAATGGAGTGAGGCGCGCCCCGCCACCGCCGCTGTAGTCAACCGATCAATCGGTACGACTCATCTCCAGTATGTTCGCATACGGTGTCAATTTCAGGAGTCCTCTCGGGAGAGCAGGGCCATCGCATTTTTCAAAGTAGGGTGGGCTTTAGCCCACGCGATCGACGGATCTCCTACATTTCGCGTGGGCTAAAGCCCACGCTACTCATCCATATTCAAACAGGCGATGGCCCTGTCGGGAGAGGACCATCCAGAGATTGGGACACAGATTTCGCAGATTGGCACAGATTCAGAGGCTGTAAGGCACCTCGTCGGCTTCTGAAATCTGTGGAAATCTGTGAGATCTGTGTACCACATCCACTCAGCATTGACCTCGCAATTCCCCCGTTTGCTGCGGATGTGCCGCGCTGGCTAGAGCATTCCGCGACTTGGTGTGCGCCTCGTCGCCTGGCCCCCTAGTGCCGGGCGGTACGGACCTGGGGGTCCGTACTACATTCGGCGGACATGCAATCGTGGAATCCCCTATTCCGGAATGTCTGGGGTGTTCTCAATAGGCTACATTGTGGCTTGCACGGCACGATTGAAGCGGCAGAGTCCCTGCGGATTCGCGGATCGAGTGGAAACCTCTTGACAGGGGAGTCCACCGGTTTAGACTGCATGATAGGAAATACGAGCGGAGTGGGACGTGGCGTTCACACCGGTTGTTCGGACTGTATCAACAGTGCCTGCTTCGCGAGTCGTAGGAACGACTCGATTTCCGCTAGAGACCACCTCTCGTAGTCCCGAAATAGAGGATGTGGTGTGGAGCGTACGGATTGCGCCAGGAAGTCTTTTGCGACCTCACGTCGTGCAAGCTCCCGAGTTTGAAGACACTGAAACCCCGAGACACCCGGTCTGGGCCTCTCGGTCTGGGCCTCTCGACACCTCCCATCTCGTTCAAGCAAGTTCACGCAAAGGCGGATTCCATGGCTGCTGCCCCTTCGAGTAAGCCCGGTGCCGTGCATTTCTGGCTGATCTTCTTCGTGATGTCGACGCTAATTCTGCTCGTCACGACGATCATGTTCTCCAAGAATCACGGTGAAGCTCTCATTGTGGCGAAGGCTGCTGGAGATCGTGAGTCCGCTGCCAACGGGGCCGTCACCAACCTCTTGGCCGATCAAGAGGCTCTCAAAGCCCTGATTGGTCATAATCAGGCCGATGTCGGCGTCGGAAATCCCGCCCCACCGAACACCGTGCGAGCTGCTGGAGCCAACGACTTGACGACGTTTGGCATGAATCTGTCGGCACCGACCTATTCGGCCACGCTCGCCGCCATGCGGTCCGGGCTGGATGCACTCACCGAAGAAAACAAGCAGCTGAAGGTCAGCTTGCAGTCGGAGAAAGACAAGTTCCTGGCAGACATCACCGGCAAAAACAATTTCGTAGGAGTCGTCACGGCGGATAAGGAAAAATCGGAAGCCGATCTGACCAAGCTCGTGAAAGAACGCGATGAACTGGTTCGCCAGAAGGATGCCGAGATCGCCAAATGGCAGCAGTCCTACCGCACCGAGCAAGTCGAAAAAGAACAAATCCGCGATGAACTGGCCCGGCTGACCAAGGAATTGAATGATCGCATCTATCGACTGAATCAGATCGTCGACTTCCAACGGCAGCAGCTGGAAGAGTTGCAGAATGTGAGCTTCGACGAACCGGACGGTCGAGTCACCACGGTGGACAATACGAACGGCACGGTCTGGTTGAACCTGGGTCGCAAAGATGGTCTCCGCGCCCAAGTGACATTTAGCGTCTATGGCAAATCGAATAAGGGGATTGCCCGTGGGCCGGAAGATGTGAAGGCCAAGATCGAAGTTGTGGAAGTCAGAGACACGTCGTCGATCGCCCGTATCGTCGAAGAAGAGCGCGATCGCCCCGTGGGAATCGGAGATGTCATCTTCTCGCCCGCCTGGTCGGCAGGACTGAAAGAATACTTTGCCTTCGTCGGCGACGGCGACCTGAACAACGACGGCGTGATGGACAGCAAGGATCGCAAGATCCTGAAGGATCTGCTGAACAATGCCGGAGCAGAGATTGATGTCGAAATCTCCAACGATGGGCTGCGCGAACCCGCCGATGCCAAACTGACAGTGCATACCAAATGGCTCGTGGTCGGAGATGTCGGCGACCCGTCCACAGCGGTGAATGACCAGGCCAAGTTGCAACGCATTCTGGCCGTGCAGAAGCAGCACGAGATGCTGGTTCAGGAAGCCCGCGAACACGGAATCAAGATCGTGTCACTGAAAGACTTCCTGACCTACCTCGGTTGGAAACCCGAGTCGCGGCTCTACATTCCGGGTTCCGATACCCCCTTCAAGTTGAAGGCTGGATCCCACAGCACCGGTGTCAATGATGCCTTGGGAGATCGCACCTCGGCGGGAGCGACCTCCAAGGCGCTCCTGCTCAAGAGCAAGAAATAATCGTTCTTGAGGTCTTCTTCGCCACAGGCATTCTGGCATGGACGAAAGAGTGTGGGTCGGTTCGCTGGAACGTATGCCCGCCGGTGGGGTGGGCATTCAGTCTGTTGAGTCGTACCTGACTTCGGCGATGACCGCCCAGCGGATCGTGATTGACGATCTTGCTGCGGCGCTCCGCGAAGCCGATTTCTTGAGGCTGTTCACGCATTCTCCATTGGCCAGGATCGAGCGTCTCGTCGGTCCGTGGCGAGCCGGTCTCGGACGTACTGATCCGGCGTGGCCGCGTGTGACCACTCGATGTGGTGATCAATGGTCCGCAGAGCTGCTGGACGACTACCCGGTTTGTCCACTCCCTCTCACCGCCGATTACGAGGAAATCGCAGCGGCTCTGGTCGCTCAGCCGGTCTGTCTGGACGGGGTCAGCGTCTCGGTCCAGATCGCCGATGGGGAGCTGCGACAGATGTGGGAGGATCTCCTCTCGACGGTCGGGGCCGAACTCGTGGCACTGCCCGACTCCGCGTCGGTGTGGCTGCTGGATGAGTCGTCACGCTGGGAACTCCCGACTTCAGAGCCGCATTGTGTGCATCTCACAACCGCCCCGTGGCTGGAACCAACTTCCGCCCGCTCAATTGCCTTCTCGACCTCGGACTCGCCGTGGAGTGTCATGCAGTCCATCTCCCGATGGCTGAAGCGGGGCGACCGTGAAGCTGACTAAGGTCGAACTGTGCGTTATCGCTGCAATTGTCGTCTACCTCGGATTCTTGTTGCGGCCTGCTCGCGTCTCTCCAGAACCAGCGAGAGAAGCCCGAGCCGCCTTTCAGATGCAACTCACCGAGATTCGCGCAGGGCGCTCGACCGTCATCGTAATGCCCGATTTGCAGCTGAGTTCAGTTCATCTGCCGGACCTGGGGACCGTCGCTGACAAGGTCACGGAACTGAATCTCTCCGGCGATCAACTCGGCCAGCAGATCGCAGCCATCACCGGGTGCTCGCACCTGCGCATCCTGCATCTCAGAACCGTGGTTGGTGATGATGAAATTGCTGCACTGGGGCAACTCCGCGAGCTGGAAGTTCTCGACCTCCCGCTGGCGACGGGAGTGACGGATGCGGGACTAAAAGCTCTGGAGGGACATCCGAGGCTCAGGCTGATTCGCCTTCGCGCCCCTCAAGTGACCGACTCCGGGTTGGCTTCTTTAACTCAACTGCCGGAGCTGCGCTGGCTACACTTGATAGAAGTTCCCCTCACGGATGCGGGGCTGGAAACATTCCGCTCGATGCCGAAGCTGGAGTCCCTGTACCTGGATGGAGATCGAGCGACGGATGACGGGTTGTCGGCACTGATCACAGCCCGCCCCGATCTGCATTTCCATCGAGACCAAGTCCACCTGCCGACCGATCCCCGGCAGCGCGACGGCCATCGCGACTAGAGTTCGACGTGTACGGCCTCGCCCAGAATGTCGCTGATCCGTCGAGTACAGCCGGTCATCGGCTCAATGCAAACTCGACCGCTTGACATTTCCGCCGTCAACATCAGCGAGAGAGTGAATCACAACGAACGCCTTCGGGTCCAGGCCGCGCACGAGAGCTTTGACTCGTCCGATCTCCAGCCGAGTCACCACGCAATACAAGATGTTCTGGTCAGTTCCACTCACGCCGCCAGAGCCTCGGTACACCGTCACCCCGCGTCCCAGTGTCCCCGTGATACTCTCCCGAATCGCCGCGTTCTTCTCCGAGATGATCGTGATCGCCGTGAACTGCTCCAGCCCATAGATCACAAAGTCGAGGGTCTTGGCCGCTGCGACGTAGGTCAAGATCGAGTAGAGCGCCTCTTCGACCTTGAGAACGGTCATCGCCACCAGAAACAAGACGATGTTGAAGGCCAGGATGATGTCACCGACCTTGAACAAATCACTTCGCTTGCTGAGCAGCAATGCCGCGATCTCCGTCCCATCCAGCACTGCTCCGCCCCGAACGGCCAAACCAATTCCCGCCCCGATAAAGAACCCGCCAAAGACAGCTGTCAGTGTCAAATCGGGTGTCACATCGGGAAAGGGAATCACGGCCAGAGCCAACGCCAGTCCAGAGATAGCCAAGACACTGCGGACGGCGAACGCGGGGCCGATCTGGCGATAGCCGAGCGCGATAAAGGGCAGGTTGACGAGTGGCAACCAGACCGACAGCGGGATCCCCGTGATCTTGGCCAGCAGCATCGAGACCCCGGTGACCCCGCCGTCGATAAAATTACTGGAGAGCAGGAACCCATGAATCCCCATCGCGGCGGAGAGAATGCCGAACACGATCAAGAGGGCATTCAGCAGTTCACGCGAGAGTCGATTCATGAACGGCGATCCAATGGAGATGATGCGGGACCAGTGGCAGTACCGAGATGAGGTGCCACGAATCCCAATTCCTGCACGGTCATCACAACATGAATCGATGAGAATGCTCGTTTGAGGGGGCGGGGCAGGTTCTCGTCAAGCACGATCCGCATGGTCGGAAGTGCCCTCCACGGCCAAACGCAGAAACTCGTCCGCATCCTCACGCCGCACGGAGGGAAAGAAGTCGAGAAACTCGCCGAGCGAGTAACCGTCTCGACGGTAGTCCAGCAACGTCTGTACGGGTACTCGAGTCCCTCGAAAGACCAAGGTCCCCCCCATCAGTGCGGGGTCGGAATGCACGGGACTGTGGGCGAGGGTGATCATGCGATGAGCCTATCACCACGATGAGATACGGTCAATTGGTGATGTCTGGCGAGTGTCCACGATCGCCAAGAATGCTCCGCTGCGCAGAGCCTTCGCGTCGCAGCTAAACGGGCACTGAATCGCGGTTACTCACGGGTGAGCGTCTCATCGAGATTGAGTAAGATCAACGTCACCCCGGTGAGTGCGGCGTGTTCGGGGATGTTGAGTGCGGCATCGCGGGGTGAGGCTCCCTGCTTGAGGAGTTTGTCGGCCTCGGTCGGGGAACGGGTGTACTCGGCGAGTTGGCGGTCGTAGCTCGCGCCGAGGACGGCGATCTCCTCCGGTTTCGGATGTCGACCAAGCAGACGGCGGAAGGCGAATGTAATCCTCCCGTCGCGGTCGGGTGACGCCTGCATCGCCCGCTCCGCGAGGGCGCGGGCGGCTTCGATGTACTGCACATCGTTCA
Source organism: Planctomycetota bacterium (assembly GCA_031431195.1). GTDB lineage: Bacteria > Planctomycetota > Planctomycetia > Planctomycetales > Planctomycetaceae > TH-plancto1. The sequence continues at coordinate 8,117 of JANPCU010000031.1, read as the reverse complement.
TCACAGCGAGGGCTTGCAGTGGCGTGTTGGTCCGTACGGGCTTGACGATGCAAGTCTGTCGCGGGGCCACATCGAAGAACATCGTCGGGCCGATGATACGCCGCCAGAACGTGTACAAGCTGCGGCGGTAGAGGGCGTTGCCGGTATCGGGAGTGTAGCGTTTGCCGCCGAAGGTCGCTTCTTCCCAGACCCCCTCGGGCTGGTAGGGATGGACCGGCGGGCCACCCACCTGCTCGACATACAGCCCACTCGCGGCCAGCGCCTGATCACGGATCATCCACGATGGCAGCCGATACCGCGATCCCCTTGCCAGCAGCCGGTTCTGCGGGTCGCGCTCCGCCATGCCGGGGGCCACTTGCGAACTCTGGCGGTAGGTCGCGCTCATCACGATCCGCTTCATCAAGGCTTTCAGGTTCCACCCACTGTCCCGGAACTCGACCGCCAACCAGTCGAGCAGTTCCGGGTGCGACGGCTTCTCCCCCTGCACGCCAAAGTCCTCCGAGGTCTTCACCAGCCCGATGCCAAATAGTTGTTGCCAGAACCGATTGACCACCACGCGCGGGGTCAGCGGGTTCTCTTTCGATACCAGCCAGTTGGCGAGTCCCAACCGATTCTTCGTCGCGTCCGCGGGCATCGGCGGCAGGGCGTGGGGAGTGTTGGCGGTGACTTTCTTCTCGGTCGGCTTGTTGTACAGTCCCTTGGTCAGGATGAACGTCTCGCGCTGTGTCGGCTGGTCGGCCATGATCATCACGCGGGGGATGCTGCCGTTGATCCCGTTGCGGTGATCGACCACGGCTTTGAGAGTCTCCAACTGCTTCAAGTACGGCTCATGCTCGATGTCTCCGATCATCTCGATCAGCTTCTGCACCTGTCCCGAGTCGCGGTCTCCAGCGGGACGATCGAGAATCTTCTTCTGCTCATCGGTCAGATTCACCGCGTGCTTGGACTTCGATAGCGGTCCCTCGGCGACGACGAAGTGGTCCTTCTCCAAGGCGATCAACTCACCGACAGACTTCACATGCTCAGCGTTGGCGGTCTCCAGTTGTTGCGTCTGCTCCGGTGTGGGCATGTCGAGGACCGGGGCCGTCTGCGGATTGCCGCCACCGCCATCCACCGGCGTGTGATTGAAGAAGTCGAACAGTGAGTAGTAGTCGGCATTCGAGAGCGGATCGAACTTATGGTCGTGACAGCGACAGCAGTTCATCGTCAGGGCCAGCCAGACCGTGCCGGTCGTCTCGGACATGTCCATCACATAGTCGATCCGGTTCTCGGCAGCGATGCGGCCCCCCTCGCCGTTGATCATGTGATTGCGCAGGAACCCAGTCGCCAGTTTCTGATCGCGCGTGGCTTCCGGCAGCTGGTCGCCCGCAAGTTGCCAGACGCTGAATTGGTCATACGGCAGGTTACTGTTGAAGGCTCCGATGGCCCAATCCCGCCAGGGCCACATCGTCCGCTCGCCGTCACCTTGATACCCATTCGAGTCGGCATAGCGGGCCGCTTCGAGCCACTCCCACACCATCCGCTCGCCGTAACGTGGCGAGGCCAACAACCGGTCGACGAGTTGTTCGTAAGCTGTCGGGGAGTCATCGGCGACGAACGCATCGACCTCCTCGGGAGATGGCGGCAAGCCGGTGAGATCGAGCGACAGTCGGCGGATCAGCGTCGCTTTGTCGGCCACGGGCGAGGGGGCCAGCTCCTCACGCTGAAGCCGCGCGAGGACAAAGCTGTCGATCGGATTCACGACCGTTCCAAAGCCAGCAGGCACCTCGGGCACAGTGGGCAGCACCAGCGGCTCAAACGCCCAATGCTGGCCCCACACCGCCCCTTCGGCGACCCAGCGTTTGAGCGTCTCGATCTGCTGCGGGTTGAGATCATGCTTAGCGGTCGGGGGTGGCATCACCTCGTCCGGGTCGGTCGAGAGGATGCGTTTGATCAGTTCGCTGGCCGCCAAATCGCCAGGCTTGACGACCGCCTTCCCCTCATGCACCGCCAGCGCCCCCTCTTGAGTATCAAGACGCAATTCCGCCTGCCGACCACTCTCATCCGGCCCATGACACTTGAAGCAGTAGTCCGACAGAATCGGCAAGACCTCTCGACTGAACGAGACCTGGCCGTCGGCTGTCCATCCGCGGGATGACAACGAGAGAAGAAGTCCCAGAAACCCCAGTAGTCGCATCACAGACATTCTCCGCAGTCCAGAAGTCATGAACCCCGAAAGTTTAGCCGCGACGCGACGGCTTTGCGTCGCGTCATGTTCGTCGTTCGGAGCCGTAGGGTGGGACCAGCTGCTTTGGGCGCAGGCCCACCAGTTCTCGCCAGACATCGTCAGACATGGTGGGTCTGGTCCCCAAAGCGAACTGTTGACACCCTACGCGATACGCGCGGTGACGGCCAGATTGTCTCGATGAATAACCGCTCGGTCGGAGTCCGCACCCAGCAACGTGGTGATTTCCTCCGTCCGCTTGCCCGCGATTTGAGAGGCCTGTTGCGAGTTGAAATTGATCAACCCACGCGCGATCTCGGTTCCCTCGGGATCGAGGACCGTGACGATCTCGCCCTTCGAGAAGTGCCCCTCGACGCCCGTGACACCGATCGCCAGCAGTGACCGACCGTTGTCGCGCACCGCATGCGTCGCACCGGCATCCAGTCGCAGCTTCCCGACTGGAGAAACTGTGTACCCGATCCAGCGTTTCCACGCGGAGACCGGCTCGCCGACGCCGAGGAATAACGTGCCGACCTCGTGAGCCTCGCGGACCTTGTCGAGAACCGTTCGGTCGGTCCCATTGGCAATGATGACATTCCCGCCGCCCGAAGTCGCCATGCGGACGGCTTCGAGCTTACTCACCATTCCGCCGGTCCCGCGCGAACTTTTCGAATCGGCGGCGAGGCTGCGGAGTGTTTCGTTCCAACCTTCGATCAAAGGGATGACCTTGGCGGCTGGGTCTTTGGGGTCGCGGTCGTAGAGGCCATCAATGACCGAGAGGATGATCAACAGCGGTCGTTCGAGCAGACTCGAAACCATCGCAGCCAGACGGTCATTGTCGCCGAACTTAATCTCGTCGATGCTGACCGTATCGTTCTCATTGACCACCGGGATCACGTCGTACTCGAACAGCGTGTTGATCGTATTGCGCATGTTCAGATAGCGCACCCGCCGCCGAAAGTCATTCGCCGTCAGCAGGATCTGCGAGGCCCGCAGCCCGTGCTTCTGAAAAGCGGCGTCATAGGCTCCAATCAGATGAGCCTGCCCCACGCTGGCGGTCGCCTGCAAATGCGGCAACTCGGTCGGACGCTCCCGCAGTCCGAGTAACCCGATCCCGGCCCCGATGGCTCCACTGGAGACGACGAGTACCTTCTTCCCGGTCCGCCGCAGACGCACGAGCTGCTCGGCGAGGCTGTTGATGCGAGCGAAGTCGAGGGTGTCGTCGGGGCGTGAGAGGGCGTTCGTGCCTATCTTGACGACAATCGTGCGCGAGGCCTCAAAGGCAGCTCGACGAACGGCACTCTCCATGTTTGTCGGTCTCTCGGGGGCGCGAACAGTCCTCAAAGCCCACCGGTGGCAACCGGTGGGCTTTCCTCCATGACAAAAGGCCGGTCCCAACGGAACCGGCCTTTTGAGTGCCCCCAGTAGGAGTCGAACCTACGACCTAATGATTAAGAGTCATTTGCTCTACCGATTGAGCTATAGGGGCTTAGCACTGATTCAATGATACCCGGCCCAGAGTGAACTGACAAGTAAACAAGCGGCGCGATTCCTCGGGATGGCGTGTGTCCCCCGGAGTGGCTGCATCGGGACGACTCGCAATCTATTGCCCGCCTGTGGGTTGCGGCACACATGGCCAGTTTAGATTCAATGGAGTACAGACCACTCCCAGTCCGCCCGCCTGTGGGAGAAACGCACGAGGGCAGTTCCAGCAACTCGAAGCGTGAGCGAGGGCTGCCACCAATTCGCGTCCAGAAATCGGGGCGAAGGTCAACACCTCTCCTGAAGTTGAGCACTCGAAGAGTATCGAGAGACGTACGCCCGCGTTGACGCATTGGGGGGGGCCGGGCTTGAACGATGGCGAGGGCACCCCGATCCATCGAAAGCGCTGCGTGCCGTTGACACCAATGAACTCAGCGGGTGAGAGTGACCGCCTTGCTGGCCAGGGGAAGCTGCATTCATGCTGAAGAAACTGCGTTCGCCACTGGGCTGTCTGCTGGTGTCTGCCCTACTGTTCTTAGGCACGATGGGGGCCTGTCATATTTCACGCGGGGAGAAATCAGACATTTCGTAGGACGGACGTCCTCGTCCGTCCATGTGAAACACCTCGGGGAGCGACGGACGAGGACGTCCGTCGTACGTCTTTAATTTCGCCCGCGAGAAGTCCATCCTCCGTCGACTGTCCGCTGTACCTCTTTATGATCTTGTACTCATGATCTTGTGGACTTTCCTCTTCTCCATCCGAGCCGCCCGCAGGACCGGAAGAGGATTCACAAGATCATGTCCTCAAGATAATGAGGAGGGGGCTGTGATTTGCAGGGCCTGGACCGGTCGAGAAGTCACGCAGCGGGATCGCATGAGGCGGTGAGTTGTATCTCGTGCCGACTTTTCAGTCGCACACTCGCGACGGACGAGGACGTCCGTCGTACGTCTTGAATCGTGCCCGCGAGAAGTCGAAAACAGGTCTTCCCCAGCGTCCCCCGCGACTGGTCGGCCCGGCTTCGGACCCGGCGTCCCCGCATTGCCGCATCGCCCGTTCCATCGCTCAGGTGCCCATCGGCTCCTCCCTGAGCATGCTTCGGGTTGTTCCCCCCCGTGTCATCTCTGAGGCAGCCCTTTCACACACCGCCCGTCTGGCCGATTTTCGAATGGCAAATGGCAACCACACTCCCTTCGAAGTCTGGCGGGTACGCGAATATCAGGCCGATCGCCATTAGTGCTTAAAGTGCCGCTTCCCCGTAAAAATCATCGCCATGCCGTGTTCGTTGCAGGCGGCGATCACCTCGGCGTCCATCTTCGAGCCACCGGGTTGAATGGCGGCGGTGACTCCGGCTTTGGCAGCGGCGTCAATACCATCGCGGAAGGGGAAGAAGGCATCGCTCGCCACAACGGCGCCGCGACTGCGGTCGCCCGCTTTGTGGGCCGCAATCCAGGAGGAGTCCAACCGGCTCATCTGTCCGGCTCCGACACCGACCACCATCCCGCCGTGAATCAGGACGATGGCGTTCGACTTCACATGCTTGCTCACGCTCCAGCCGAAGGCGAGGTCACGCCGCTCGGCATCCGTCGGCGGACGGTCGGTGACTACGCGCCAGGTCGAGGTGTCCTCCAACTGGTCATCGCGCTCTTGCACCAACAGCCCACCGGTGACGCGGCGGTACTCGAACGACCGAGCTTGGTGGGCCGTGAAGTCGGGGCATCGCAGCAGTCGCACATTGTTCTTCCACTTCGGCTTCGTGGTGAGTAACTCGAACGCTGCCGGTTCGTAACCGGGCGCGATGATCGACTCAATGAACCGGTTCGGCTCGCACAGTCGCTCCGCTGTCGCGACATCGACCGTCCGGTTGAAGCCGAGGACAGAACCGAAGGCACTGATCGGATCCCCCTCGTACGCCTTGTGAAACGCCTCATCGAGCGTGGCCCCGATGGCACAGCCGCACGGGTTGTTGTGCTTGATGACCACAGCTGCGGGGTCGCTGAACTCGCGGACGATGGCCATCGCGGCGTCGAGGTCGAGCAGGTTGTTGTAGGAGAGTTCCTTGCCGTGCAGCTTCTCGGCAGCGGCGAGCGAGGCGAGCGGTGGGTTTCGCTCGACGTAGAAGGCGGCCGCTTGATGCGGGTTCTCGCCGTAGCGCAGCACCTCTTGCCGCACGAAGGAGAGACCGAGTTCCGCCGGGAAGGGACGCAGTGCCTCATCCGTGGCGGTGATGCGGTCGAAGTAGTCGGAGATCGCCCGGTCGTAGCGGGCCGTCATGCGGAAGGCATCGAGCGCCAATAGCCGCTTAGCCTCCAATGTCAGTCCCTTTCCACAGAGTGCATTCAGCACCTGCGGGTACTGCTCGGGCTGGGTGACGACCGCGATGTACGCATGGTTCTTGGCCGCTGAGCGGATCATGCTCGGCCCGCCGATGTCGATATTCTCGATGGCGTCGTCGATCGAGACATTCGGTTTGGCGACCGTCTGCTCGAACGGGTACAGGTTGACGACGACCAACTCGAATGGCACGATCCCATGCTCGCGAATGGCTGCTGCGTCGTGTTCGAGATCGGGCCGACCGAGGATCGCTCCGTGGATCTTGGGGTGCAGGGTCTTGACCCGCCCGTCCATGATTTCGGGGAACCCGGTGTAGTCGGAGACATCGGTGACCTGGAGTCCCTGCTCTTTGAGGAACTTGGAAGTCCCGCCCGTGGAAAGGATCTCAAACCCCAGCGCTGACAGCCCCTTGGCAAAGACCGCCAGACCGGTCTTGTCACTCACACCGATCAGGGCACGACGAGGAAACGCAGACATGAGGCAATCGCCAAACGAGGGAGGGAAACAGGAAATCGACTCTACCAGAAGTCGGAACAAGCGTTTCACCGGAGGGCGCGGTCACTGCCCACGGCGTGTGCGTCAGAAAATTCGGCAACCGCAGAATTCTACCACGGAGGCACGGAGGCACGGAGAAATCCAGAGGATCGAAGGGGCGGGTTTTAACAGGATGGTCAGGATCAACAGGATGAATCTCCCACTCTCCGGGGCTGCATTTTGTCGTTCCTGTAAATCCTGTTTGCACTCCTCGACCTCAATCCGGGATGCCCTCTGAGGAACTTACTCTCCGAGCCGCTGAGGTGAATTCCTGCCGACTGTTGTGATGCACACAGACGCCCTCGGAGTGCATTCGCCCCGGGACGGCCTCTGCTTCTTCTCCCACATGCGACATGGCCTTGGGGTGAACATCACAGTGGAGAGAGGGGACAGAAAGTGGACTTCCGCCGACTGGTGCATGCACCAGTACACTCGCTGACGCATTGGGTAACTGGTCCTGGATAACACCAAGGGAATGCCGACCGGTCTACACGTCACACAGGTTCACCGCTTCACGCAGTCCCGCCAGTGGATCGCGAGTGGGAATGAATTCGTGGCCGACGTAGCCCTTGTAGCCCAGTTGGACGAGCTTCCGCATCAGTGGGGGGAAGTTGATTTCCTGGGAGTCATCGAGTTCGCCGCGACCGGGGTTGCCCGCTGTGTGGATATGTCCGATCACGTCGATGTTCTCTTCCAATCGCCGCAACAGATCACCGTTCATCACTTGCACATGGTAGAAGTCGAACAGCAGTCGCACGCGCGGCGATCCGACACGGCGAACAATGTTCGCCACGTAGTCGATGTCGTCCCCCTGGTAGCCGGGGTGTCCTTTCATCGGATGCGACCCATCGCGTGTGTTGAGGTGTTCCAGGCAGATGTTGACCCCATGCTTCTCGGCATGTGCGGCCAGTTTCTTCAGCCCCGCAACGCAGTTGTCGGCTCCCTCCTTCAGCGAGATCTCGCCGCTCGTCGGGTCTTCGGCGTTCCTCCACTTATACCCGGTGAAGGCGATCACGCTCGGAGCCCCGAAAGCGGCACACTCCTCGATCCGCTTCATGGTCGTGGCGATGACCTCGTCATGGTAGGCGAGATTATTCAGCCCCTTCATGAACGGAGCCCCCGGCATGCCATTGGCTGCCAAGGCACAGGTCAGCCCATGCTTCTGCATCGTGGTCCACTCTTCCGGACCACAGATCTCAATCGACTGGCAACCGAGACTCTTCGCCACGGTACACATCTTCTCGATGTCCCACAGGTCGCCCGCGATGTTAAAACACCAGAAGACGGCGGAGTGATTGATGTTCCCTTTTAAGGCCATGATGTCAACTTTCTGGTCGGCAATCGCGACCGTGGGTGGAGTGAAGGTGATCCATAGGGTCAACACAGCGGTTGCAGTTCTGGAGCGTAGCCGCCCGCGAGGCTCAATACAATCGTTCCGCATGAGGGCCAGCGTTTGGAGCGTTTGGGGGTGTATGCGTCTCCAGCTTCGGTGAGTCGTCACTTCGCCCGAACGGTGCCCCCAATGGGGTCACGCCTCGTAGCCCAGGGTCGGCCGCGCAGCGGAAG
>JANPCU010000030.1:0-46148 GCA_031431195.1 Planctomycetota bacterium | reverse complement strand
ACACTCGAAATCACCAGGGGGCTGACGCCGCCCCGCTCGCCAGTTATGCCCGACCGACCGCACAACTTTCAGACCACCCGCTGGACCCAGGTGATCGCCGCTCGCGGGGATTCCCCCGAGGCCCGGCTGGCCCTGCGCGAGCTGTGCGAGACTTACTACGAACCGGTGGCGATGTTCGTCGAGCGTTCACGCGGTGACTTCCCCCAAGGCCACGACGACGCCCGCGACCTGACCCATGCGTTCTTCGCCAAGCTGCTCGAAGGTCACAGCCTCGATCACACCGACCGCACGCAAGGCCGATTTCGCAGCTACCTGCTCGGAGCCGTCAAGCATTTTCTGGCCGATCAGCGTGATCATGATCGAGCCGCCAAGCGCGGGGGAGGAGTGCCGCCGCAACCGCTGACGCACGTTAGCCCCCACCATGAGCATTCATCAATCGGCCACGATCCGGTCGATCCAAACGGGTTCCCGCCCGATGCCTATTTCGACCAGCAATGGGGCTTAGCGATTGTGCAGCAAGCGATGACGGTCTTGCGTGCGGAAGCCAGCGAGGCCGGCGATCTCGCCCGCTTCGAGGGACTGCAACCGTGGCTCGTCACCCCCTCCGGCCACGAGACCGCCCTGGAAGCCGCCCGCTCGCTGAACCTCACTCACGGAGCCTTCAAAGTCGCCGTCCACCGGCTGCGAAAACGCTATCGTCAACTGGTCCTGGAACGCATCGCCGCCACCGTGGGAGAGCCGTCGGAGGCGGCTGAAGAGTTGATTTACTTGGTGACTGTGCTGGCAACGAATTGAGGGGCAGTGAGCCTGTCGAGGCCCTGCCCGCGTTCCAGCGCCTACTGTCGTGCAATCCCTCGGCAGGCCGACGTCGTGCCGCTCTCCAGGACTGGAACTCTTAGAATTAACCGAGCGAGTTTCCTCAAGGGGTGGTGTTGAGTTCGACCGAAGATCCCGTCGGCATGGGCATCAGGAACGGAACACACTTCGTTCTACTTCACAGGGGCTCGCATGATCCCGATCGGCACCAGGAACCCGCCGCGCTCTCGCAGCTCAGAGGTCAGGACCGGTTCCTGGCTCAGCGGGATAACCACACCACCAAACCCGGGGGCCGAGACCACGACCCAGTTATGCCCCGGATAGGCTCGCGGCTGGGTGTGTCGGTGACTTGAACTGGTACGAACTTCGACGATCAGTGAAGCGATCCCTTGCTCGTCGGTGTGCCCTTTCTGCGTGGCTGGGACGAGGTCCAAATGGTCTTGAAGAGTGGCCAATTCTTTGGCGGCTTCTTGCGCACGTTCGACGGAATAGACCTTGAAGACTCCTCGTGAGATCACTGCGACTTCGGCACCTGGAATCGGCTCTCCGCGTTCGGCATCGAACACAAAGACTTGCACTGGGAATTCACGTGTGCCATCCGCAACCCATTGCGTCTTAGGGAGGACGATGAGAGCAGTCAAGACAACGAGGATCGCGATGATGACCAGGATTTCGACCCGTGTCAGATTCCACCAACGCTTCACTGGTGATTCGGAGGCAATCTGCTCATCACTCATCACGACCTCCCTCTGTGCGAGTTAAGATACCGTAACTTTGTACCGCATAGTGCTGATTGGCACGAGGAGCCCGCCGTCTCGCTCTTCGCCGCGTGAGCGGTGAAAGCATGTAGCCGTGGGTGCAACCTACGGACAATGATACTCCTTCCGCCCCCAGCCGCGAGAGCGGCGACAGCGAACCTCACAAGAGACGTGGTCGCTGGCATACGGCGGGCAATCATTCCAAATCTTCGTCAGTATGAGAACTACCAATACTGCGGTCGCCGCATTCGCGGCTGGGGAACGGATTGGATCGGGTCCGTGGGCTGCGCCCACGGCTATCCGCCGCCGTCGCTCTCGCGTCGAAGAGTGTCCCCTCGGTTCGGGACTCTGTATGGCGATGAATACGCCAACGTCGACTGGCACGCGGCGAAGCGGAGCTACGGGGATATGCGGTCCCAAGCGGAGCTTGGGACCGAGGGGGGATACCGACGCGAATCAGTCGATCCGGAACGCTCCGCTGCGCAGAGCCTTCGCGTCGCAGCTAAACGGGTGATTTGGCAGCGGGAAGGCTTTACGGCTACTCGACGCCGACGCGCAGTTGTTTCAGCTTCTCGCGGGCCCGCGTGAGCGTTGGCCCGATCGAGTTCTCTGGCACGCCGACTTCGGCGCTGATCTCCCGGTAGGTTTTCCCTTCCAGGTGGAACTTGCGGACGATCTGGGCGTCGGGCTGGGGGAGGTGTTCCAGGAGCAAGGCGACTTCTTCGACGGTTTCGGCAGAGGCGTTCGGGATCGACTCACCAGCGGATTCTAGCGCCGCACCGTGAGCATCCACATGGCCCCACGCTTCAGCCTTGCGGCGGCGGATGATTTCCTTGACCACGATCCGGCGAGAGACGACGGTGAGGTAGGTGGCCAGTGAGCATTGCTCGCGAAAACGCCTCAGCACGGCGAAGTCGTGTTCGATCAGCCGGATAAAAACTTCCGAGCAGAGATCATCGATGTCGTCGTTGGTGATACGAATGCTGCGGGCGTGGGATGTGTGCCGAATCACATGCACAAACAGACCCACAAATCGGTCGACGAAGTCCTTCCAAGCCCCTGGCGCACGCACCAAGCACTGCTTAAGTAGTCGTCGATCGATGTCCGTCAACGCCACGGTAACTTGCCCCGCTGGGATGCAACAGTCCTTGTAGACCTTATGTTTAACTCTACGCCGCAACCCGGAATCGGGCAAGATCGATTCCGAATAGAACCTCAGAACTCGCATCGAGAATTAGGGTTGTGTCGCTCGAAGGGGCTTCGAAGTCTGTTCCCCTGGTCCTCGATTCGCTTTCGCGAAGGCGAGGGTCTCCATGACGAGATGCCCCATTTTTCCATGAGTGGGTTCCAGATGCGGATGCAGCCCGAGCCCAGCGAGTGTTTCTGTCGCGGTTGGCCCGATGCTGCCGATCACGCACCGCCGTGCCGCTGTGATCCAAGCCTCCTTCACGCCGAGTCGATCCGCAATGTCCAAGACATTCACGGCCTGCTGAGCACTGGTGAACAGCAGTACGTCGAACTCGCCCGCAATGGTGCTCTGGACCGATTGTTCGAGAGGGCCGATGTCGTTCGGTAGTGCCCACTTGTAGACCGGGACGGAAATGACGTTGGCCAGTCGATCTTGCAGGGCTTGGCTCAACTCCCGTTGAGGCTGGCCGTACTCCTGCACTCCGATGGTCTGACCGGCGACCGGAATCGGAGTGTTGTCGATGAGATCGATCACCTCGCGCCAGGTGTTCGGCTCTGCGGCCCGATGGTCCACGTGGATGCCCGCAGCGCGCAAGGTGACGACCGGCTTCGGACCGCGAACGACGACGGTCGTTCGTCCGAACCAGGACTGAAGCGACTCCGACGAATAACGCGTCAGCAGCACATCCAGCAGCCCTTGCGCGCCGACGCCTGTCAAAAAGACCACGATGTCGATCTCGCCGCGACCGAGCAGTTCCCCAAAGGCGAGGGCATCGGCGTTGTCCTCAATGGGGATTTCCCGGAGCGAGGGGGCGATGGTTGCCACTCCCCCTTGTCGCTCGATTAACGACTTCATTTCGGCCGCGCGGCGGCTTTCAAAGCTGCACACTCGAAGCATCGGAGCAGGCCCCGGAAGATTGGCATGAGTTGAGAGAAGGGAGTGTTCGGTTGGCCTGTCGCACAGTCTTGCAAGTGAAATGACCGGCGTCGAGCCGATTCCGACTCAGATTGTCGAGAGACCACGCGATAAACTTTACGCAGTCCGGATGGAGACACTCTGGCGAGACCCCGGCTCATGCCGGGGGCTCGCCGGACCTCTGAGCGCTCACGCGGCGGGCGACTGGGGGAGAGAATATGGCATAAATTCCCTTCGACTTCGAGATTCTTGTACGGCGTGGCACTTTGCGGGGCACTATTTCGGGTAGCCCCCATTCCCGGCGGGGCTGCCTGGAGAAGTCCGATGCGATTAACCCTGCGAACCTTGCTCGCCTACCTCGACGATGTCCTCGAACCGACCACGCTCAAAGAGATCGGCGTGCGGGTCAGCGAAAGCGCCCCGGCCGCTGCGACCGTCGCGCGGATCAAGGAAGTGGTCCGCCGGCGCCGCATTGCCGCCCCAGAGCTGACGGGTTCGGGATCGGCCCCCGACCCCAATCTGGTCGGGGAGTATCTGGACAATACGCTTGCCCCAGATGCCGTTCCGGCGCTGGAGAAGTTGTGCCTGGAATCGGATATGCACTTGGCCGAGGTGGCGTCCTCGCACCAGATACTGACCGCTGTGCTAGGCGAACCTGTGGAGGTACTGGCCTCGACGCGGGAGCGGATGTACGCGCTGGTGAGTCAGGCTCCACTGGTCGAGCCTCGTACTAAGGCGGAAGGCCCCGTCTCAGAGACAGCTGCGCAGGCTCTGGCCATGACGACGGCCACTCCGACCGTTCGCCACCCGATGACCCCGGATTATCTCAAGCCGACCGTGGGGCGAAATCTCCTTTTGGGATTGCTGGTCGGTGGCCTCGGGTTGGGGTGGCTCGGGTGGGTGCTGAAGGACCAGGGGTTGCTGCCCGGGTTCAGTGGGCAGTCCGTCACCGTGACCGAACCGCCGACGGACGCGGACCCAGCGGCTCTGGACGAGGGGACAACTCCCGTAAACAACCTGACGAAATCCCCCGAACCCAACCGTCCAGCGACCAAGCCATTGCCGGTTGAATCGGCACTGGCGGTGAACTCCCATGCATTGCAGACCCCGGAAATGCTGCCAGAACCGGAAGCACCACAGCCCGAACCCACTGTGCCCAGCGTCGCCGCACCGGGGGATGTTGGTCTCGCCCCCCCCCCCGAAGCTCCGCCAGTCCCGCCTGCCGCCGCCGTGACGCCCTTTCCGGTCATGATGTATGGCAGTGCCGAGGGCATCCTGCTCGCCCGCGAACCGCAGTCCGGACAGTGGAACGTCATGCCTCGTCGGGCACTGGTGCATGGAGGGGAGGAGATCGCCACGCCTGACCCCTTCCAGTCCGAATTCACCGTCGACGGGTCGACGCTTTTGGTGACCCTGTACGGAGGCTCCCGGGTGCGTCTGCAGCCGGGGGTCGGAGCAGGGCTCTTGACCATCTCGATCGACCGGGGACGGATCGCCTTCCAGCGCCCGCTGACCGCTGAGAACAAGGAACCTGTCTCGATCAGTTTGAGTCTGCGCGGCCAACTGGCGGAACTCACCTTGAACGAGCCGGGCAGCCATTGTGCTCTGGAGGTCAGTCAGCGCGCCCCGCACGGCCGCCGACCGGACCCGTTGTTGCCACTCCCCGAGGGCGGCATCCACGTCGTTTCCGGTTCCGTCTCACTCGTTTGGAACGGGGGACCAGCTGTCATCATCGCCTCTGATATCGGTTACGCTGCCTGGCCCGTGACTCCGAATCCTCTCCAAGTCGGACCCCAGCGGGCGGTGCCGAACTGGCTTGCTCCCGAAGGGGTTCCCCTCACCGCTGCGGACAAGACGAAGTACCGCATGTTCGAGAAAGAGTTCGCGACCAATCAGCCGGTGAGCATGTCGATTCCGGCATTGGTGTCAGACCGGCGGGAGACCATCTCCTCGCTCGCCACCTACACGTTGGGGTTGGTCGACGATGTCCCCATGCTGGTCAAGGCGCTGAAGTCAGAACACGAAGCAACCCGTTTGGCGGCGATCTGGTGCCTGCGGAGTTGGCTCCCCTCGGACCCCAATAACTCAGCTGTCCTGGCGATGGAGGTGGAGCGAGTCTTTCAGGAGGACGACGATGTCTCGGATGTGGTGGATTTACTCTGGGGATATCCCTTGGAGGATGCCAAGGATAAAGCGATCACGAGCCAGCTGATCGGTTGGATGGACCACAAGGAGATTGCCATTCGGGAGTTGGCTTTTTCTCAGGTCAGTCGACTGACGAATCGGGCCACTGCTCATGGGTATCGCCCGAATCTGGCCGATTCACCTCGCAATGCGGCACTGCTCGGGTGGCGGAATCATGTCGAAAAGAATGGCGGGCAGTTGGTGAAGTGAAGAAGCGATTCCAAACAAAAAAGCCCAGGGGTTGCCACCACTGGGCTTTGGTTTGAGGGAACGAAATCGGGATCGACACTACGGCAGCAAGCTGACCTTGTCCGCCGTCGGCAATTCCTTCGGGAGTGGGATCGTCACTTCGCCGGTCGCGGCCCATTCGGTGCCGCGTGTTAGGATCGCGTGGAACCCGGCACACCGCATCGGCCAAGACGCCTGATCCTGCCCGCCGCCGACGTGTCCCAGGACAGTCGTCACGACGCGCCCCTTGCCCGAGGGAATCCACCACACCATCGGCTCATGCTCGCCGGTGCCGCCCGACTCCTTCGCGCTGAACGAGGTCGCCAGAATGTGCATATTCAAGGCCGGGCCGCGCTGCCCGTGGTAGAGTTCGTCCTGTGGGTGCATCCATTCGGCGGGCAGCCCCTTCGTGATCGGGTGCTCGCGGTCGCGCGTGATGACCGTGTAGGGGTGCTGCTTGCCATGCCCAGCTCCGGGGCCTTCACCCTGGGGAGTGCGAACTTCCTTGCCAGCTGCGTCGAGAGTGATCCGGTCGCCGCCGTCATTGCCGCGCCAAGCCAGCCCGATCATCTCGTTCCAGACCGGCCAATCCCCAAACGGGTTGTTGGCCGCATGGACGTTCATGACCCCGCCGCCGTTCTTGACGAACTCCTCGAACCCCGTGCGGGCATGCTCCGGCCAGGTCTCGCCGTTGTAGTTGCTCAGGACCACATCGTAGTCCGCGAACTGAGGCCGGAACCCTTTCCAGGCTCCGGGGTCGGTCGCCCCCCGAGGCGGCGTCGTGACCACAAACACGCGAAACCGCCCGGTCTCCTCCAACACCTTCTTCATGTACGGTGTTGTCCGCACGAAGTCGTGATTGTTCTGCCCATCGACGATCAGCACATCGATCTTCTCCGCCTGGTCCGCAGCGGATGAATCACTCGTCATCAGCGCCAGCAACATGAGAGCCACCGCCCCCGACACCAGACAACACACCCCACAACGCAGCTTCATGGTCAGTTTCCCCAACACGTGGTAGTTTCCGAGAGAATCGGTCAGTGCAATGTACTCGACGCATCGTGGGGCCGTCACCTCACTCGTCCGGCGCGCTAGTCAGAGTTCTGCCATGCCACTCGTTTAGCTGCGACGCGAAGGCTTTCCGCAGCGGAGTACGCACTTAGCTCGGCTCTCTCTGAAGGGATGATGTCAGTACCCGGGATTGAAGCCACTGAAAGTCGTCTCATTGGACATCGACCGTCTCTCTGGACTTCAAATGTCGAAGTCCAATCCATGCTCCGAGCACTCCTCCAATCAGAAACGGTATTTCGATCTGCCAAATATGGGGGAGATCCGTCAAATACATCTGCACCGACTCCACCCACCCCGGTCCAACGACTTTGCGTTCGAGTTGTCTTTCCGCTTCCTGAATGACGAATGAGCGATAACCCTAGGTATTTCCGATCAGTACCGAAAACCGTGGTCTTGTGCGAGCAACTCCATGTACTGACGAAGTTCTTGTCGGTTCATGTTCCGTGAATCCAAAGGAGAGAATGGCACGGTGGTGATGATCACCGAGGCCTTGCTCTGACGATATGAAATCTTGTGTGGGATTGAAAGACGATGTCGTCCTACCGTTGCGTGACATGGCTTCATGGGGGCCAGCGACTTCAGCCCGCAGCACCAGCAAGGGCCGAATGGCGGTAGTCCCTTGTTGACGCAGCGAGCTGACCCCGCCATCCGGCCGCTATGTCATTCAAACAGGACGCCGACACGACGGGCAGCGTCTCGGCAGGCTGACGCCGTGCCGCTCTCTCGTCTGATCTGCACTGCCCAGTCGGCAACACGGCCACCACTCGGAGTTTCCTCACTGGCGCACTGTGATAAACTACCCCATCACTCTCCCCCGATGACCGAACCCGATGCTTCCCATCCGCGTCTCCCCCGTACCGCTCCCTCTCCCCCACTTCCCCCACCCCAGGACACCCCCCATGCCCCACCGATCCAGCGAACAGACCATCGCCTTGTTCTCCCAGTACGTGGTCCCCAACTATCGCCGGTATCCGGTCTGCCTTGTCAAAGGGGACGGCAGCTATGTCTGGGACGCCGAGGGGAAACGCTACCTCGATCTATTCCCCGGCTGGGGCTGCAACATGCTCGGCTACACTCCGAAACGGGTGATCGCCGCGATTCAGAAGCAGGCCGCCGAACTGATCCATGTGCCCAACACGTGGTACACCGAACCGCAGGGTGACTTCGCCGAGGCCCTCTGCACGCGCAGCTTTGGCAAGGCGTTCTTCTGCAACAGCGGCACCGAAGCCAACGAAGGGGCCATCAAGCTGGCGCGGCTGCACACCCCGGCGGGCAAGTACAAGATCATCACGTTCCTGGATGGCTTCCACGGGCGGACCTACGGTGCGGTCACGGCCACAGCTCAGCCGAAATACCACGACGGCATCGGCCCCATGTTGCCAGGGTTCCTGTATTGTGAACGGAACAATCTGCAAGCCGTCCGCGAGCTGATCGATGAAGAGACAGCTGCGATCATGATCGAGCCGGTGCAAGGGGAGGGCGGGGTCAACATCCCAGCTCCGGGGTTCCTCGACGGACTCCGCAAGCTGTGCGATGAGTTCGGTCTGCTGCTGATCTTCGACGAGGTGCAAACCTGCATGGGGCGGACCGGCAGCTGGTTCGCGTACCAGACCTTCGGGGTCCAGCCCGACATCATCACGCTGGCCAAGGGGGTTGCATCCGGCGTCGCCTGCGGCGCGATCATCTGCAAGGACGAGATCGCCCCCAGCCTGCGTCCCGGCATGCATGCCAGCACCTTCGGCGGCAACCCGATCGCGATGGCCGCTGGCGTCGCGACGATTCAGACCATCGAGGAGGAGGGCTTAATCGCTCATAGCCACAAGATGTCCGAGCGCTTCCGCCAGCACTTCACCAAGCTGAAAGCTGAACTCCCGCTGATCCGCGATCTCCGGATCTGCAACATGATGATCGGCCTGGAACTCGCGACGACCGCGACTCCGGCCGTCGGCAAGTGCATGGAGAAGGGCTTGCTGATCAACGCGACCCACGACACCGTGGTGCGGCTGCTGCCCGCGCTAAACATCACTCCGGAGCAGGTCGATGAAGGGTGTGAGACGCTGGCCGGAGTGCTGCGAGAAATGGCGAACAGCTAGTCACTCCAATCGACAGCGAGCGGGCGGACGTCAGTCCCCCGTGCCCGTGCGACGCGACCAACCGGAACAGTACTGGAGAGGCATGGGATGAGTTCTTCCACGATTGAAACAAGAGTGGTTGTGGCGATCAATGTGCAGGTCACCGAGGACACCCTTTCGGTGGAGTTGTCAGACGGTCGCACCTTGGGGGTGCCGGTGGCGTGGTATTCGCGATTGTCTCACGGGACACCACAGGAACGCGGTGCGTGGCGGTTGATCGGGACAGGGGGAGGCATCCACTGGCCCGATCTGGATGAAGATATCAGCGTGGCCAACCTTCTCGCGGGCCACCCCTCGGACGAATGCCAGACCTCACTGAAGAAGTGGCTGACGGCACGAGATGTGAAGCGGGCCAGTTCCCAGTCGGTTCGGGTTTAACCGTTCGTCCGCCCCGACGCAGAGTCACCGAGGTATTCTCATGCGGAACAAGGCACTGATCGTCACTCTTGTCGGCGTCTTGCTCTTCATCGCCTTGTATGGGGCTATTACGGTTATTTACTCTCGGGTGTCACGCATGGGACTCTCCCGACGATATGCCCCCGAGTTGTCCGAGGCGACCCATGTGTCTGTCCATGACGTACACATCGAACTTCCCGGTGGAGTGCGAGTCACTGGCGAGGGGCAGAAAACGGGCACACTGACCTGGGGCTTTCTGGAACTTCCTGTTTCCCACCGACAGAATGTCGGAAAGCTGCTGATGGTCCTCGCCTCCGTTGGCGGTGTGGTGCTTGGTGCGTACGTGTGGCGAGAAAGGATCTTCGATTACTTTCTGTAAGCTTCTCTTGTCTCCTTTTCAACGTCGCGTGGGCTAACGCCCACGCGACTCATTCCATATTGAAAATGGCGATTACACTGAACACATGGTCAAAAACAACTTCCCGATTTGATTCTGAACACAAAGATCGCGAGGGAAGAAAAGAATCGTCGGACGGATCCCTTCGCTTCCTTCGCGACCTTCGTGTTCAATTCCTCTGTGAATATCGGGAAGTTGTTGTGCCCCAGGTTCTTAACGCTGAATTGAGAGGGATTGAAAGGAGAGCGTGTCTTCCATAACCTCACGTCGCTCTGCACCCCACCCCTTCAAGCAATATCTGGCCCCCCCGTCAGGCAGACTGAGCAGGCTCTGAACTCATGATCTACCCGTTGTCCCGGCGTGTGGTATGGACGGTCTTGCTGCCAATTGCCGCCCTCATTCTGCTGGGCGGTGTTCGGGTTCAGCAATGGCTGTATGACCCGCGAGTCATCCTGTTGGTGGGCGATGCCGATGCTCACTGGGTCCGGCATTCCTCGCCATTTCAGCTACGCTCCCAGCGAAATCACGATGCTCAACGGACTATGTTTCGTTGCGACTTCGAGCTGTCAGCACCCGTCACGGATGCCACCCTCACACTTCAGGCGTATCGCACCTGTCGGGTGTGGTTGGACGCCGCTCCAGAGTTTAGCGAGCCCTTGGCGACACGCGCGACGGCAGCCGACGATTGGAAAATGCGGCATCGGATTCCGCTTCGCACTCGACTGAATCCGGGACGACATCAGCTGTGGATCGAGGTCTCCAACGCAGGGGCTCATCCCTGTCTGTTGGCATCCAGTCAGGCTCTCGGGATCGCGTCCGGGCGGAACTGGGAATCGTCTTTGGATCGACAGAATTGGACACCGAGTGCATTGGTTACCGACCCCGTTCCGGAAATCGCGAGTGAGATTCAGGCCGCCGGAATTCCAAACGTCTCCCGCTCGTTTGTGACGCTCCTCCCGTGGCTGTTGGTGATGTTCGGAGTGGCCTGCGGAGGGTTCTGGTGGAGGACCCGGTCGATTGCGGGACAATCGACAACTCTCGAACCCATGTTATCCCCCAGCTTCGTGCGTGGGGGACTCCTGTTCGCCTGGGTCTTAATGGCGGTAAATAACATCGGGCGAGTCCCTCCCTGGTGGGGCTTCGACTCGACAGGCCATTTGGATTACCTGCAGTTTGTGGTCCAGCACCAGAGGATACCGCTGGCCACCGATGGCTGGCAGATGTTTCAGTCTCCGTTGCTCTATCTGCTTGCCGCCCCAGGGTACGCACTGGCTTCTCATTTCGTCGATGCGTTGACCGCTGGCATGCTGATCAGAGGGATTTCACTACTCTGTGGCATGGCTCAGATCGAAATGATCTACCGGATTTCGCGAGCTGTTTTTCCTGGTCGTCATGATCAGCAGATCATTACGACGCTGATCGGCGGACTGATGCCGGTCAACATCTATATGTCACAAGTGTTTGGCAACGAACCACTGGCCGCGTGTCTGACCTCGTGGGTGATTCTGCACTGCGTGACCTTGCTCGTGAATCCCACTCAACCACAGAAGCCCCGGTTCTTCGTGCTCATGGGAGTCGTCTGGGGACTCGCTCTGCTGTCCAAGGTGACTCCCCTGCTGTTGGCTCCGTTGATCTTCGCTGTTGTCCTTTATCACTGCGTGAAATGCGAAGGCACACTGCGAGCCTGCTGCACTCGACTCGGATTCGTCTTCGGAGCCTGCCTCGCCACATCCGGGTGGTACTATCTCAGAAACTGGATGTATCTCGGCCAGCCGTTCGTCGGGGGCTGGGATCCATCGACCGGTTTTCCCTGGTGGCAGGATCCCAGCTATCGATCCTGGTCACAGCTCACCTCATTCGGGGCGTCTTTGAATCAGCCAGTCTATTCCGGGGCCCTGAGTTTCTGGGACGCGATCTATTCGTCGCTGTGGGCTGACGGCTTTCTCTCGGGAAGTGTGATCGTGCCCGTCGACTCCATTCCCTGGAATGTGGCCTGGATGGAGGTCGGTGTCTGGTTCGCAGTCTTACCGATGACTTGTATTCTGGCAGGCGTGTTCAGGATCTGGGGCCGGGATGTGCCAGCTGTTCGCAACGTCTTGATGTTTGCGGTCGCTGCGGTGGGATTTTACTTGGCCGCTGTGCTGGACCTGTATATGCACCTGCCGGTGTACAGTACTGCCAAGGCCAGTTACTTGTTGGGTTTGTTGCCTTGCTTGGCGGTTTTAGGAGGAGCCGGGGCCGGACCATTGTTGCGTGTCCGCTGGCTGCGAGTCCTGTTTTTTTCCACCCTGATGTGTTGGAGTGTGGCGTCCTATCTGGCGTTCTATTGTCGTCACTAGATTGCCAGAATTGGTCGGTGGCCGAGATCTATCTGGTTCACCAATCCCTTCGATAGGGTCGTGGCTTCGAGTGCCCTGTTCGCACATATTTTTGGGGTTCCCCCCAGTCATCAGGAGCTTCGCATCCCAGCGGGTGACGCTCAACCCGATGTCGTTGCGTGGATGAGGCTCTAGGGGCCGCCGATGTGAGGGGGCGATTGACCAAGCCCCCTGCGACACCATTCCGGGACACCGAACGTACTGACCCGGCCTCGGCAATCCCGGTGCTGTGGTGACTTCCTGATTCGCAGTCACCACGATGTCAGCGAACGAGACAGCCCGTCGGTCTTAATAGATCGACGGGCTGTTTGAATTCTTCCCCAGTCATGCCGATTCTCAGATGTCACCTCCTACTTATCGCAAGACCATGTGAAGCAAGCCATCATCGTCGCTATGGGCGGTATCACTTGCGCTTCAAGGGGAATCGGAGATCGATCTTCCCTCCCGGTGCGATACTGACCACATGCACCATGTCGTCCATGCGGTTGTATTTCGCCGGGATGATATTCCTGGCTTCCACATCAGCAGCTGTCTTACCCAGTGGGATAGGGCCTCCCGTGGGGGTGAGCATCTTCTGGATCAGCACCTTGTATTGGCCTTCGGGACACCCCGGTTGGCTGTTCACGGGGGAAGTCAACACGAACTCCCCTGCCTCGTTCGTGAAGCCCGTTCCCCCCTGACCAACAGTGGCCTTTATCGGGACGAAGCTGACGGCAGCATCGGCCAGCGGCTGGCCTTCCATGAGCACCACTCCCTGCACAGGTTCGAGAACTGGGCCAGGGACTTCCTCGGTGCCGCATCCCAGCATCGCTGCCAGACTTCCCAGTCCGCAGAGATACAATCCAGTACGTTGTCTCATGAAAGTTCTCCTCAGTGCCTGTGATGGATGTGATAGGCTGGCCCTCGAAATGAGGAAGCAGCGTACGGTTGGTTCGCGCTGGGGATTGGCACTGGAATCCCGATTGCGATCCGCTGAAGGGGACACCTCACTGGTCGCGGTCGCTGCTGCAAAGTGGAGCGGTCACTTCACTCGCGTTCCGGCTAGTGGACATCGATTAGAATTCCCCGACAGGTTGTCCATCCGAGATGGAAGCCAAACGTGTCCGAGTGGTGTTGTCGATATTCTCGGAGAGGAACCTGACGGAGCCATCACCCAGAGCCATGTGACAACCACCGGTATGCAGACTTCCAGCCGTCCCCCATTCACCGAGCTTTCCGGGCGTGTTGCTGAAAGAGTTCACAGGAGTTCCCCAACTGCAGCAGATCCAGGAGTTAATCCTTGGCGAGTTCGTGCTGGCTAGATCAACACCCATTCCCACATGCTTCGAGTAGCCCCATGTGGGAGCCTTGCCGTCATAAACATCGAGCGTGGTCTCCACCACCATCGCTGTATTGCTGAGGCCGTCGGTGACGTCACGCATCCGACTGTTTGAGTCCTTCCCAAACATGCGTTTCGTGGTCGTGGATTGGTTCCCCCACGGTGTCGTCCAACTGCCGCTATCCACCGAGAAATCGTAGGTCGTCCGGGCTCCATAAATCCCAGCGGCAAAGCTCGCTGAGGAGATTCCGTAAGTGGTCCCATTTTCCTTCTCAAATCTGTCCCCATTGTCCGACGGGCAGAGCATGGCATCCAAGGGTTTACTGACCACCAAATTATTGCCCGATGCCTCGGGGGTTCCGACCAGTGTTCCGCTGTTCGTATTACGCCCCCCCGCAGCCAAGTTGGAGTTGAATGTGTTGTAGAGCACCGACTGGTCGAAGAAAGGGAGTAGCATCACCCAACCGCGATGATTCTTGACCAACGGGGCCGAGTTGCCATACGAGTACCCGTCCGACGATGTGGAGAACGGGAAGACACTGTGCGTCTCGAAGTAATTGTGCAGAGCCAGGCCCAATTGCTTCATGTTGTTCTTGCACGTCGACCGCCGCGCAGCTTCTCGTGCTTGTTGGACCGCAGGCAGCAACAGGGCGATCAAGACCGCAATGATGGCAATCACCACCAGCAACTCGATCAGCGTGAAACCAGAACGGCGCATACGTTGTTTCATCACACGACACCTCCACACAGGGACAGACGCATTCTGCGAGCGGCAGCGAACACGTCGTCGGATATGAACACGTTGTTCATGGAAGAGGTCTATACAAACCCCGTGCCGAGACGGAGTCTCGCTCAAGAAAATCGAGATGATTAGGGATTTCTCTCGTTATTCAACACGAGTTGAGTCTCTGGAGTACCACAGACGCACAATGCGGATGCAGGCGTGCCTGAGAATGATACTTTCGAATCTGACGAGGGGCCTGCTTCGGCGGGAGTCGCAGTTCGAGTGGCCCAGACTCTACTGTGAGAGCCAGGATGGCCGCGCGACAAGAGGTTTCGGAGGACTCGCTCGCCTTTTCAATCTTGATCGTGTGATCGCGGAGCGTTACGGCTGACCATCATGAATCGCAAATCGTGCGGCCCCGAGCAGGGCCGTCTGCTGATTGCGAATGGCCATGATCGGAATCTTCTCGACGATGTGGCTCAGCTTCCCCTTGGCGGTGAACCCCTCCATGAAATAGGGCGTGCTGACGATCAAGGGCATGATCTTGGGAACGATCCCGCCGCCCAGCCAGATACCGCCCGTGGCCATCAGCTTGAGCGAAAGATTGCCCGCCTCGGCTCCGAATATCTTCAGGAATATTCGCATGGCATCGACACAGATCGGCAGCTCGTCATTCAGGGCTGCCTCGGAAATGCGGGCTGCGGGGTCGGTCTGTTTGAGCGCTTCGGCGAACCACTCGGGCTCATCGGCGCGGGCCGAGTTCCGCAAGAACGTGTAGATGTTCACGAGTCCCGGTCCTGAGAGGACGTTCTCGTAGCTGACTCGACCGAACCGCCGTTCCAGATAGCGGGCCAGGTCAAACTGCGTGTCACTGCGGGGACCAAACTCGGCATGGCCCCCTTCCGACGCGAAGGGACGATAGCGGCCATCCACACAGATCATTCCCGCCTCGCCCAACCCGGTGCCCGGCGAGATCACTGCCCGATTCCCCGTCGCATCCGGCTGTCCCGCATGCAACGACACCACATCGTTCGCGGTCAACCAGTCAATCCCCCACGCATTCGCGACCAGATCATTAATCAGCGTCACCCGGCTCGCTCCGAGCACCGTCTGCAGCTGACGAACTTCGACATGCCAGGGCAGGTTGGTCGTCAGGCACCGGCCCTCACTGACCGGACCCGCGACACCGAAACAGGCAGCTGTCAGAGCGTCCGGATGCCGCGAGCGAAACGCCTCGACGATGGCGGCGAGTGAAGGATATTGAGCACTGCGGACGGTCTCGCTGCCGACCATCACCGCTCGATCCGCCACCGGTTCGAACAATGCCACCCGTGTCGAGGTCCCGCCCACATCGCACGCCAGAATCATGCTGCCTCCGTCTTCCGATCGTCCTGTTGTCCCATGGCCAGTGCTTTGAGTCACCAGCCAGTCTCGTTCTCGGTGAGCCATGCACTGCAGAACCTTCCGAGCCGGACGAAATATTAGGCCAGTGAATGCACTAACTGAAGCCCACCCCGCTGGTTCTCGCAGCGAGTGTGCGGCCAGATTGTATGGCAGCTGCTCCCGACGGCAGGCAGTCCGGGATTCACCACAGAGGCACAGAGGCACGGAGAAGACCTGCACCGGACAAGACGCGGTCCCGATTCGAGGGCCAGGGACGCACTTCTGAGGGATCGCGGATCGCTTGCGGCCGCTCAATCGACCGATGTGAGTACTGTCTCGGAGCGATTCTGACCTCCCCCCGCTTTTCTCTGTGCCTCCGTGCCCCGGTGGTGAATCTTCGGGGACTTTCTGGAAGTCAGTCCGTCATAAAAATCGGGCCAGACACTCGCAGCGGCACTTGCCGCCGCCTGGCCTGCGCATGCCGTTTGATTTCCTCCAGATTGCGAAACGGGAGACGGCATCAGCAATCCTGGGGAGTTTTCATTCCTATCAATCAGCCTCGATTCTGTCACGGGATAAGCTGCTCTTAAAAATGTATTTTGTGAACCAGTGGGTTCTGCCTCGCCCGGACATGGACGGTCTTCCAGCCCGCCTTCTATGATCATCACGTCGTGCGGTGATCGGTCTGGGGATCCGACTCACTGAGTGGCACACCACTACGATGGCTCGGCGAGAGTCGTGAAGCCGGTTGTCCTTCGAGGGATGACTGACAGCCACGACTTTCACGATCCGTGGCAACGTGACACGACCGCACACGGCCCGGCACCCCCTTTGAGAATTCATCCATCATGTCGCAAGAACGCACGATCCACCAGAAGTTGTCCGAGTTGGCTGGCAATCTGTGGTGGAGCTGGCAACCCGAAGTCACGGGTATCTTTCGTGAGATCGACTCCCAATTGTGGACCGATCTCTCGCACAACCCCATTCGGTTGTTGCGGGAGTACCACCCGGAGAAACTGGAGGCCCGCGCCCGCGAGGCGGTGCTGCATGCCCGCATCCACGGGGCCTATCGCCGGTGGCAGGAGTACATGCACTCCGACCAGACCTGGGGCGATACTCACGCTGCCGTGTTGGGCGACCGCCCAGCCGCCTACTTCTCGGCGGAGTTCGGCATCCATGAATCGCTGCGAGTCTATTCGGGTGGCCTGGGGGTTCTGGCGGGGGATCATTTGAAGAGTGCTTCGGACCTCGGGATTCCGCTGGTGGCCATCGGCCTGTTCTATCAAGAGGGATACTTCAGCCAGACCATTACTCCCCTCGGCTGGCAGGAAGAGACCTACCCGTACTCGGAGCCGAAAGACTTGCCGATGCAGGAAGCGGTCGATAAGACGGGCAAGCCGGTCATCGTCAGCGTGCGAACCCGCAACGAGACGATCTACGCGCGGGTCTGGTTGGTCAATGTCGGGCGGATCAAGCTGTTGATGCTCGACACGAATGTGCCCGAGAACACCGAGGCGAGCCGAACGTTGACCGCGCGGTTGTATGGCGGGGACCAAAAGATTCGCATCCGTCAAGAGCTGGTGCTGGGGGTCGGCGGGATGAAGGCTCTGATCGCGCTGGGCATTTGGCCGCGCGTGATCCACATGAACGAAGGGCACTCGGCTTTTGCCCCGCTGGAGATGATCCGCCGCCGCATGAAAGAGGACGGCATGTCCTTTGATGATGCCCTGCGCGAGACCGCCATGATGGGCGTGTTTACCACTCATACCCCCGTGGCCGCTGGGCACGACCGCTTCGACAACGGCTTGATGGACGAGCATCTCGGGCCACTTCGCGAGGAACTCGGGCTCGATCATCATGGCATGATGGCTCTCGGACGGGTCAACCCCTCGGACCATAACGAGACGTTCTGCATGACCGTCCTGGCCTTCAATTGCAGCCGTCGGGCCAACGCGGTTTCCAATCTGCACGGTGTCGTCAGCCGCCGCATGTGGCGTCAGCTGTGGCCGTGGCGGAAGGAAGAGGAAGTGCCGATCGGGCACATCACCAACGGGGTGCATGTCAGTACGTGGCTCGCGCCGCAGATGCGATTCCTGTACGACCGCGTGTTGCCGCTGGACTGGTACTTGAAGTCGGGTGAGCCCGAGGTCTGGCGGGGGATCAGTGACATCACCAGCGGCGAACTGTGGGAGACTCACGAGTCACTCAAGAGCCGCCTGATCGGGTACGCCCGCTTTCGTCTGACGAAGCAGGCCGAGCGGCACAAAGTCAGCGACGCCGACATGGAACGAATCCAGACGATCCTCGATCCCCAGACGTTGCTGATTGGATTCGCTCGGCGGTTTGCTCCGTACAAGCGCGCTGACCTGATCATGCGGGATCTCGATCTGCTGGATCAGATCATCAACAGCACGGATCGTCCGGTGCAGTTTGTCTTCGGTGGCAAGGCTCACCCGGCGGATGAACCGGGCAAGCATATCTTGCAGCGGATTCACAAGGTCGCGCACGACCCGCGATTTGCGGGGAAGATTGTGTTCTTGGAGGACTACGACATCAACCTGGCCCGGCATCTGGTGCAGGGGGTCGATGTGTGGTTGAACAATCCCCGACGCCCCTTGGAAGCATCGGGCACCAGCGGGCAGAAGGTGGTCCTCAATGGCGGGCTGAATCTGTCGATCTCCGACGGCTGGTGGGCCGAAGCATACGATGGTCGCAACGGCTTCATGATTGAGAACGGCTTGATTCATGCGGACCAGGCGGTCCAGGACGAACGCGACGGGGAAGACCTGTTGCGGGTTGTCCGCGACGAGGTGATTCCGCTCTACTACGAACGTGATTCGGACGGATTGCCCATCGAGTGGATCAAGCGCATGAAGCGTTCGATGAAGACGCTCGGCTGGAAGTACAACGCCGACCGCATGGTGATGGACTATGTGTCCAAAGCCTACATCCCGGCGTCGGGCAGCACATCGAGTGCGCTGCCGTTTGTGCCGTAGCAGAGCGAACAACGTGACACCACTGAAAGCCCACCGGTGGCAACCGGTGGGCTTTTTTCATGCAGAGAACTATTTCTCGGGGGCCAGCACATCAGCGATTCCCAGCGGTTGCGGAGCCTTCAACACTTTTTGCAACGCTTCGACGACTTGTTTCTCACTCCCCCGGTCGACCCAGCACCAGTCGCCGAGGTTCTCGTCCTCCTCTTCCCAAGCCCGCTCGATCGGCACATAGCCCGGCCCGCACTCCCCGTAACCAAGGACCACCACGAACTGATCCGGCCTCAGCTTCTGGGCCAGCAACTGGTACTCGACATACATCTCGCCCGGCAGCAGCACCAGAACCGCGCCGCCGAGATCAATCGCGGGCACGTCGATCGGCTGTTGCCTTTCGACCCGTTGAGCCCAGCTGAGGCCGAGGGCGGACAACTCGGCACGGTGGGGATTCTCCTGATTCCGTACAGCCGCTTCGAGACTGGACAGGCTGAATGGTCCCGTCGTGCGGAGTGGTAACTGCAGGGGGACATTGCGGAACTCGACCTGTTGGATCGGATGCTTCGTGGTCGCGGCAAAGGCGGCTTTCATGCCTTGATACAACCGGTCTGCAAACACCGGTCGCAGCTCGTTGGCCCCGCTGTTGTACTTGCCGATGGTGATGTTGCCGCTGGACCCAGAGGCGTAGATCTGGAAGATCGAAGCGTCGTCCCCCTGGCGTCGTTCGCGAGCGATGCCGGGGAAGTCGATCGACACCCGCCCGGTGCCGTAGTAGCTCATCGGATGCGTCGCATAGACGTTGAGGACCGCCACCGCTTGGTCGTCGTTCCAGAAGCTCAGCGCTCGCAAATACGGATCAATGATCCCCTCCTCGGCGGCTCGACTCTCGACACTACCACCCCCGCTGTAACGGCCATACGTCGGCGTCCCATCCGGCTTCAGATACCTTCGGTTCGAGGCCAGCTCGCTGACCTTTCCGAGTCCCTGGCCGAAATGAGTGATCGTGACCGCTGGCCCGATCGAGGTCTTCAGGGCAGCTGCGGCGCGCTGGACGCAGGCTTCATGAAACACGGGGTCGATGATCTGCCCGTCAACGCTGGCTTTCGTAATGATCTCCTGCGCTGTCAGATCTCCCAGTGGCGTGTCATGCTGGTGAATGCACGAGAGGAGCACCCGCTCGCGCGTGGTTCCCGCCGCCTCTGCCAAGACGGATCGCCAGCGGTCATACGCGGCGTTACGAATCTCCGCCCAGTCGACCGAGACGACGACGATTGGGGGTTGGCCGACCGGTAGCAGGACGAACCCGCGAGCCTGCAGCGGCTCATCGACTGCGATCGCCGGTTTGCGGTGACCTGTCAACAGTCGATGCCCCAGCGGAGGCGTCACATCCGCATGAAACACAGCGAGTCGGCACGTGACCGGCTCGTCCGCCCATGTGTCGCTCGCCAATAACAGGCAGCAGATGCCCCACAATAGACCGAGTATGCCAACACGCATCAGACACTCTCCATTCGCAACGGGGCAGGGCTTCTGAGACAGCGACTCACTTCCTGATCCTTTCGACCGCCAGCTCAGAAGTCAACGCCAGTGATGCCGTCGCAAGCAGCAGGCGGAAATATGTGAGGCGTTTACCCATCTCCTTGTTCCCCAACTCCGGTGGGGGAACGCCACTCCTCGAAGCTCCGCTTGGCCGCCTGCCAGTCCAGCCTTCAATGTGCCTGTCGCATGAGGAGCAAGCACCCCCAAGAGTGTGTGCTTCACAAGAAAAAGGCAGCACTCGGAAATCACGTCAGCGGAGTGAGCCTCAAAATGTCGTCCGAGATTCACCACCGTTCCCGACGACCTCGAAGGAGAAGCCTCCATCCAGCGCCCCGGGAGTATAAAACGCAGAGGACGCGGGGGACGCAGAGAACAGGCCCTCCTCCCGAACTCTGCGTCCTCCGCGCCCTCTGCGTTTTCACTCCGCCGGTCCGTCACGTTCGAGGTGTTACCTGCGGTTGTTGCCAGTTTCGTGTCAACAATGCCTCTGGTTTTGAATGCCCACTTTTCTGATGCACACACTCTCTGGACTCCCACGAATCCAGAACTGACAATCCCCGCCGACATCCACTACCATGCCACACCTCCTTCCGTTGTCCGGGGGTAAGCCTGCCTCGCTGCAATTCAGACGGTCCCCGACAGGAATCGGCACTACGGCATGACGCCCCGAGCGACGAAACGCGATCAGACGATCCCGCTGGGAATTGTCGGCGGTGGCCCCGTGTGGGAGGCCCGGTATCGCGCTGCCGTCCTCGCTCTCACTCGCGGGCGAGTGGCAGCTGTGTTCTCGCCTCAACCGTGTGACGGCGAAGTCCTCGCCCGGGAAACCGGCGGGCAGCTGTTTCACAGCTTGCGGCGACTGATCAGTCATCCCGGCGTGAAAGCGCTGCTGATTCTGGAGTCGGGCTGGCCTCGCGAATGGGCGATCAAACTGGCCACGTTGAGGCAGATGCCGGTGTTCGTCGCTTCGCCCGTGGACGAGGCCCTGCCCCAGGTGGCTGACTCGCTCGCGGAGCAGGAAGCCGAAGGAGCGGTGATCGTGCCGGGAGCCTTACTGCGCGCGACGCCGGCCACTCTGCGTTTGCGAGAGCTGGTGGCTACAAAGCTCGGCCCGATTCAACAGATGTCCATCGATCTGATGGGGATCGCGGGGGTTATCGATCCCATGGTGATTGAAGTCATCGACTGGTGCCGGTCGTTGCTCAATTCCAGTGTCCATCAGATCCACCGCTCCGTTCAGCCCAATGGCGAAACGCTTGTGGTGAGCTATGGCCGCGGGTCACCGACCCACCCGTCGGTGCGAACGGAGATTCGACTGCCCGGTCCGGCACTGTGCGAGACTCAGTCGACCAGTCCGGCCAGTACATGCCCTCGGGTCCACGCCCAATGCCAATCCGGCGAGGCGGAGTTGCTCAGTGAGACTCACATCCGCTGGAACACACTCGCCGAGTCGAGCGACGAAACCCTGGAAGCCGATCGCCCCGCCGAGCAAGTCCTCCTGGATCTTTTCCTGCGCCGTGTGGTCGGCGGTGTGGTCCCCGTCCCCAGCTGGGCCGAACTCGCCGAAGCCTGCCGTCTTTGGAAAAGTGTGAATGGACCAGGGGCCGAAGATCAGGGGTGATTTTCGAAATCCGAAGCCAGCCGGATCGATTCTACGAGCTGCGGGCCTCACAGCTGGGGAGAATGAGAGCCACCATCCCCCCACTCACGAATGTCCTCTCTTGAGATGAGACTCGATCTCGCATGTCGTCCATCGTCCTCGCCACACTGAATGCCAAGTATCCGCACTGTGCGTTCGGGTTGCGGTATCTGCTGGCCAATATGGGTGAGATGCAAGCCGAAACGGTGCTGCTGGAGTTCACGATCAACCAGCCGAGGTTGGATATGCTGGACGCGATCTTGGCTCAACAGCCACGCATTGTCGGATTGGGGGTCTATATCTGGAATGTGGAGGAGACGACGCGGTTGGTCGCTGATCTGAAGCGAGTCGCCCCCGAAGTCGTCGTGGTGCTGGGGGGGCCCGAGGTGAGTTATGAAACGGAGCAGTTGGAGGTTTCCCATCTGGCGGACTATGTCATCACGGGTGAAGGGGACGTGGCGTTTGCGGCGCTGTGCCGGGAGTTGCTGGCGAGCGGGGGGTGTCAACCCCCTGGTTCTTCGATCGCTCCCGATTCCCTCACTCACTCCATCGCAGAACCATCCGGTTTACACCGGACGCTCGCCGTCATTCATGCTCCGGTGCCCGTGCTGACGGAGTTGAAACTCCCCTACGACCTCTACACTGATGAGGACATTGCTCAGCGTGTCCTGTATGTGGAAGCCTCGCGCGGGTGTCCGTTTACGTGCGAGTTTTGTCTATCGGCGCTCGACATCCCCGTCCGCCAGTTTCCGCTCGAAGAATTTCTGGCTGCCATGAGCCGCCTTTTGGAACGAGGGGCCAAACAGTTCAAGTTCGTCGACCGCACGTTCAACCTCAACATGCGGGTCAGCCGCGCCATCCTGGAATTCTTTCTCCAGCGCTATCAGCCGGGGATGTTTCTGCATTTCGAGTTGATCCCCGATCGTCTGCCGGACTCGCTGAAGGAACTGATCGTGCAGTTCCCCACCGGGGCGCTGCAGTTTGAAGTCGGCATTCAGACGTTCAACGACGAAGTTTCGCACCTAATCAGTCGGCATCAAGACAACGCCGTCGTTGACCAGAACCTGTCGTGGCTACGAGACCACACGACCGTTCATGTGCATGCCGACTTGATTGTCGGCCTGCCCGGTGAATCGCTCGACAGCTTCGCAGCGGGGTTTGATCGGCTGGTCAGGCTCGCGCCGCACGAGATTCAGGTCGGCATCCTGAAACGACTGCGCGGGACACCGATCATTCGACATGATGCGGAATGGCAGATGGTCTACAGCCCCCATCCGCCGTATGAGATATTACAAAACAAGCTGCTCGACTTCTGCACGATCCAGGAGTTGCGCCGCTTTGCGAAGTCATGGGACACGATTGCGAATAGCGGCAATTTCGTGGAGACGGTGGGGCTGGTGTATCAAGACGATTCGCCGTTCGCCGGATTTCGGTGTCTCGCGGCCTGGCTGTTTGCTCGGGAAGGACATGCGCGCGGGGTTTCGCTCAGCCGGTTGGTCGAACTGTTGTTGGAGTACCTCACCACGCAGCGCGGCTTGGCTGCGGAAATCGTGGCTGCCGCGCTCTGGAGGGACTATCAGCGGGGAGGCCGCAATGACAAGCCTCACTGTTTAAGGCCCTACATCGGCCACGCCATCGTGCCGCAGGCACGCAGCTCATCGAGTCAAGATGCTGTCCCCAAACGGCAAGCCAGGCACCAGTCGACTGCTACGGGCGAGTGATGCAGGTCTTGCCCGTGTGGCGGTATGGCATATTCATCACTATTTCTTCGGGCGTTCGTCCGGGAACTGCTGCCAATACAGCGTGTGAAACGTGTTTTCGGCGGGCGGGTGCGGGTCCTCATTCACGAGGTCCGGTTGGATCGAATCCCACCAAGCGTCGTAGGACTTTTCCAACCTCGCACCGTCTTCCGGGAACTGCTTCAGGACATCGGTCATTTGCCCCGGATCAGTCGTCAGGTCGAACAGTTGCCAGCTGGGGTTCTTGCCAGCGGACACGAGTGTGAACCGATCATCGCGGATACTACATTGCGAGTGCTTGGCCCCCGACACTTGCCCCTTCTCCCAGCGTCCCATGTGCGTGACGAGAGTGCGGTTCTCCCAGGGAGTGTCGGGGGACTTCAGCACGGGGAGCAGGTCGCGGCCTTCGAGCTTCTTATCCACGTCCGGGGGGATGGTCGCCCCCGCCAATCCGGTCAGCGTGCGAAACATGTCGATGTGCGCGGTGAGTTGGGTCCGCTCCCCGGCGGGGAACTGCTCACCCAAGCGGAGGAAACAAGGCACCCGCGTGCCCCCCTCCCAGGGAGTCACCTTCGACCCGCGCATCCCGGCGTTGAACTCCTTGACCCCGACCGTGCCGCCGTTATCGGTCATGAAGATCAGCAGCGTGTCGCGCTCGATGTTCCACTCTTTCATCTTCGCCCGCAGCTTACCGACGTTATCGTCGATGTTGGTAATCATGCCGTAGAACTTGGCCCGCTGGGAGTCATTCAAGTGGGCGTACTTCGCCTCGTACTCGGGTGGACAATCGAGCGGTCCGTGGGGTGCGTTGGTCGCGATGTGAGCATAGAACGGCCCTTGCCCTTGGCGGCTCTCGATCCAGGTCAGAGCCTGCTCGAAGAACACATCAGTGCAGTATTTCTGCGTCTTGACGAATGTCCCATTGTGCAGCACCGCCGGGTGAAAGTAGGAGTTCCCCGGAGCATCGCCACAGCTGCCGGGATAGGTCTGTCCGATGCCGCCTGCTCCGTGGATGAAGACCTCACTGAACCCCCGGCGATTCGGCTGATAGGGGGCCTCGTCGCCCAGGTGCCACTTGCCGAAGATCCCGGTCGCGTACCCGGCCTGCTGAAGTAGCTGCGGAAACGTTGTGGCGGAGAGGGCCATCCGTTCGCGCTCGTTGATTGTGTGTGTGACCCCGGAACGGAACTCATGCCGTCCGGTCATCAGCGAACAGCGGGTCGGAGCACAGGTCGGGCTGACGTGGAAGTTCGTCAGACGGACGGACTCGGCTGCCAAGGCGTCAATGTGGGGCGTTTTGACGGACGGGTTTCCGTGGCATGCGAGATCGCCGTAGCCTTGGTCATCGGTGATGACCAGAATGATGTTGGGCTGCATCGCGGCGTCCGCCTGAGCCGAGGCGCTGACCCCCATCACGAGACTCAAGACAAGTCGCGTACTGAACTGGATATTCATCGGGATCCCCAAGTGCCGTTCACGATCGCTAGGTCCGCCACCATTCGCGTCGCAAAAGTTCGTTCTTTGACGAGGTCGAAGGCGACAGCACCAGTGTGCCTGATTATCGCTGATGATGTGCGTCCCCGCTACTCGCTGTGCCTGGAGATGATCAGTAGTCCGATTCCGATTGCTCCTTTGGCAGATTCACTGTCACCCGCAGACTTGACGAAAGCGGAAAAGTTGGGCAGTCTGTAGTGATGTGATCCGCTGGAATAGCCCTACGGACTGGGGAGACACTTCGCAGCTTGTGAAGGGGATCCTCAGAGTTCGTCATGCGATATTCCCTCATGGTCGATGGTGAGGAGGGAGTGTTTCTCCGGTTCGCCACTAGGTCGGAGTGTCTCTCCATGTCAGGCAACACAGAATTCGCCAAGGGAGCTTCCGCTCCGAAAGTCTCTACACAGGGTCCGTTTACCCTATGGCTGGGGTTGACGATGTCGAAAATGGCTCGTGTGGCGAAGCTGGGGCCCGAACTGCATCCTTGCCGCTGGTCTCGACTCGGGTTGCTGCCTGGCATGGCGGTTTACAACTCTGTCATGTCGCTGGTGGAGAACCTGCGGTTTGCCCGAAGGATCCGCGAAACCCAGATCAAACAGCCTCCAATCTTTGTGCTCGGTCACTGGCGAAGCGGATCGACACTACTTCACAACCTGATCACCATGGACCCCCAGTTCAGCTATGTCAGTTTATATCAGGCGATGTTTCCGGGGCATTTCCTGACAACGGAATGGTTGGGATCCAAGATCGCTGCGCCGCTGCTTCCCAAGACCCGCCCGATGGACAACATGGGGATTAGTTTCGATCTGCCCCAAGAAGACGAATTCGCCCTGTGTGTGATGACCGGATATTCGCCGTACCTGCTTCCCATCTTTCAGCATACCCCGCGTAAGATTGATCGGTTCTTTGATGTGCAGAAGGGGCTGACTCCGAGTGAACTCGAGGAGTGGAAGGCCGCCCTGACCCTGCTGATGAAAAAGGTGACGCTCAAGACCGGCAAGCCCGTGGTCCTCAAATCCCCCTCGCACACGTTTCGGACCAAGCTCCTGCTGGAGATGTTCCCGGACGCCAAGTTCGTCTACATCTATCGCAATCCGTACGCGGTCATCAAATCGAGCGTCCACTTCCGCAAAACGATCTTTGAGGAGAATGCGCTCGGTCGCAACCAGACGGAAGACATGTCTGAAGAAGTGATGACGATCTACGAGAACTGCTTCCGGACTTATGAGCGTGACCGTCTGCTGGTTCCCCAGGGAAACCTGCATGAGGTCTGCTTCGAGGATCTGGAAGCCGATCCGCTAGGTCAGATGCAGAAGATGTACAGCACGCTGGGGCTGTCGGGATTCGAAGGTTTGAAGGCCGTCCTCGAACCACAGGTCGACACCCTGCGGAAGTACAAAAAGAACAAGTTCGAAGACGATCCCGAGGTGATGCACCGAATTTATCAGCGAGTCAAATTTGCCTTCGATCGATACGGGTATCCGCCCCCCCACTTGGACGCGGAGCACGCAGCGGCTTAGTGACCGGTGTCCTAAGCTGCTGCTCCCCCAATCACTGAACACCGGCCCGAGAGGGTGATACTCTCGCTTGTTTGTGAATGATTTTCAGTCGAGATTTGGTTTCTCTGAGTCACAACCGTTCGAGCATCCCGACAGTTCAAGACCGAATGTTGCGATTCACAACGGAACGAGCAAGCACATCATGAACTCGATGGCAGTCACCGCTCGCGGTCCGGGTTTCTACGGCTCGTACGTCCTCCCGATCGCCACGCTCGTCGAGCGCGAGTTCGTCCGGTTCTTGCGGCAGCGGTCGCGCGTGGTCGGAGCCCTCGCCCAGCCGGTGATCTTCTGGGTGCTGTTCGGCGCCGGGCTCAGCGGGTCGTTCCGCATGGCATCGGCCTCGGGCGGCAGCGTCTCGTTTCAGGAGTATTTCCTCCCCGGTGCCGCCCTGATGATCGTGCTGTTCACGTCGATCTTCTCGTCGATCTCGGTGATCCAGGACCGCAACGAGGGGTTCCTGCAAGGGGTACTGGCCTCACCGGTGCCGAGGCTCTCGCTCGTACTCGGCAAGCTCTGCGGAGGGGCGCTGCTCGCCCTGTCGCAGGCCCTGCTGTTCCTGTGGTCGGCCCCGCTGTTGCAGTATGTCGGCCTGGCCCCGGAGATGTCACTGGGGTTCACGTTGGCCCAGTCGCTAGCGATAACGGGGGTGTTGTTTCTCACGGGATTGGGGATGGCCGGGCTGGGGTTTCTGTTCGCGTGGAAGATCGATTCCGTGCAGGGCTTCCACGGAGTGATGAGCGTTCTGCTGATGCCGATGTGGCTCCTCTCGGGAGCGTTCTTTCCTCCTGGCGGCAGCCGCTGGCTCAGCTGGGTCGTGGCGGTCAATCCGCTCTCATATGGGTTGGCAGCCCTGCGGCATGTGATCGGGCAAGGGACGGAGGGGCTGCCCTCGCTGCCGGTGAGTCTGGCAGTGAGTGGAGCCTTCGCGGCGGTCTGCGTCGCACTCGGCGTGTGGCTGACGCGGCGTCCGACGGCGTGAGAGCGTCAGCGAGCGTTGGACGTAAGTCCAACGTGTTCGAGCGACGTTCAACGGCCAATGCACCGCGTTCCGTTCGGTCGCGTCGATCTGGCACGGGGGACTTACGTCCCCCGCTCGCTGCATGAGGTTTTCCCGCGGTATTGCACGCCTCATCATCGCCGGAACTCATTCTCACTCCGCACGGGTGGCAATTCCCCAACTCGTTTGCGAATATCGTCGGATTGGTCGAACGCTCCTTTCGTGAACGGTTAGACTTGTCTGACCCGCGGGATAGGCTTCCAGCCTATCACTTGGTGGAAGATGACAGGCTGGAAGCCTATCCCACGGTCAGCTATCACTCACCGCTCGCTTTACATTCTTCGACCCTCTCATCGTTCCCCGTTCTGGCGGATTCCCATGATCTGCATCACCGTCGCCCCGACTTCGCGGACCTTGGCCAAGGTCGACATCCTCAATGCCTGCCGATACGCCGACGTGGTGGAACTGGCGCTGGACCATCTTATCAAGGAGCCGGATGTCAAAGACCTGATCACCGGGTTCGATAAGCCGATCATCGTCTCGTGCCGCCGCAAACAGGACGGCGGAAAGTTCGATGGCACAGAGATGGAACGGATGGCCCTGCTGCGGCAAGCCATCGTCGCGGGTCCAGCCTACATCGAACTCGACCTCGACACAGCTCCGAAGATCCCCCGCTTCGGCAAGACCCAGCGAGTGATTAGCTTCACCCGCATGGACCAGCCCGAGTCGGACATCGATTCGATCTTCGACGAGGCGGCCAATGCGAATGCCGACATCGTGAAGTTCACCTGGCCGACTCCGACGATCGATGCGGCGTGGCCGTTGCTCGTCGCAGTCAGCACGAAGCGGCGACTGCCAATCGTGGGAATGGGGCTGGGGCGGGCTGACCTGACGTTCTCGCTGCTGGGGCAGAAGTACGGCTCGCCGTGGATCTATGCCGCCCTTGAACAGGGACTGGAAGCCTTCCCCGGTCAGGCGACGGTGTTTGAACTCGATGAGACGTACGCCTGCCGCGAGATCGACAAGTCGACGGTGTTCATCGCCATCGCCGGGTTTGGCGAGACCCAGTCGATCACCACGCGCATCCTCAACGCCGCCTTCAAGCAGATCGGCGTCAACGTGCGTTGCCTGCCGATCGAACTGGGCGATGTGAAGCTGCTCAAGAAGATGCTCGACGCCCTCAAGATTAAGGCGATCCTCGTGAGCGAAGGGAACGGGCAGAAGCTACTGCCGTTGGCCGAACACATCGACAAGCACGATGCCCAGAGCGAGTACATCGATCTGCTGCTGCGGCGCGATGAGGGGTGGCACGGATACAACACGCTGTGGCGGAGCGGGCTGCGGGCCTTGGAATCCTCGATGGCGAGCGGCGACGGCAAGCGCGCCCTGGAACGCCAGAACGTCCTCGTCCTCGGCAACGGCGGCATGGCCCAGTCGATGGTCTACGGCGTCACCCAGCGGAAGGGCATGGTCAGCATCTGCGGCCCCAAGGACAAGGAGTCGCAGAAGATCGCCACCGCCAACAGCTGCCGTTTGGTGCCCTTCGCCCAGTTATACGACACGCTCGCGGATGTGATCGTCATCGCAGACCGGAATCTGGAGTGTGGCCAGAACCAGGGGAACGTGAACCCCTCTCTGTTCCGAGCGAACCACGCGGTCCTGGATGTCTCCGACCCCCCGCGTGAGCATCCCTTATTTGCCGAGGCCCGCGAGCGTGGCTGCCGGGTCATCGAGCCGCAGGCGGTGTACGTCGACCAGATCAACGCCCAGTTCAAGGCCATCACCGGGAAGGATCTGCCGGTGGAGGCGTTTGCCAAAGGGTTGGCGGAGTAGAGTGTTGTAGCTGAAGCCCAGGGGTTGCCACCTCTGGGCTTTGTGGTGACGCAATCATTGAACACGGAAAGGACAGAACGATGTCAACGATCACACTGGAAGAGGCTCAGGATCATCTGGCCGAGGTGATCTCTAAGTTGTCGCCGGGTGACCCCGTGATTATCACTCTCAACAACAAACCAATTGCTCGGTTAATTGCGGAGGAGGCCCCGGTACGAAAGCCTCGCAAGGCTGGAAGCGCTGTCGGGATGCTGACGATTCATGCGGAGGATGAGGAGCATCTACAGGACTTCACGGAGTATATGAACCCATGAGGTTTTTGCTCGATACTCATACATTCTTGTGGTTCATCCTTTCAGACCCTCAACTGAGTGCGAGAGCCAGGACGTTGATTGAAGATCCCGTGAACGAGATCGAAATCAGCCCGGCGAGTTATTGGGAGATAGCCATTAAGATTCGCCTGGGGAAGTATTCGCTCCCCTGGCCCTATGATCAATTCATTGAAGCACAGATTCGTCTGAACACGTTTTCGATTCTTCACATCGAACCCAGGCACACGAGTCTCTTGACGACTCTTCCGCTTCACCACAAAGATCCTTTCGACAGATTGCTGGTCGCTCAATCGCTGGTGGAGCAGATTCCCTTGCTGAGTTGCGACGAAGCGATGGACGCCTACGGAGTCGTTCGATTGTGGTGAGCCGAACGGAGCGTGACTTGATCGCTCAGTCATGTTCCAAACATACCACCCGTATACGCACTACACCGAGGCACTGCGGGCTCGCTCCGCTTCGGGGACTTCGCGTCGCGGCTAAACGGGATCGTCTTACTTTACGCGCCGACAATGTCCAGCACCTGCCGCAGGTCGGTCAGCAACCGATCGGGGCGGTACTCGGGGTTCTTGAGGTCCGCCGAGGAGAGCTGGGTACACGACTCGTCGACGACCATCAGACCCGTCTTGAAGCCCACCTGCTTCGCCATCCCCAGATCATCGGTCAGGCGGTTGGTGAGGTACAGCACCTGCCCCGGCTCGAAGCCGCGAGCCTCGCATTTCGCAGCCACGGTGGCGTACAGCGAGGGCGACGGCTTGCGGACCTGCAACTGATACGAGAGGCCGGATAACTCTGGCGAGAACAGGGCAGCGAGGTTCCCTTCGCCCCCCTGCTTCCGCATGGCGCGGACGAGTTGGGCCAGGGTGAACTGCTGGACATCATCCAGCAGCCCCTGCCGAATTCCCGCTTGGGGGAGCCGGGCTAGTGTCTCGGCACAGCCGGGAAACGCCTCCGTCCCTTGCAGCATCGCGTGGAAAAAGTACGCCACCTTCGCAGCCAGCCCCTCGATCCCGCCATACAAGCTTTCGTCCCAGTTGTATTCGTTGCGTTGCAAACGCTCGATCAGCTTGGCCCACACCACAGCGGAGTCGACCTCGCGAGTATCCCCCTTCTGAGCCGTCGCGAGCATGCGTTGCTCTTCGACAATGCTGGTGTACTGCTGCAACATATAGACCCATGGCTGCCCCGGTTTGCGGGACATGCTGAACCACATCTTGAACTCTTCGATCGTCTTTTGCAGAGCGATCTGCATGCGGAGTTCTTGCGGGTGCTGGTGTAGCAGCCGTCCGGAATCGATCGAAAGCAACGTCCCGTAGACGCTCCAGAGGACGACCTTGGTGTCCGGGAGCGGCTTGAGCGACGGAGTGGCCTTAATGGGCTTCGCACGCGGAGCCTTGGGAAAGATCAGGTCGGTCCGCTCATCGAGCGAGTCGAGATATTCGGAGAGAGTCTTGGCCATTTCGGGGCAGCGGCTCGCGGGCGAGTGAAGTGAGGGAGGGAGGCTATTGGCCGATGGCCAGAGGGGAGAGTGATCACTGACGATTCTGGCCATCCGCCATAAGCCATCAGCCACCCGCCCCCCCTACTTATTCAACATCTCATCCAGGTTCATCAACTCATTCACCAGCATCGTCCAGGCGGCCAGTTCGACGGGATTCAGAGTCGCGTCGGCCTTGGACTCGCCGTAGGTGATCAGCTGTTTTGCGGCCTCGGGCTGGTCGCGATATTGCACGGTCAGATCAGCGAGCGAGGCCTCGACGATGGCCCGCTCTTCCGGGCGGAAGGACCGAGAGATCAACCGCTCACTGATGAAGTCGATGCGATCCTTGGTGCCGGGTTTCGCGAGGAGGGCCAGCTGCGCCAAGTGCCGGGCGGCCTCAATGAACTGCTCGTCGTTGAGGGTCACGAGGGCTTGCAACGGAGTGTTGGTCCGCTCGCGGCGGATCGTGCATTGCTCGCGGTTTGTCGCGTTGAAGATGTCCATTGAAGCGGGCGGGGCCATCCGCTTCCAGAACGTGTACATGCTGCGCCGGTAAAGTCCTTCGCCGGTGTCACGCTGGTAGCTGCGCGTGTTGCTGACATCCATCGCGATCGCTTCCCAGACGCCGGGCGGCTGGTAGGGCTTCACGCTGGGGCCACCGAGCTTGGGGACGAGCAGTCCGCTCGCGGCGAGGGCACCATCGCGGACCATCTCGGCATCCATGCGGAATCGCGGGCCACGCGAGAGCAGCCGGTTGTCGGGGTCTTTCTCCAGCTTCTCCTGTGTCGTGAAGGCCGCTTGCCGATAGGCACTGCTCAGCACGATCTGCTTGAACAGCCGCTGCACATCCCAGCCGTGTTCGCGGAAGTCGACCGCCAGCCAGTCGAGCAGTTCCTGGTTGACGGGTAATTCGCCGGTGACGCCGAAGTCGCCCGTAGTCTTCACGATTCCTGTACCGAAGATCTCCTGCCAGAAGCGATTGACCGTCACGCGAGCGGTCAACGGATGCTCGTTGGCGAGCAGCCACTTCGCGAACCCCAAACGATTACGCGGAGCTTCAGCGGGGAAGGCGGGCAGGACCGAGGGAGTACCAGCTGTGACCTGATCCTTCCGTTTGTCATAGTCACCGCGTTGTAGAATGAAGGCCATCGCGGGGTCAGTCTTCTCCTGCATGACATAGGCGATTGTGCCGCGGGCTTTGATGTCGGCCTGCTCCTTTTCCAGCCTCGCCAGGTCGCCAGTGGCGGCGCGGTACTCGTCGTCCTGGGCATTGAGCCACCATGTAAACAGCTCGTTCTTCTCCGCCTCGGTCCGCTGGTCGGCGGGCTTGGCGACGATGGCGGCGAAGAGGGCCGACTTGCCCAGAGAGGCGACTTCATCCGGCTTCAATTCACGCTGATAGAGCCGCAGGTCTTGCAACCCCAAGCCCGCGATCGGATCGGAGTCAGTCCGTTGGCCGATCTTGAACGGGACGGTCGTCTTGATCGAGCCCTTAAGTGTGTCGGACTCGACCAGGTTTTCCTGCATGGTGCCGTTGATGTAAATCTTCACCCCGGCTGCCGACTTCGACCCGTTGTAGGTCACAGCGACATGGATCCACTCGTTGCCAGTGACTTGAGCCTTCGACACAACTTTGAGGGCATCGCCGCTCCAGGCATTAATGATGTGCGTTCCGACGCGGCGTCCCTGGACCCAGAAGTCCCAGCCGCGATAACCGTTCGCCTTATCCATGCGGGAGGCGATGGCCCCCTGGCTATCGTTGGGGCGGAGCTTGATCCAGGCGGCGTATGAGAACGACTGGTCGGACTCGAAGTCGCCCACATCGGCGATCTCGACGGCGGCCCCGCCGGTGACTTCGATCGACTGCGAGCCGGCGTGGCCGGGCTTCCAGCTCGCCTTGTCGGAGAGGCTGATATCGCGGCCTTGCCCGTTGATCGCAAACTTCGCGGCGGTGCCTGACCCCTCGTTTAAGGCAGCTTGCAGGTGCAGCCCCTCATTCGAAACTGGCTGGCCGAACTCGTCCGGCTTGGCTGTGGTCAGCCAGGTGTCGAAATCCGGGCGGGCGACTCCCTTGCGGGCCTCGACGCGGGTCTTAGCAGCAGGAACCTCTTGATTGAGGGCGTCCAAACGAGCGGTATCTGCTGCCAGCGGGACAGGAATGATGGGCGGGGAGTCTTTGATGTTGCCATCGCGGGCCCCTTGCGTGGTGTTATTAAAGAATGCGGCCAGCTCGTAGAACTCTTTCTGTGAGAGCGGGTCGAACTTGTGGTCGTGGCACACGGCACAGCCCGCCGTCATTCCCAACCAGACCTGAGCGACCGTATCGGTGCGGTCGCGGGCATACAGGACGAGGTACTCCTCGTCGATGATGCCGCCTTCGTTGGTCGTCATATTGCAGCGATTAAAGCCCGAGCCGACCTGCTGTTCGACGGTACGGTTGGGCAGCAGATCGCCGGCCAGACTTTCCACCGTGAATTCGTCATACGGCATGTTGCGGTTGAACGCATTGATCACCCAATCGCGATATGACCACATCTCGCGGAAGTTGTCGAAGTGGATGCCATGCGTGTCGGCGTAACGGGCGTAGTCGAGCCAGTACCGGCCCCGCTGCTCGCCCCACTGCGGCGTCTTGAGCAGTTCGTCGACATACTTTTCGTCCGCGTTCGGTGCCGTGTCAGCGAGGAACGCAGCGACTCGTTCCGGGGAGGGCGGCAACCCAGTCAGGTCGAAGCTGACCCGTCTCGCCCAAGTGCGGCGGTCTGCCTCGGCAGCAGGTTCAATGCCCATCGATTCCAGCTTGGCCAGTATGAAGCTGTCGATCGGGGTGCGGACCCACTTCGCGTTCTTGACCGGTGGGACTGGAGATTTGATCGGCGCAATAAACGACCAGTGCGGCTGGTATTCGGCTCCACTGGCGATCCAGCGTTTGAGGATGTCGACCTGGGCCGGGGTGATCTCTTTCTTCGACTCGGGGGGCGGCATCACTTCATCGGGATCGTGGGACATGATCCGCTTGAGGATCTCACTCTCCTCCGGTTTGCCCGGCACGATCGCCTTCATCTCTTCGGCGACGGCCTTTTTATCGAGGCGCAGATCGGCCTGGCGCGAGGCGCTATCCGGCCCGTGACAGGCGAAACAGTTCGCCGCCAGAATCGGCCGCACATCTCGGTTGTAGGAGAGTGGTTCCTCGGCAGGGAGACAAGTGCCAAGAGCGCCGAGAACGAAGATCACGGACAGAGCGTGGCGGAATCCCATGGCAGGCCTCACAAGTGG
Organism: Planctomycetota bacterium; assembly: GCA_031431195.1. Taxonomy (GTDB): domain Bacteria; phylum Planctomycetota; class Planctomycetia; order Planctomycetales; family Planctomycetaceae; genus TH-plancto1. Next base: position 11,390 of record JANPCU010000030.1, on the reverse strand, counting down.
TTGTCGCATTCGAGAGTCGTCGAACCTTGATCTTACGTGATCCATCAGCCACCGCCAACATCTCTGGCATGTGGGAACTTCGAGATCGCTCACAATCCGCGAAGTGACATTATGCGAACCGGCTGGGACTGCTGGTGCAGTTGGTCCGAGTCTCTACGATAGAGGATGTGGCGAGTCCCTCACTACGACCTCCCGACTGGTTTCAGCCACCTCGTTTTGGAATGTCTCCGCATGTCACCATTCGTCGTTAGTACTCTGCTTATCGCCGCGATGATGCTCGGCATCTGGATCGCCAGCGTGCCACTCAAGAACGCCAGCATTGTCGATCTGTTCTGGGCGGCAGGCTTCGCGCTGGTGGCGGGTGTCTTATGGAGTCGCTTACCGCCTCTGGGGGGTGGGGCCTTCGCCCGCCCGTCCGAGTCGCTGTTGCCGCTGCTGACCGGCCTTTGGAGTTTGAGGTACACCATTCATCTCTGGTCCCGCAACATCGGCCACGGAGAGGACAAACGTTACGTCGCCATGCGCGACCGGCGGCGAGAGAGCTTCTGGTGGAAGAGCCTGTTTATCGTCTTCTTGCTTCAAGGCATCGTCATGTGGGTCGTCTCACTCCCACTCCAACTCGGCATCACCGCAGCCCAACCCGGATGGACTCTCGCCCACTTCGCGGGCATTCTGCTGTGGAGCGTCGGCCTCTTCTTTGAAGCCGTCGGCGACTGGCAGCTGTCCCGCTTCCGCGCGAACCCCGCGAACAAGGGCCGAGTTCTCGACACCGGTCTGTGGAGTTTAACCCGGCACCCCAACTACTTCGGCGACTCCTGCCTGTGGTGGGGACTATTTCTGATTGCAGCTGCGCACGGCGAGCATCTGTGGACCGCGATCGGGCCGCTGACGATGACGTACTTCCTGATGCGAATCTCGGGAGTGACCCTCCTTGAACAGACCCTGATCCAGGAACGTCCCGGCTACGCCGAGTACGTTCAGCGCACGAGTGCATTCCTGCCGTGGCCACCGAGGAAGGGGTAGCCGAGCGGCCAGTGATGGTTGACCGGCAGAGCGAACCCCCAGGTCCGTTCTGCCCGGACCTAGAGAGTCCAGGCTACCGGAAGTTTCCACTGGCCGCTCGCCTCATCAGGCAATGCCCGATCATGATCGACACAGCCAGAACACAATTCATGCCTCGATCGCATTAAACTCGTCGGCACAACTTCAATCACAAACAACGTCAGGGAGTTGATGTCACTCAGGCGTTTACCATCCGGCTGACGCCGGACGCTCGCCAGTGTTCTCACCCCGCTCCAAACGCCGCGCGCAGGTCCTTCAAACTCTGCGGCACCGCCGTGGTCGGGTCGGCCTTCCCTTCCATCTCCAGTGAGATGTAGCCGCTATAGTTCGCGGTCTTGAGGATCTCAGCAACGCGGGAGTAGTCGATGTCGAGCGTGTACCACTTCCCGCCGCCGGGGTAGGTCTTGGCTTGCACCAGAACTGCGCGGGGGGCCAGCTGGGCGTATTGCTCGTACTGGTTCTCCAGAAAGTTGCCGGTGTCGAGCGTCGCTTGCAGCCACGGGGACTGGATCGTGTCGATCACGCGCAGCACCCCCGCTGCGTCGCGGCCCAGGCCCCAGTGGTTTTCCAGGCCCATCACAACCCCGCACTCTTCCGCCTTCGTGAGGCACTTCTCCAGGCTGCCAATGACCCAGCCGAAGCCGTCGTCGTCGGTGTAGCCCGGCAGGCGGGGTTCGATCCCCCTGTTGGCCATCAGCTCATCGAAGTCTTTCGACGTGCCCCAGCGCCCGGTGTTGACGCGAATCGTCGGAATGCCGAGGGCATAGGCCAACTCGATCTGGCGGATGGTGTCGTCGACGTTCTGCTGCCGTTCGGCGGGGTCGGGCTTCACGAATGACTGGTGTGTCGAGAACCCGCACAGGTCGAGCCCCCGCCGAAACGCCCGCTGCTTCAGCTGTTGCAGCCGCTTGTTCGACTGGTCCTCGCCCATCTGCTTGTGCAGGATCTCGCACCCGTCAAACCCCATCTCGGCCGCGCGATCGATGCACGTTTCAATCGACGGGGGATCGCCATTGAACTGCCAAAACGAGTAGGTCGAGACGCCGAAACGGATACGCGGTGAGACCGGGCGTGGTGGCGGCGATTCGGCGAGGAGGACGCTCGCGGCGAGGCCACCAAGGGCTGCAGCTGAGGTCGCGAGGGCGGTACGGCGAGTGGAAGACGTATTCATGGCGAACTCGATACGGGAAGACATCGTGATCAAATGCTCGGTGTCACGCAGTTGGAGAGCTTGGTCACTTCGAGACGGCAGCAACTTCCTCGCGTCCAGACCACGCTTTGACGCAAGCTCCGATCATCGCCAGCAGGTAGGTCGGTATGGATAGGAAAAGAGCCGTTGAGATTGGGGAGATCATATCGAGGGCGAGCATGTAGTGATCTGTCGGACTCACCTTCCACTGGTCACCGGCCTCCATCGGAAAACTCGCAACACTTAACAAGGAGCGAGTGCCCAGATGCAGACCTGCGAACATCCCGACCATCAACGGAGAGAACACGACCAGCACCAGAGCTGCGCTGGTGAAGTTCCCTTTGCCTCGCCAGATAATCAAGGCTGTCAGAATGAACGCGACGAAAGCGGTACCCACGACATGAATGCCGAACGGCCCGAGCATTTCAAGATAGGTGACGATCCCGGCCTGATTGGGATTGATCCGTCGACTGGCAGCAAGAACTAGGAGGTCTGCATTCATCGATCGGTTCCTATTTCGGAGAGAAGGGTCAGGTCGGATTCTGACATCTGAACATCTCGCGATGCAAGCTGGTATCCGGTCTATCCCTGACTTCCCCTAATCGGGCAGAGTGGCCTAGACATGAGGTGGCCCAGGTTGCCGCTTTGGGCGACCTGGATGACGAGGGAACAGGAGTTGAAAACAGAGGTCGCTCGCGATCAAACCCCTTCTGTTCAGGCACACCGATAGGCTCCGAAGCGAGCCAACCGGTGCCACCCCGCGACAAGAGAATTGACATTAGACAATCGGTGAAAAACATACTCCGTTGCTCACCCTCTGGGGAGGGGCAGCTACGGGAGTGTTTTCCCACCGCTTGCCTGAGAGCGTCCCCAGAGGGAATCGAGTTTAGTCACCTCTCGCCTGTTTCTGCGTCACCGTCACGCTCTCTGTTGACAATCCGTGATCTTGACGCGAGAGTAAACTGTAGCCAACGTGAACATTTTTCAGTGCCCCGCCAGAGTTATGTGGCATGCTGATTGATGGGGCTTGCTGGTTGTAGTCCGACCCCGACTGCCGCCAGCTCAATCCACCGGGGTAAGGACAGGAAACACAACATGAATTGGTACATCAAGGTGTTGCAAAGTTACGCAGTGTTTAGTGGGCGAGCCAGGAGGAAAGAATACTGGATGTTCTTCCTATTCAACATTATCATCGCGTTCGTACTTGGATTCATTGAGGGGATGCTTGGTGGCAAGGGAATCGTAGGGAACATTTACAGTCTTGCAGTCATGATTCCGGGTATCGCTGTTGGTGTTCGCCGGATGCACGACACCGACCACAGCGGTTGGTTCCTGCTGATACCGTTGTACAATCTGATTCTCGCCGTGCGAGAAGGTGATACAGGCGACAATCGTTTCGGTTCCGATCCCAAGGTTGAGTCCCAAGGTTGAGATTGACCCGGCGGGCTAGCACCGGTTGGCTCGCTTGGGAGCTCACCGGTGTGCTTTGGCAGAGGACGTGACGCGACCAACGGCTGGCATGCAAACCTCTTCCGACTGTGCGGCCCCGGTAGATTCAAAGCGGCGGCCTGTGTGTCGCGGCGGAGTGGCTCATACAGCTCTTTGGATGTGAGGGTGACGAAGGAGCATCAGGTTCCAACAGCGGCGCCGCCAGTCGTCGCTTCCGAGGTCTCGTCTCTGGCTCGACGAGTTACGGGTTTCGTTTCGCTTTCAGCATTTCTAGGATTAACACAGCTGTGGACTTGAGGAAGTGAACCCTTGACGCAGACATCTTCTGGGCTTCTGGGCCGAGTACGTTCAGTTCCGCACGGATCGCATGGGACACGGCGGGGTCCATGCCGATGTTGGCCGCTGCCACTTCCTTTTCCGCATCAGAATTCTTCTTGAATTCCTTCCACAGCATCTCTTGCAATTCGGTGGCCTGACTTCCCGTCGGAGGACTTTCGGTGAGGAGTTTGGCCCAGGCATCGTCCGCAGCTGTCTGCCGTGCATAGGCCCGCCGGAGTTCTGGAATCGCCGCTTTGGCAGCGGCGACATCTTGAATCCCGCCTTCCAATTGGATTCTCTCGCGGGTGGCCGTGCCGAATTTATTCAGGCAAGACACGTGGCTGGCCATCAGGCTCAAACCGGGAATCCCAAAGGGGAACATCCTGGGCAGCTCGACCCACCCCCACGCTCCCAGGCCGATCACGAGCGCGGCGATGAACCCGCCGATCAGTAAACCACGGGACGACCGATTCGGTTCCGTTTCGTGACCGTCAAATTCGGTGGGTGTTCGGGAGTCGCTCATGATCGGAGTTCTCGGTGCGAATACTGCGGTTCGACAGCGGTCAATGTGTTGTAGCCGGATTCACATGCGGATGTCGAGCGGGACCAGTTCACCCGAGCAGGCCCACGGGTGGCCACTGGTGGGCTTTTTTCATCGCGAGGGAACACTGTCCGGGACGCTGTTTAGCCACCTCTTCAGGCGGTTCACCGCCGGTCACTGCGAGATCCTGCGAGATGCGGGGGTCGCTCTGGAGTTTATCGCGCGGCTGATACTTCAATTGGAGCGCCTCGCCTCCCCATCGATCATTCGGGCAGTGGTGTTAACCACGAAGTGGAAGTCGCCGGTGAGTCTGGATTTGTCGGAACTCCTCCCGCCAATTCAAGTGTTATAATCCGTTCCTTCCGCGCAGAAGAGGAGAATTGGACTGCTACGATTAGAGTAACCATCGACCTCCGCAAGCTAGGTTTGTTGCGGAGGTGTGTGGTGAGACTCGTTGACAAAGTCGTTGGTGCGGTGATTTTTTTCTGTCTGGCGCTAGTGGCGATGCGTTCGCCCGATCCGCCCGCGAATGACGACTGGTTCAAAGCGGTTGTCGTGGATGAGTCGCGTCTGGTGCTGGTCAAGTTCGGGGCCGATTGGTGCCCCCCTTGCCAGCACATGGAGCAGGTCTTGGACTCGCTCGCCCCACGCGTCTCGGGTGATGTCAAAATCGTGCGGGTCAACATCGATGAGATGCCAGAACTGGCCCAGCATTATGGGGTCCACGGCATCCCCAGAATCTTCTTGTTTAAACAAGGCCAAGTCGTCGCCAGCCACGGGGGATTCCAGGACGCGAAGGCCGTGAAAAGTTGGATTGATTCCAAGCGATAGTGCTGGCTAGTGTCCCGTCCACGCTTGTTATGGGGGTTCTCCTCAGTCGGGAGGGCAAGGCCAGTGTGGGGCCGCTCGTGCTTGATTGTGGCTTTGGAAGGACGCGGGCTCTACTGTTGTTGGATTGGTGTCATCATCCACCGAGGCCAACTTTCGTACTCGTTCTCGACATTTCATCTGTATGTCAGGTGTGCCACCGGCACCATAGTCTTTTCGTGAGTGAACCGGCGATACAAGAACCTCCTGTGGCAGAGCCACCCTGCGTCGAGGCTCCGGTGACGAGGATGTTCTTGCTCGTCAGATCCGTGTCGTTCCCAGTCCCATTCTTTTCGATGCTGCACTGATCTCGCAGTTGCGGAGGCCGCAGCGGGTGAACATCAGTCCGCAATGAGGCGGACAAACGTGGCCCCCGTAGGATGGGCAATCCTGTCCGTCCCCGATCTTCGTGAACCATCAGCAAGAGCCACATGGGAGTGAGTCGACTCCACCCCGCGCCACGCGATAGGGACGCTCGAACGTCTCTCTGGGGACGGGCAGGATTGCCCATCCTACCGACTTATGCCCCGTGATCGCCGAAGTCCCGCGCCACCTGCACCAAGGTCCGGACCATAGCTCCGGTGCCCCCGCCGTCGCGGTGGCCCTTCGAGCTTTCCGCGAACGCCGGGCCAGCGATGTCCAGATGGACCCACGGCTTGCCGCTCACGAACTTCTCCAGGAACTTCGCAGCTGTGATCGCTCCGCCCCAGCGGGTGCCGATGTTTTTCATGTCGGCGGTATCGCACTTCAGCTGTTCAGCGAACGAGTCGAACATCGGCAGCTGCCAGGCGTCCTCGCCGACTTCGCCCGCAGCGGACAGGACGGAGTTGCACCACTCCTGCTGATTGGTGAAGACACCGGTGACTTCCTCCCCGAGAGCCACGACGCAGGCTCCGGTCAGTGTGGCGAGGTCGATGATGCGGTCGACTCCCTGATCGACGACGTACGACAGGATATCGGCGAGGACCAGCCGACCTTCGGCATCGGTATTCATGATCTCAATCGTCATGCCGTTGCGAGCAGTCAGGATCTCACCCAGCATAAACGCTGACCCGCTCGGCATATTCTCGACGATCCCCGCTGCCATGAGGACGTTGACCTTGAGACCCAGACGAGCAATCGCGGTGATGGCTCCCAGAGCGGTCGCGGCCCCGGCCATGTCGCACTTCATCGTCTTCATCGAGTCTGACGGTTTCAGCGAGAGCCCGCCGCTGTCGAACGTGACCCCCTTGCCGACCAGGCTGAGCCACGGCTTCCCGGCCCCCGCGCCCTCATAACGCAAGAGGACCACGCGCGGCGGACGCGAACTGCCTCTCGAGACGCCGAGCAGCGAGCCCATCCGTTCGGATTGAATGCGGGCTTCGTCCATCACTTCGCAGGCGATCCCCCAGCGGTTTGCTTCCTGCTCCATGCGGAGTGCAAACGTCTCGGGGTAGATCTCGTTGGGATGGCGGTTCACCATCTCGCGGGTCAGGTTGGTCGCCTCGCCGAGAATTCGCCCGGTCGCCACGCCGCGCTCCGCTTCCGCTTGTTGAGCCGCATCGACCAGCAGCGTGACAGCGGAGAACTCGAACCGGTCGGCCTCGGCCTTGTAGAGCCCCTGTCCATAGCAGCCGACCGTGAATGTCGTCGCCACGCACGCTGCCAGCGTCTCCGCCGAGAGGCCGCACAGTGGCCCCGCTGGCAACAGCACCGCGACCGACACCGCTGCCTTTGTCGAGAGTTTGCGACTCGCGGTCATCATCGCCTTGTCGAGCTTGGCCCGAGTTAGCGTCGCCGGGTCGCCGAGTCCGAGGACGCAGATTCGCTCAGCTGCGATGCCGGGGGCGCGGAGGATCTCGACCGTCTCGGCCAGTTTCCCGGTGATGTCCCCGCGAGTCTGAAGATCGCGAATGGCTCCCTGGGTCGCTTGATCGACCGCACTGGCAGCTGGGGGCAGATCACTCTTCTCCCAGACACCGACGACCAGCCAATGACAGGCCACCGAGGCCGGGGACGCAGCGGACACAACCCAGTTCATACTTCTCTCCGATGGCACTTCCGGGGCGAGATACCCCAAGAACATCCGCAGTGTAACCCGGCAGTCGCGCCGCGTCAGCCGGGTGGTTCAGTAAGATGCTTGAAATCTGGTGACCAGCCTCACCCTTACCAGAAATATGAATCGCGAGAGTTGAGCATCCGGATAACATTGGAAAAGGTTCTTGTTGGATGAGTCCACATTCAGTTAGCATCTCATGGTGCTGTCACAGCGGCAGGCCAGATGCGGTTCAATCGGTTCGCCCCCGCTCAGTACCCTCTTCTTGCTCTGCGTACAGTCAATCAAAGCAGTGCCTGGGACTCTCTGCAGCGTGATAACAAGGAAGTGAATGATGCGAATGGGACTCACGATCTTGTTTCTCGTTTTAGCACTGGAGTTGTGCGTCGATCGGGGTCGGAAGGCATTTCTGGATACACCTGTTCCGGCAACGGCTTCCTTGAGAGAGAGAGTCCCTGAACCCAAGCGGCCTAACCCGAAGAGCAATCACAAGGCAGAACGTCTCCGCCGACCTCAACCGCCCACCTCAGCTGATCGCCAATGGGCTCGCTACGAATACATCCTAGCCCCCTTGGATGCGGATGAGAACGTGGTTCAACTTCAAAACGCGTTGGTCATGCCGCCGACCAATTGCCAGAAGGTCGAGATCTTGCCGTATGACTTTAAGGGACCGTTTGCAAATGCATGCGCAAGCCACGAACTGACGATTACAGAGTTCTTGAGCCAATCCGGCTTAGGCTTCATGCGAGGGCCGGTTCCACGACCGAACAAACATGGCGTCCATTTGGGGTCTCCAGACATCGACCGGGTGGAATTGGTGAGTCTACTACTGTACGAGGAGCCCTTTGTCTACATTCTCAACCAGATGCCCACTCCGACACTAGCGAGAGTGGCTCATCGCCGATCTCTCGACGAGTTCGAGCAGCGAGGTCTTGACGCCGTACGCGAGGGGGCTGACCTTGTCTGGACGCGCGAAGCCCCGACTCGCATGTTCGGCGCGATTCGCGCGAATTCTTCCTGCCTTGATTGCCACCCCGGCACACAGGAGAACGATCTTCTCGGAGCCTTTACCTATTACCTTGATGTACCAGTGAACGAATTGAAATCCCCTTGGCGCGATCGTTAGCAACGTCGGATCCCGTGAATCAAAGCTCAACTCATATCTGGCAGGCTCGTGTTTTGCCTCATGTTGAACGTCTGAGTACGACTTCCTTGCTGACGCGTCGGGTTATTGATTCGGTGGCCCGATGCGTCAGCGAGGGGTGAGCGTTGCAGCGTGTTGGTCGCTCTTGGATGAGCCCCTCTTGTTCATCCGTCACAAAGTGATGGCCACTCAACTACTCCACAAACACAAACTGGTTCGAATTCCACAACACGCGCCAGACACTGCTCAGGCCCTGTTCCGTGGCGAGGTCGGTGAGCAGCTTCTGCTCTTCTGGCGAGATCGGGCGAGAGGTGCAGGCGGACCACGCAGCTGCGACTTGCTCGTTCAAGGGGCGCGCATCGGCCTTCGACTTCTCCTCAGCCAGCCGCGCAGCCGTCAGCATGAACGCATCGTTCCAGAGTGATAGAGCCTGGAGCGGGGAAGCTGATTCGTTGCGGCGTTCGACCTGCATGGAGGGGTCCGCGCAGTCGAGGCTGGCCATGAACGGCTCGGGCTGGGAACGCACCAGGAACCGGTACACCGCCCGGCGAAAGCTCTTCGGGTTGGCGGTGTCGTACAGGTGGTATTCGTAGTGCGGCGAGTGCTCGGGCTTTTCGATCACGAAGTCCTGGAAGCTCGGGCCGTAGAGCGTGCGATCAAGCAGTCCGGCTGTCGCCAGGACGCTGTCTCGCAGCGGTTCGGCTTCGAGACGGCGGCGATTCATCCGCCACAGGAGCCGGTTTTCGCTATCGATCGCGGCCTTTGCGGGTTCATCGGTCGAAACCTGGCGATAGGTTGCGCTCAGCACAATCGTGCGGTGCAGTTGCTTCAGCGACTGATGCTCTCGCAGGTCGCACGCCAGCCAGTCGAGCAGCTCCGGGTGCGACGGCAGTCCGCCGTTCTTCCCAAAGTCATTCGTCGTCTCGACCAGCCCACGCCCGAAGTGGTACTGCCACACGCGGTTCACAGCCGACCGCCATGTCAGCGGGTTGTCCCGCGACGTGACCCAGCGAGCGAGGGCTGCGCGTCGGTCGCCCTCGCGATGTTCGGGGGGCAGGTCGAATCGAGAGGTCAGTGCCGCGACGGCCGAGATCGCACCGGGGCTGACCACTTCCAATGGTTGCGTCACGCTCCCCCGCGCGAGGCGGTGAATGAGACGCGGCTTCCCGCCATTGGCCCCGGTCCCGCTGAAGGCCCCGCTGCCGGTATGGACGGCTCCGATGTAGGCCACCGACGGGGAGGGCAGGGCGGCGATCTCCGCTTGCAGGCGGTCGCGCTCCGCACCGAGGCGTGCGACTTCGGTCGCCTCATCGGGAGTGATCGTCTGACCCCAGAGCCGCTGCCGCTCCGCGCGAGCCTCGGCCAGCGGCGTGGCCACATCGTCCTTCGGTCCCGGAAACATCCCGTCGGTGAGGTTCTTCTTCCCCCAGCGTGGTCCGGCTTCGATGGAGTCAATCGCTACCACGGCAGCTCCCTGGGCCACGTTCTTCCCGTCGGCGGTCAACGCCTGCAACTCGGCCAGCGCGAAGATGAAGTCATTCTGCCGCGTGGCCAGTTGCGTGGCTGTGATGCGAATCACCTTGGCCGTCTGCTTGTCGACCGGGAGACGGACCGGCGCGAGCTTGGGGTTGTCGAACGTCTTCTCGGCGATCATCCGCACGTTCATCGTGAAGGCCGCATCATCGGCCACCTGCACGCGGAACGCCCTCGGGAAACCAAACCCGTCGCCGATCCCGTTGAAGTCATCGTGACACGGACGCAGGATGATCTCGGTCAGTTCGACTGGCTCGGAGAGTTCGACCTGCACCCACTTTTCAGTGTCGGCCTTCGGCTCGATTCCACTGTGCCAGCCATACTCCACCGGTATCTCCCCCGCCGGTTTGGCTTGCATTTCGAGAGAGGCGATCCGCGTGTCGAGTGCTGCCAACGGCTTGCCCGCGCGAGTGAGTACGGCTTGCTCAATGGCGGTGAGCTTCGTCAGCACCTCGGTCCGCTGACCATTAAGCAACGCCCGCTGCGCCGCCACCTCCGGGTCACGGTCGTACATCCGATCGGTGCGATCGACAGCTGCGAAGACCGCTTGCAGGGCGTAGTAATCCTCCTGGCTGATCGGGTCGAACTTGTGGTTGTGGCACTGGGCACATTGCACGGTCAAGCTGCAAAACGACTGGATGGTATTGGTAATCATGTCGTCGCGGTCGAGGTGGCGGGCGACCTGGCCGTCGATCTTCGACTCCGGGACTTCGGCGTGTCCGATGAAGTCCCACGGTCCCGCAGCGATGAACCCGAGTCCCTCGATGCCGTCAGCCGTCCCCGGATAGAGGACATCCCCCGCGAGCTGCTCTTCGATGAACCGCCGGTAGGGCCGGTCCTCATTCAACGCCCGAATCACATAGTCCCGGTACGGCCACGCATTGAGCCGCAGCTTGTCCTTGTCATACCCATGCGTCTCGCCGAAGTGAACCACATCGAGCCAGTGCCGCGCCCAGCGTTCTCCGTAGCCGGGGTTGTCGAGCAGGCGGTTCACGAGCCGCTCGTAGGCGTTTGGCTCGGTGTCTTGTTCGAACGCTCGGACCTCGTCCGGCGTCGGCGGCAGGCCGATGAGGTCGAAGCTCAATCGGCGGATCAGCGTGGCGCGATGGGCTTCCGTGGACGGGGTGAGACCGGCCTTCTGCTGGGCCTGCTGAAGGAAGGCATCGATGGCCGTGGGGTATGGGTGCAGCCAGGCATAAAATTTTGTGGGGGGGTTGTAAAGGGGGAAGCCAATACCACCCGGCCCCCCCGG
>JANPCU010000029.1:0-37441 GCA_031431195.1 Planctomycetota bacterium | reverse complement strand
AGAGCGGCACGGCGTCAGCCCGTCGAGGCGACCGACTGAAGTGACAGCGTCTCCATGGGCGTAGATCCTCAAGTACAGCCACTCACTCTACCTGGAACGCTCACACGCGGCGAACTATCTCAAGTCAGTCATTGAGTGACGACCGGCTGACTCCTCATTGCGATCACGCCGCGCTGTTGAACCAGAAGTATTGGCGACATGCAACATTTTTCGATCATCTGGAACCTATTTGGATGAGCTTCTGGCAGAATGATCAATCTCCAATAAAGTGGCCACCCCTCAGCGTCTTCGGTAGCGAGGTCAAGCTGGGCTTTGACATGGCCAGGGGCACGATCTCGGATCAACAATGCTGCCGCCTCACCGGCAAGGAAACTGGTTCCATCGAATTCCGATTCAAGGAGCCAGCCTGCGATCACACCCCATTCCGAATCGCTGATTTCGCGATGTGAAGCCAAATCGCGAATGTGACGAAGTGCGTCTTGCCATGAATGTTGCGATTGAGGGTCTGGAGATTTCATCTCGATGCCTCCTCGACAGTTCGACGAAGGGCGGAATCCAATTCGAATGTGAGAGACTGCCCTTCCGTTGTCCGGATGGTCATCTCAGATGGCGATTCCCACTCAATGGATCCCATCACAATCTCCTGATCGTAGGTGTCTAACTCCAGTTGGAGTTCTGCACCAACCGCATTATTGATGAAGTCGTAGAGGCTGAGATGCCAATATCGCTCCATCGAATCGAGACAAACAGCGTTAACTGAGCCACCCAGGTAGGTGAAACTACTTACGTAGGGCCACTCTTCACAGCAGTTCACGCCGTGAATAACCTCCCGCAAGAGGTCGGCCCGGATGAGTTGCACCTAGACCCTCCCTCTTGCAATGGTATAGCCTCAGCAGCAGGGACGAGCGTACAGACCAAATCGCTCACCTACACCGTCCTCTCCCGAATCCAATCCGTGTGGAATGTCTCGCCGCGGGGTTTATCGAGTCGCTCGTACGTGTGGGCCCCGAAGTAGTCGCGCTGGGCTTGGAGCAGGTTCGCAGGGAGGCGGCCTCGGCGGTAGCCGTCGAAGTAGTTGAGGGCGGCGCTGAAGACCGGGGTCGGCAGACCGAGTTGGATCGCCGTCGAGAGGACGCGCCGCCAGCTCGGTTGAGCCTTCTCGATCGCGGCCTTGAAGAAGTCGTCGAGCAGCAGGTTCTCCAGGCCGGGGTTCTTGTCGAACGCCGCCTTGATGTCACCGAGGAACCGGCTGCGGATGATGCACCCGCCGCGCCACAAGAGGGCGATGTTGCCGTTGTTCAGCTTCCAGCCGAACTCCTTGGCAGCGGCGTTCAGTTGGACATAGCCTTGGGCGTAGCTGCACAGCTTGCTGGCATAGAGGGCTTGCCGTACGTCTTCAATGAACTGCTTTTTGTCGCCGGTGAACTTGGCGTCCTTCGGTCCCGCGAGAACCTTCTCCGCCCGAACTCGCTCATCCTTTTGAGCGGACAGGCAGCGGGCGTACACAGCCTCGGTAATCAGGGTGGTCGGCACGCCGAGATCCATCGCGTGCTGGCTCATCCACTTGCCAGTCCCCTTCTGATGGGCGGTATCCAGTATCTTGTCGACGAGGTAGCCACCAGAAGGGTCCTTCACGGTGAAGATATCTCGTGTGATCTCAATCAAATAACTCTCCAGCTCCCCTTCGTTCCACTCCTTGAAGACGTGGTACAGCTCGTCATTGGTCAGGCCCAGTGTCTCCTTGAGGATCAGATACGCCTCGCAGATCAGCTGCATATCGCCGTATTCGATGCCGTTGTGGACCATCTTGACGTACTGCCCGGCTCCCGCGTCGCCGACCCAGTCGCAGCAGGGGATATCGTTGTTCGGGCCGACTTTGGCAGAGATGGCCTGGAAGATATCCTTGACGAATGGCCACGCATCGTGGTGTCCGCCGGGCATAATGCTCGGCCCCTTAAGGGCACCCTCTTCGCCGCCGGAGACCCCAGTGCCGATGAACCGCAGCCCGGCTTTGCGGAGGTCGGCATCGCGGCGATTCGTATCGGGGAAGTAGCTGTTGCCGCCATCGATGATAATGTCGCCCGGCTCGAGCAGCGGCTTGAGTTGCTCGATGACCGCGTCGACGGGTGCCCCGGCCTTGACCATAATCATCATGCGGCGCGGCCGCTTCAGGCTCTTCACGAACCCTTCCAGGGTGGGGTATCCAGCGATGCGGTCGGCTGTCCCGGCCCAGACCTTGTCGATCGGCTCGCTCTTCAGGCCCCCCACGAACTCGTCCGTGGTCGCCGTCGTGCGGTTATAGACCGCGACGGAGAAGCCATGATTGGCCATATTGAGAACCAGATTCTGGCCCATGACGGCCAGACCAATCAAACCGATATCGTGCGTAGCCATGAGGTTGCGACTGCTCTAAGTGACGGAGCCCAATCTGCATACGGACCGGCAGCGCCGACCCCGCAGCGGGGAGCAAGTTTTGTATCGCGTGGGAGCGTGGGATTCAACTGGCCGGGAGTCGACGAGGCTTGCTGGCCAGTGAATACGAGCCCTCCGAAGACAGGAGTCGCGTCCTGGTCACGCTGACCCGGAAAAAATCCCTCAACTGCTGCAACCCGCAATGTCGATACATCTTCACATGCGCGGATTCCATTTCCCGTCGGCCAGACAAGCAACTCGCCGCATCTGATGAACTGCCAATACCTTGCGGATGCCACTTCTCAAAGTTGCCGCACTGCTGGGGTGCCTGATCGTCACGCGATCATGGTGTCAGGCTGACGATTTCGCACTGAGTCCGGCAGAAACCGCAGTTCAGGTGGCCGATCCCGAAACTGTCTTTCGAGGTCAATCAGAGGAGTTCCCCACTGCTTGGACCGCTGATGGTCAGACGCCCTATATCCAGCGGTTCGGTGGCGGGTATCGCTACGGAGATGGGGTCGGGTTCAAAAATGGTTACACCGATTCCGAATGGATGATCCCGATCCGGGGCGACGCCGAGTTCGATAACTTCTTTGCCGACCTGCACTTTCTCGTGCGTGACGACACCAAGCTGGGCGGCAATGCGACGTTGGCATACCGCCGATACAACCGGGACTGGAACCGGATCCTCGGCGGGTATGTCTTTTGGGATGGGATGCAGACGCCCCTGGGGAATCAGTTGCAGCAGATGGGCTTGGGGGTCGAAACGCTCGGGCAGATTTGGGATGCACGGGCCAACGTCTACATTCCCGATGCTTTTGCGCTGCGTGGCCCCTTGTCGAATCAGTTTCAGGGGAACAACCTGATCGTGAATCGGGCAGAGGTGGCAATGACCGGCGTCGATGCCGAGGCGGGTATCAACCTCCCCGAGCTTCTCAACACACGGACCCGGGTTCTCGGCGGCGGCTACCACTTCCACGGTCACGGGTCGGGCAACACCACCGGCTGGAAGGCCCGCGTCGAGACCGAATTCAATCGCAATGTGTGGGTCGACTACTCCGTGCAGCAGGACAAGCTGTTCGGGCGGACGTGGAACGTCGGTGTTACCATTCGGTATGCCCATCGGTTCCTGAGTCATACTCCGTCGCCCGCCAGCATGGATCATAAATATTTCCGGGGCGAGGGGGTCAACGCGAATCGCGATCTATCGGACCGCTTGAGCGACCCGATTCGTCGGATCCAGAGCGTGGTGCTGACTCAAGACGAGGGCGTAATCGCGACCGATGCGGGGGGCATCCCGCTCGGATTCATACATGTGGCCAACGGATTCGCCGGGACGGGAACCTTCGAGAACCCCTATGGCACCTTCACCAATGCACTCGCTGACGGAGCTGCTGGAACCAGCATCATCTACACCCCGTTCGGTGGCAACTATGTCGAGAACGTGGCGCTGGTCGCCGGATCGCGAGTCCTCTCCAACGGCCCGACCCAGACTGTCACCACCCAGTTTGGCGACCAACAGCTGCCGTTCTCCGGTTCCAGTACCGACCTTTCGGCGTTGCCGAAAATCACTGGCAATGTGTCGATGGCCAACACCTCACGGTTCTCCGGATTCGATGTCACCGGCAGTCTCACAGCAGCTGCGGTGACGGGGTTCACGGTCGATAACAGCGTGATTACCAATCCGGCCGGTGATGCGGTCAGCGTGACCGGAGCCACGGCCTCGACGCTGACCAATCTGCGAGTCTCGTCAGGGGCCGGTCGGGGACTGCTACTGAATGACAGTGCCGCCGTGGTGAGTGATTTGAAGGTACTCGCTGCGACAACCAACGGGCTTGAGGTCACAACCGGAGCGACCGCTCGCATCGTGACCGTGAACAACCTGACGGTCGATGCGGCGGGAGCCCACGGTGTCGATCTCAATATCGGCGGGGCTGGATCGCTGACCTACACACAGTCGGGGACGATCGACATGAAGTCGACCGGGAACGCCTTCGATGCCGCCCTTGGAGCCGCGTCGACCGGGGCCATGAATCTCACGCTGGGCACGTTCACGCTAGGCTCGACTGCCGGGGCTGGGGTGAATCTCGACGGTACTGCCGGGACCGGGACGCTCAGGGTCGTGGGCTTGACCAGCGGCACCATCACCACTGCGGCAACCGGCGGATTTCTCGCCAATCGAGTGACCTTCGACAGCAACCTGACTACCCCCGGAATCCAGCAGGTCTCCACGGCCCTATTGACCATTGGCAGTTCGACGGACACGACTCAAGTGAAGGGGGATGGCCTGCGGTTGATCGACCCGACGGGCAGCCTCTTGCTGGCCTCGCTGAATGTGTTCAACGACACCGGCACCGGAGTGCTGGTCGACACGAAGGGAGGGGCCACGACGTTCGCACTGGCGACCGCAACGGGCACGATCACGACGACGAATGGCCCCGCGATGAACCTCGACCCGCTCGCCTTGTCCATGACCCTGGGCACGGTCCGCTCAGACAACAGCCTCACCAACGGCATCCTGCTCGACACCGCGAGTGGAGCATTGACGATCGGGACAACCATCCTCAACAACTCGGTCGGGGTGCCCCTGGTGATCCAAAATACTCCTGTGGCATTGGTGGCCAGATTCGGGAACACCACCATTCACAGTACGATCAGTGATCTCCAAGCCGACAACGTCGACACCACGACCGGGAACGGGGCCAATCTGGCAATCAGCTTTACGTCACTGGCGATCACGTTCCCGTAAGGATCTGGCTCGAATCAATGTCCCGCACGTCATTTTGAATTCAGACTGTTCGCGCTGCAGCCGGCAGTGTTTCCGGAGAGTTCAACTCCCTCAGAGGCTAGAGCAGAATACTTCGCGTCACACAGGCCAGTGGCAGGCCGCCTGCGGGCCGCTGCGGTCTGGCGGTGTCCGTCGGATTCCGGGACCGGCTGTCGGCTGCAGCGCGGAGTGACTGAATTCTCACCAATGAGGGCGCGGAGGTTCGCAGAGGGAAATCTCGAAGATCATTCTGACCTCTGCGGTCCTTCGCGCCCTCTGCGGTGCATACCGGAAACTTGCATCGAGCGAGTCCCGGAGTATTCCCGGTATCAGTCCTCGTCGGGATTGTCATCGTCGGACGGATACGGCAGGTCGAGCCCGTCCATGGTCGCCAGGGCATTTTGCGCAGCTCGCTGTTCAGCGGACTTCTTGCTCTGCCCCCAGGCTCCGGGGTAGGCTTGTCCGTTGATGACAGCCGAAATTTGAAAGCACTTGGAGTGATCCGGTCCCTTCTCATCCAGGACCGAGTAGAGCGGTGTTTGCCCGTAGTTCTTCTGAGCAAGATGCTGCAGCAGACTCTTGAAGTTGACCCCTGTTTCCGACAGGGCTGCCGAGTCGATCTTGTCGGACAGCTTGCTGCGAATCACGGCCCGTGCTGCCTCAAAACCACCGTCGAGATAGATCCCGCCGAAGAGGGCTTCCAGCAGGGCCGAGAGAATCGAGCCCGGCGTCCGCGAGGTGGAGGACACCCCACGCCCCACCACGAGAAA
Source organism: Planctomycetota bacterium (assembly GCA_031431195.1). GTDB lineage: Bacteria > Planctomycetota > Planctomycetia > Planctomycetales > Planctomycetaceae > TH-plancto1. The sequence goes on along the minus strand of JANPCU010000029.1, from coordinate 31,492 downwards.
TCGCTCCAAATCCAATTCGCGGGCAATGATGGCACACGTCGTGCGACTGACGACGATCGATTTGATGCGGGTCAATTCCCCCTCAGCTGAGGTCGGGAATAGCTCGAAGAGCATCTCGCACACCACAGCTCCCATGATCGAATCGCCGAGGAATTCGAGCCGCTCATTGGATTCGAGCCGAGTCCGGGAAGCAGACGCGTGAGTCAGGCACCAGCGCAAGAGGGCCTTGTCCCGGAACTGGTATCCCAGTGCCGCTTCACAGGCGGTGAGATCCGCTCCCGCGCAGGGCAAAATCTCGTCAGAGTTCGTCATCGAAGGAATTGATCCCACGCCAGACCTGTCATTCATTCAGCACATTCAGGGCCAGAAGGCGAACGGCCAGTGAAAACCTACCCGCGAGACTTCCGAAGTCTCGGAAGTCTTTTGGTACGCGAAGTCTGGCGGCTCGCCTAAGCAAGTCCCCATCATAGTCACTCTGGAGAATCCTGCGAGGTCTGTGAGAGGCCAGGGTGCCCTGACGAGTGTGCTTCACAACAGTCGGCAGCCCTCCGCCTCTGCCCCCTCCCCCCACTGGCGACCAGGCTTTCGGAGAGGACGCGGCGGTGGAGAGAGGGCCGAGGTGAGGGGTCACGCAGCTCGCCCGTGCCCCCGCCGCCCCTCGCCAGGCCCGCCTCCGCGCCCCTTCCCCGCCCAACGACCGCCCCCCCACGCACGCCTAATCAAGTGCCTCGACAGGCCGCAGCCGACCCTCTGAAATCTGTGTAAATCTGTGCAATCTGTGGATGAACAATTTGTATTGGATAAGGCCGATTCTGGACGATTTGGTCCACAGATTTCGCAGTTTTTCACAGATTAGTCGGACAGCGCCACTTGGGGGCTTGAGTGTGGAAAAAGACAGGCTGTCGTGTCGGCGAGAGCGGCACGGCGTCAGCCTGCCGAGACGTGTCCCCATAACAGTCGCCGTATCGCAGGCGGGGCCTCGACAGGCTGACGCCTGCCGCTCTCGCCGAGGGGGCCGCTGTGTCGGAAACTCCAGCAGCGCACCAGTGTGGGAACCACAGGGACCAGCCCCAGTGGCGGGGAAGATGTTTCTGCCCGCCGGCCTTAGTCCTTAATCCTTTGACGAATTCACCACGGAGTGACTGTGTTAGATTTCAAGCCTCTGGCGGGATGTATTTTTCAGGAGATTTCTCGGTCGTGTGGGTTGTCGAGCGTGGTGGGGGTGGACTTTTGCGGGATGGCTCCGATGTCCCAGAGTTCAGCAGATGGCTTCTGTGGGCCGGGGGGGCGATCAAGCGGTGGCCAAGCCGACCCTCTGGAACTTCTGGTTTTCTCCGTGCCTCCGTGTCTCCGTGGTGAATTTCTTCCGCGACCGATTTTCTGGATGCATACACGTCTACACCGAGTCGGATCAACCCGTGTTGAGCCTGCCACGATCCTGACGTATAGTTACAAAGTCCACCCGATCACCCAGCGGAAGGTTGCTCTCATGCCCATTCCACGCCGGACTTTTCTCACCGGAGCCGGAGCGGTTCTCGGCCTCCCACTGCTCGAAGCGATGGGACCGCGACGCTTGTTTGCAGCTCCGGCAGCTGTGGAGTTGCCCAGGCGGATGGCGTTTGTGTTCTTTCCGAATGGGGCCATCATGCCGCATTGGAAGCCGACCGAGGCGGGGACGAACTTCGCGCTGCCCAAGACGCTGGCCTCGCTGGAGCCGGTGCGGGACCAGGTGATGGTCATCAGCGGACTCGCCCAAGACCACGCTCGGGCCAAGGCCGACGGAGCCGGGGACCATGCGCGTTCGGCGTCGACGTTCCTGACGTGTGCCCATCCACGCAAGACGGACGGGGCCGACATCCTGGTCGGCACTTCGATCGATCAAGCGGCTGCCGAGAAGATCGGCACGCAAACGCGGCTTCCCTCGATCGAACTGGGCATCGAGTCGGGTCGGCAGGCGGGGAGTTGCGACTCGGGGTATAGCTGTGCGTACTCGAACAGCATCTCGTGGAAGACTGGCACGACTCCGATGGGAAAAGAGGTCAACCCGAAGCTGGCGTTTGAACGGCTCTTCGGAGGTCAGGACACCGCCAAAGCCGCCGGGCGGGACTTCTACCGCAAAAGCATACTCGACTTCGTGGCTGGGGACGCCGAGCGGCTGAAGAAGAACGTCGGCGTGAACGACAAACGCAAAATCGACGAATACTTCAGCAGCGTCCGCGAGATCGAGCAACGCATCACTCGCGCCGCCGAAGACAACCAGAAACGCACCCCGACCATCGCCGCTCCGACTGGAATCCCCGAGGAGCTGCACGAGCATGTGCAGCTGATGTACGACTTGATGCTGGTCGCGTTTCAGACCGATACGACTCGAATCGCGACACTGATGCTGGCCAACGAGGGGAGCAACCGGGCCTACCGCGAAGTCGGGGTCAAGGCCGGACACCACGAGATCTCGCATCACCGCAATGACACCGACAAGGTCGCTGACTTGCAGAAGATCGACCAGTACCTCGTCGAGCAGTTCTCCAAGTTCCTCCAGAAGTTGCAGTCGACCAAGGAAGGCGACACCACGCTGCTCGATCAAAGCATGATTGTGTACGGCTGTTCGATCAGCGATGGCAACCGGCACAAGCACGAAGACCTACCAGTTCTGCTAGCCGGGCGCGGCGGCAACACGATCACGAGCGGTCGGCATTTGGACCTCCAGAAAGAGGTGCCGATGGCGAATCTGTATTTGTCGATGCTCGACCGCCTGGGAGCCAAGTCGGACCGGTTCGGGGATAGCACCGGGCCACTGAGCGAGATCGCGTAGTGCGTGGGATAGGCTTCCAGCCTGTCGTGTATTTCGAGACGCCATGACAGGCTGGAAGCCTATCCCACGGTCGGCAACTGCGGCTGGGAAGATGACACAGCTCACTCCGGAGAAAGTCATGCGTATTCGCGGGTTGTTCGGGCTGCTTCTCGGGCTGCAATTCGGTTTGCTCGCCCAGGCCGCTGATCCCGTGGTCGAGTGCCAATCATCAGACACCACGGTCAGGGTTCAGATCAATGCGGTCGAGACGTTGAGATACGTCTTCCGCGACCCAGCAGTCAGTCGCCCCTACTTCGCCCCCGTGCGAACCGTCTCGGGCCCACGGGTGAGTCGCAATCATCCGCCGCAAGAGAACATCGACAAGACCGATCATGTGGGACTGCATACCGGGATCTGGCTCTCCTTCGGGGACATCAGCGGGCACGACTACTGGCGTCTGAAGGCGAAGACCGAGCATGTGCGGTTCGTCGATCCTCCGGCAGTGTCCGCGAACATCGCGCGGTGGACGGTCCTGAATCGATACCTCTCCACGAATGGCCAGCAGACCGTGTGTGAGGAGACCGCCCGGTATGTGGTCCGCCCCGTCACTCACGGTTATCTGCTGGAACTGCTCAGCGAGTTCCGCCCCGACAAACACGAGATCGTGTTCGGGGATCAGGAGGAGATGGGCCTCGGCATTCGCCTGAACACCCCTCTCGCCGTCGACCAGAAAAACGGCGGGCGCATCCTCGACAGCCGAGGTCGCCGCAACGGGGGCGAGGTCTGGGGCCAGACCGCTGACTGGTCCGACTACTCGGGCCCGCTGGAGGGTCGCTGGGTCGGCATGACCGTATTCAGCGACAGCTCCAACATCCGTCCGAGTTGGAACCACGCCCGCGACTACGGCTTTCTGGCGGTGAACCCCTTCGGTCGCGCCGCCTTTACCCAAGGTGAGCCGAGCCGGATTGTCGTCCAACCGGGCGAAACGTTTCGCCTCCGCTTCGGGGTCTATGTCCACGAATCGGCCCTCGAAGCCGAGTGCCCAGTCACTGATATTTATCGACTCTTCACGGAACACACGCCCACAGCGGCTCCTTGACGCTCTACACAGCAAACCATTCCAGTCTACGTGTCGTGAGAGAATTCTCGCTCGCGGCGATGATTCTCGGTGGCCAGGAATCCTCTGTACCCCACCGGGGGAGCAGAGGTCGGCTTGATGAGGAGTCGTTTTCTGGCTGATGGCCGAAGACACCTCCCTGGGTTTCAGAAAGAGCCGCAGGTGTGGTGCCGCTCCATTCGTGGATGTATTCCGAGCCGACGAACTGACTGCCGTTGTCGTATGGTGTACCCGTAGCTGCACTGGGGGCAAGGCGGCACGTCGTTCATGGGGGTTCCTCTTCAATCGTCCGGGCATCGTTCCGGCGGCGCTCGAACGGACTTGCTGTGTCACAGAAGCCCACGCAGCTGGACTCCTCGTCACAATCCGTGCGGGATGGCATCATGCTTGCTCTCGTGAGGTCATCTCATGGATTCTGTCGATATTTTTGTTCAAATACCGTCTCCGAAGGGCCAGTCATTCACCCAGCAAGAGAAGGATCAATCATCGCCCGCTTCGAGATCGCTGACTTTGACACAATCCCCAGCGTGCCGTGCCCCTGCGGCCTCGCGAAGCGGGCGTTTGGCGACTTGGCCGACTTCCCGGCCACGGTGCATGTCACCGAAATTCTCGAAACCGCCCGTTTGCATTACCACCGGACCCTCACCGAAGTCTATTATGTTCTCGAATGCGAGTCCGACGCTCGGATGCAGCTGGATCAAGAGTTGATTCCGGTTCGGGTGGGGAGTTGCATTCTGATCCGACCGGAAACACGTCATCGAGCCTTGGGGCGGATGAAGGTGCTAATTCTGGTCCTTCCCAAGTTTGACCCGACCGATGAGTGGTTCGATTGATAATCTGTTGCCTGTGGTCTCGATGGACGCTCCCGCGAGCTGTACCAAGGAACCCGTCACAGCCCACGCCCATTCCCACGGAGACGGCTGCTGTTCGCATCCGCCCGTCGAGGGAGCCGCCCCCGCAGCCTGTGCGACAGAACTCCCAGCGGGCGCGACACTGCTCGACGCCGATGAAGAGCAGATGATAGAAGCGCTCCGCACCGTCATCGACCCCGAGCTGTTTATCAACATCGTTGACCTCGGTTTGGTCTACACCATCAACCAAGGGGATGAGGGCAAAGTCCAAGTCGAGATGACCCTCACCAGCCCCAGCTGCCCCGCCGGTCCGCAGATCGTGCATCAAGCGAAGACCGCTCTGGAGCAGCTTCAAGGCGTGACCGAGGCGAAAATCCGGTTGGTGATGTCCCCGCCCTGGACCCCTGCCCGCATGACGGACGACGCCCGAGACAAGCTCGGGATTTTCTAGCGAGCGGCGGACATGAGGCCCTGTTGAAATAGTCCGTGGCACGGGCTTCCAGCCCGTGACTTTCGGGACTTGCCGCATGGGCGAGACGCCCATACCACGTATTTCAACAGGCCTGTCAGTCTGCCAAGTCCTCCCGCTTCGAAGCACGGCTTCACGTTCGTGGTTTCTCTTACTCGCTGAAAACTGACGACTGACCACTGATAACTTTCCGTTGCGTGAAACATCGCGACACCTCTCGAATTCCATTGACTCCTTTCCACCGCAGTGGGACAATCCCACCATGATCGTGACCCTCGACTCCAAACGCCGACTCACCTTGCCCGCCGCTCTGATGCCAGCGGAGCCGGGTCAGGTTTTTGATGTTCAATTTGACGCCGACGAGGATGCTCTCATCTTCCGGCGACTCCCGGTGGGCGAGGACTGGTTGGAGGTGCTGGCCGATTGCCCTGTGCCGATGGATGACTTGCCCCCTCGGCGGCGCGACTTGCCCAAGAAGGTCAAGCTGTGAGTTGGTTGCTGGATACTGATGTTCTGTCCCAAAAAGAACATCAAGCACAGCCTGACCTACCTTGCTGCCGGGTGGCTCCCGTCGTTAAGCCAGCAAACACCGAGACCTCGAAATGACGCTCGCACCGTTCGCGCAAACCGGAAAGGGCGTACACCCATTCATTGACCTTGAGCAATTGCGGGATCACTATCCCGATCTGCCTGCCAAAGTGTGGAATATTGGCAGTGCCAGTGACTTGCTCGGGTGGGAAAACATGCGAGCGAAGTTCGGCATCGCGGCTCCCGATGCTGTACCGTGCGACATCTTTGTTTGGGGAATTGGTGAACCTCCAGACCGTCGCTTGACCCGCGTCGGAGGCGTGCCCTGGTTGCCCAAAAGCACTCCCTGGCCAACCTTCGGCAAGACTGTAGCAACATTTCTGTGCCAGTTTGATTTTCGCGACAGTAAAGACCTGCATGGACAACTTGCAGGCGGATCGTTGCCAGGTGACTTGCTGCTTGTCTTCGTGGCTGGTGAACACTCTGCGCTGATAGGCGGTAACGAAGAGTTGCGGTTCGTGTGGGTGTCCGCCGAAGAGAACGAAGTCTACACTCAGTATGACGTACCTGCGGGAGCACAGTCCTTCGACTTTGTAAGCTCATGGGGTGCGCGTTTTCGTAGCAAAGACATTCCTTCACAATGGACTAAAGCATACGAGATTTCAGAGACTGCAGGTTCCGGGAGGCTTTACTGTCTGCCTGTGCTTTGGGCCACCAAGATCGGCGGTGTCCCATATAATTCCCAAGATAATCACCACGCACCACCGCCCGATTACCTCTGCCAATTGGTTTCGATCCAAGCCAGCAGTACCAGCTGGCCTTGGATCAATCACGAACAGCCCCTGCCGGGTGGCTTCGGAGACAGTGGAATCTACGGGGATAAGCAAGCTCTCAAGATCGGCGACATGGGAGAGCTGACATTATTCATGCGTGACGACGGAACGGTCACTGCGAGTAGTGCGTGTGGCTAACCAGCAACGTAGCCCAAGCGATGCCTGACCGTTCTTGGAGCTTGTGAGCATCCTCTGACCGCGAAGAGTCAGGCTGAGCGTGATCGACCCGAGCTAGCGAGCGGCCAGACGTCAATCCGCTGAGTCCGATAGCCGCCTTCATGCAGGCAACCCCATGAGACTTCGCCAATCGATTCTCATCCTCTCCACCCTCCTCGCCTCCTGGCTCGGCATGCAGGCGGTCCATGAACTCGGTCATGTCCTCGGGGCGTGGTTCACCGGCGGGCGAGTGGCCCGAGTGGTACTCCATCCGCTGACGATTTCTCGGACCGATCTGGCGGAGAACCCGCACCCGTTGGTGGTCGTCTGGGCCGGACCACTCTGCGGCGTGATACTGCCGCTACTGTTGTGGGCCTGTGTCTCCAGAGTCCGACCAAACCTCGCTTTTTTACCCCGGTTCTTCGCAGGATTTTGCCTGCTCGCCAATGGGCTCTATCTCGGCATCGGGTCGTTCGACCGCGTCGGTGACTGCGGCGAGATGCTCAAACACGGGTCGCCGGTCTGGCTGCTCTGGAGCTTTGGACTGCTCACCGCCCCCTGCGGTCTCTGGCTCTGGCATGGGCAGGGAGCAAACTTCGGCTGGGGAAGTACGAAGGGTGAGGTCAGTCAACCCGCGCTGTGGACCAGTGTGACAATCTGCCTTGTCCTCTTGTTCCTAAGCTGCGGCTGGGGAACACGTCTCCTCGAAGCTCTGCTTCACCGGATGTAGAAAGACATCCGAGATTTCGAGAAACCTCGGATGTCCAGTTCCGATCAACGTCTCGGCAGGCTGACGCCATACCGCTCACCGGGATCGCGACGGACGAGGACGTCCGTCGTACGGGCTTACACGTCCTTCCAACTCCGGCTGGCGGCGCTGGCCAGGACGGCGTCGCAGACCTTTTGAGTCTCCAACGCATCCCGGAATGTCGGGTGGCAGGGGGTGCCGTTGCCGAGGGATTCGAGGAAGTCGGCGACTTGGTGGACGAAGCTATGCTCGTAGCCGATTTGCAGGCCGGGGACCCACCACTTCGCCATGTACGGCTGGTCGCCGTCGCTCACATGGATCGACTTCCAGCCGCGCATCTTGCCTTCGTCGGCGTAGTCGAAGTACTGCAAGCGGTGCAGGTCGTGCAGGTCCCACTTGAGCGAGCCCTTCTCGCCGTTGACTTCGAGGGTGTACAGGGCCTTGTGACCTCGGGCGTAGCGGGTCGACTCGAACAGGCCGAGCGAGCCGTTGCCGAAGTGACACAGGAACGAACACGCGTCGTCGATCGTCACCTTCTGCTTCTTGCCCGTCGCGGTGTGGGTCCGCTCCTTGATGAAGGTTTCCGTCATGGCCGAGACATCGGTGATCGACCCGTTCAGCCAGATCGCGGTATCAATACAGTGAGCCAGCAAATCGCCCGTCACGCCCGACCCCGCAGCCGCTGCATCGAGCCGCCAGAGAGCGTTGCCACCCTGCGGCAGATCAGCGTTAATGGTCCAGTCCTGGAGGAAGTTGGCCCGGTAATGGAAGATCTTTCCGAGCCGTCCTTCGTCGATCAGGTTCTTGGCCATCGTCACGGCGGGGACACGGCGGTAGTTGTACCAGACAGTGTTGGCGACCCCGGCCTTTTCAACAGCGAGGCACATCTCTTCGCCTTCGGCGGTGCTCATCGCCAGCGGCTTCTCGCAGAGGATCATTTTCCCTGCCTGAGCGGCGGCGATGCTGATCTCCTTGTGCAGGTTGTTCGGCACGCAGATATCAACCGCGTCGATGTCCTGGCGTTCGAGCAGCTTCCGCCAGTCGGTCTCGATCGACTCGTAACCCCAGTTAGTGGCGAAGGCTTGGATCTTCTCCTTGTCACGGGCACACGCCGCTTTGAGGACAGGGCGGTAGGGCAACTCAAAAAAGTCGTTGACCCGTTTATAGCCGTTTGTATGGGCCCGCCCCATGAAGCCGTAGCCGATCATCCCGATATTCAGTGGTGTGGGCATCCCCGTCTCTCCCGTTGGTGTGAGTCAGTGTGTGTGAAAGGCGGGGCGAGCGACACGAGCCCCAGCCCGCGCGGATCGCCGCCTGGAATCGGGAGTCAAGATAACTCGCCGCAGTCCGGGATGCCAGTTGTCGGGGAGGGAATCGAGAGCCGGGGGATGTCCATCCTTTCAGTGCGGCAGCGAGCGGCGGACGTTAGTCCTCCGTGTGGCTCGGCGTTCAAGTTCTATTCGACGCTGTTCGGTCGGTCGCGTCGCTCGGGCACGGGGGACTTACGTCCGCCCGCTCGCTGTCGATCCTTTCGAGAAAGACGAAGCGCCTTTCGCAATCGGCACGTGCGCGATAACTTTCAGGCCGCCAAGACGCACCTCTTGGCACTGGCCCCTTGGCACTTGGCACTTCCCCTCATGCACACACTGTCGCAAACCTCGGTGAACTGGTCAGCGCTCCTGGAGCAGCTGTCGACGATGTCGACGCCGGTGATCGTGGTGCTGTTCGGGCTGCATCTGGTGTTGTTTTTTATCTTGTGGGTCTGGTCGAAGCGAGACTTTCGGGTGATTGCTTCGTCGCTGTTTGACTTTACCAAGGGGCTGAAGAACCAGAGTTTGCTCGATTCGAATTCGCATCTCGGCGATCAGATCGAGGTGTTTCTGGCCGATGTCAACGATGTCCTCGATGACCCGACACGCGGGGCGGATCGCAATGCCCTGCTGACCCGCATGCAGGTATTGGATGAGAAACGCCGATATTTGCAATCGATGTCGTTCGACACCGTCTACAACAGTACACGGACGATGATCGAAGCGTACCCGCTGGCTGGTGTGCTGGGGACGATGCTGGCGATCGGGGCCGCGCTCAATACCAAGGCCGGGGGGCAAGCGGCCTCGGTCGCCCAAGTCGTGGAACGCTTCGGCGAGGCGATCTGGTGTTCGTTCGCGGGGCTGATCTCAGCCATCATTCTGATGTTCATCAATAGCTGGCTGGAGCCTTCATTCAATCGCTTGTCCGAGGATCGCAAGCTCGTGCGCGAGACAGTCGGACGAGCCAAGCGGGAACTCACACTGTCGGCCTCGAAGACGGAGGGGCCCGACGCATGATCACCCGCCGCCGCCTGACCCTTCAGATTACGCCGATCCTCGACATGCTGCTGATCGTGCTGTTCATGCAGTTTCTCGACATCAAGGAGCGAGCAGCGGCTTTAGAGACACAGGCCAGCACCTCTGCCGCTTCCGTCGTCGAGATGGAATCGCAAGTGCAGGACGCCCAGGCTCATGTCGCTGCCGCGCAACAGGAGACCGACCGCGTTCACCAGCAACACGAGGCCGTCGCGCAGATGCTCGGAGAGGTGTTCCGCCTCACCCCGGCGGAGACGCAAGCCTTCGTCAAGGAGATGCGAGCCCCCACTCTCACCGGTCCCAGCCCCGCCGCTGAAGCCCGTCTCAAAGCCCTCGCCAGCGGCTCGCCGGAGCCGATCCTGCAACACCTGCTGACCTATGACGAGATCCGCAAACGCTGCGATGTGTGGGAGCTGTACCTGGATGAGCAAGACATCGCCCACCTCGATACGGGGGACCGCATGCGTGTCTTCCGTGTTGACCTTGATCCGAAAAGCGAGGACGCGGATATCGAGCAGTTCTCCGAGGAACTCGAAACCGCCTACCGCAGCTTGCCTCAGCCAAAACGCCTGGTGATCCTGCAACTGACGTATGCTCGCCATGCCCGCCTGACCGTGACCGAGGGGGTCGCGGGCGCGCTGCCGAAAGTCTTCGACCGGATGAACAGTGCCAGTGGCGGGTTGACTCGGTTCGAGTACGCCGACATGGGTGTGCGGCGGGTGGCTCTCTCGGTTGAGAAGTAGTAGAAATGGCAGATTGAACGAGGAGGTTGGAACACTTATCTTCACTGATAACCACTAATCCTGCCAAAGATTAGCGGTTATCAGTGAAGATAAGTGTTCCCCACTTCTTGACCGACGGAATTTCCACGAACTCCGATATGCAAGGCTTCGCACTTCCTCATGTTCCTGATCGACACCCATGCCCATCTCGACGAGCAATCGTTTGAGGCCGAAATCGACGACGTGATCCAGCGAGCGCAGGCGGCTGCGGTGAAGGGGATTGTCACGATTGGGACCACTCTCGATTCGTGTCGCCGGGCGATTGCGCTGGCCGAGAAGTACCCGTCGATACGCGCGACGGTGGGGATTCATCCAAACTATTGCACGCAGGCGGCATTCGAGGACTGGGCAACGATCTGCGAACTGGCGAAGCATCCGCGCGTGGTGGCGCTCGGGGAAACGGGCCTTGATCGGTACTGGGACCATACGCCGATGGAGGTGCAGATCGACTACTTTGAACGGCATCTGGCCCTCTCTCGCGAGATCGGCAAACCGTTCATCGTTCATTGCCGCGAAGCTGAGGCCGAGACGCTGGAGGTTCTCGAACGCGACGCGAAGCACGGCCCGCTGAACGGCATCATGCACTCGTTCTGCGGCAGTCCAGAGACAGCTGCCAAGTGCCTCGAACTGGGGCTGCTGCTGTCGTTCTCGGGGATGCTGACTTACAAGAAGAACGAGGCGCTGCGGCAACTGGCCGCCACGGTCCCGCATGACCGGCTACTGGTTGAGACCGATTGCCCGTACCTCGCCCCGACGCCGCATCGGGGCAAGCGGAACGAGCCCGCATTCGTCCGCAACACTGCCCAGGTCTTGGCGGAAGCGTGCGGGCTGACTCTCCCGGAGCTAGCCGAGTTGACCACAGCCAATGCGAAACGGGTCTTTCGCTGGGATGCGTGATGGACCGGGAAGAGTTCTTTGAACGAGAGGGTGAAGCCCATTGAGTAAGGAGTCTCGTGGAGCAGACCTCACGTCCTGCGATCCGTCGACCGCGTTACCGCTACGGGGCATCGGTCAGCGTGACTTGAGGGAACTCAAAGTGAATCCTCTGAGTCGAGATGGCGGTCGGCACATGTGCGTGCAGTCTGGCCCCCGTGGTGTGATCCGTCTCGAAGCGAGTTTCAATCACGATTCCTTGCGGGTCTTCCTGGATCTGGGTGATGTTGGACGTTGACCGTCTGTCACCCGTCGAGAGTTCTAGTGTCAGTTCCGGGGCCAGAAGTGACGCGCGGTACGACTCAAAGAGGCCGCTCATCTCCGGGAAGGCCGAGGCCACGCGGACGGTACAACTCGTCTCGTTCGACCTCACCGACAGCAAGGACAGACTGGCTTGTCCACGCCGGCGGGTCAGCGGCAATTTGGCCGTCAGGTCACTGAATGTCACACTGGTGGTCTTCGCGGCGAGCGTGAGATCCAGGCTCCCTTTCAGGGAGAGTGGTTGATCACTGACTGGCGGGGGTAAGACAAAATCGAACGACACATCGATCACTCCCTCCTGGCCAGCGGGAAGTTCCAGACGAGCCTGCGGCGTGAAGGCCGGGATCGCGGTGCCCTCGGACTGGAGCTGCCAGTCATCGACACCCGCCATCAGAAAGAGCGGTCGCAGCCGTGGCTCGCACATCGTGCGAAGTTTAATCCCGAGCAGTCGAGATCCGCTGGCAGTAGTTCGCACGGTACTGCTCAGTAACTGCACACGGAACGGTCCCGAGAGGACGCACTGGGGAGCAGGTGTCTGGGGAAGGGCGGCGGTTAATCGTCCCGACGAGTAGCGCAGGGACGTGTGGTGTTCGATCCAGTCGATGGCCTGCCAGAAGGTCAACAGCTGCGTCGGGAATGGCTCGGCGAGTGGGATCGGATCGACGGCTGTCACCTCCAGCGAGTTCGTGGTCGCGGTCGCCAGCTGCTGGATGGCCTCCCGCAGATTCGCTGTCCTGGTCCATTGAACGGTCTGCGGAGTCAGTGCGGCTGCGAACTCGGCTTGGTCGATGGCGCGGACCACGCGGTCGAGACTCTCTCGTACCGCCGGGTCCAAGGTGGACGTTGTCGGGAGCAGGTCGATAACCGCCGGGCCGGATCTAATCAGGTCGGCCTCAGCTTGCGTGCGCACGGCCCGCGAGTCACTGGCCAGGTCGGTGACGAGGCGGGCGACGGTGGCGGGAGAAACTGATGTGAGAGCATCGTCAGCATGAACAAGTGTGGTGCGCACCACGATGATCAGTAGAGCAATCAGGCAGGCTCGAATGACCATCTCGTAGCTCACGTCGCTCCGCGACTGAGATTCCTGTCGCCGGACGCCTCTGTGAGAACACGAAGAGCTGCCGTCATTGGATTGTCTGGCGAGCAGAATGCGAGTCGCGGAGCGACATCGCCTACGGGCAGGCGTCCGCCCACACGCCGTTGGTGTGGAACAGCTGACCGCTGATCGCTGATCGCTGATCGCTCTTCCGCGACTCATGAAGACCCTCGGAGACGCCGTTCGGGAAGACCTAACCATGGAGCGCGCCGAGAGAGTCAGTACGAAGGTTGCATTCTGTTAGACCGCAACCGGTTGATGCCTGCCCGATTTGCTCATTGCTCAAATATCTCGACTTGAACACCATCCACCTGACCCCCTGGGCCCTGGTCCGTGGGGTTCTGGACCTCTTCCAAGATCTCTTCCACGCGGAAGGCGATCTCGGGATCTTTGTTGGTCTTCTCGGCATTCAAATGCGGCACCGCGACGGGGCCGAGTTTCAACAGCTGGGCCTTGGCCGCCATCCGTTTCTCGTAGGAAGAGTCGCCCAGCTCCGTGATGATCTGGGCGATGCGGGTCTTGATCTCGGGGTCAGCACCATCCAGAATCAACAGCCAGACGCGGACCAGCTTGTCGGGCTGGGGAGTGATTTCGAGCGGGGCCAGGGTCTCGATGACCGCCGGATCGAGACGAAACACGATGCGGGCGGAGTCCTTATCAAAGGCATGTGCCAGTAAGATCGATTGCACGTGGGCGATCTCCGGAGCGCTCAAACCCTGGGCCGCGAGCAAGGGTTCCCACAGTGCGACGAGTTCGGCAGGTGTCTGCTCTGCTCCCACCCACACGATGTCATGTTGTGGTGTATTCGGGGGAGCGACGGGAGTCGCCGGAGCTTGTCCTTCAGCAGGAATCGCTCCCGGGGGAACCGGTTGACCGGTCAGTCCAGCAGCCAGACCTTTCAGTGCCTCGGTGACAATGTTGGGCTGAGCCGGGGCTGTCCCAGCGACCGGAGCAGTGGGAGTGGCCGGAGCAACGGACTTGCCCAGGCCGGGAATTTCCTGGATCGAGGCGACCCGGTACTTCCCCTGTCCCACGGGGCGGTACACCATGACATCATGGATGGCCGCAACCCCGATGTTGCGAGCCTTGTACCCCGTGTCTGCCGCCTCTAACTCGACATTCGTGGGAGAACGCAGAGTCAGATCGTACAGGATGAACTTCTCCAACCGCTTGTCCTGCTCAAGAGTCAAGCGGTCGGCATTCCGCAGCGGGTTAAGCCAACTGGTGAGCGGGAACGGGGTGCTGAGGGGCTGCAGCGACTGGACCAAGTTGAGCTTCCTCCAGAGTGCTCGCGTGGACCGGGCATCCGTATGCGGCCAGCGTGCAAGGAGCTTGGCCGAGTTCTCAAACTCCAGCATCACATCGACATTTTCCGTCGGCGTGCCCTCAAACGTCAGCACTCCCAGCGGCTGGGCCAGGCCGTCCGTCGGCTTGGGCGGGACCGGTCGCTGCGAGAGGGCGACAGCGGGCAACGTCGACCGAAACGCCGTGCGGTCATTCATGGTGTTCTTCGCCACGAACCCGACATGCACATCCCGCACGGTCAGGGTTTTCTCCTGAGCAGCCCCTCGACCCGCACACAGGGCGAGCAAACTCAACAGCAAGAACGCCGTGCGCCAGTATGAGTGTTGTTGCGTCATAGTCGAATCTTCGAGAAAAGTGTAAGGCAGCGGCCCATCCACGTGGGCCGTCAGTAACAGGCTTCCAGGGTGTCATCGCTCGTGCAGACGACAGGCTGGAAGCCTATCCCACGGGCGGCTTACTTGGACTCCGGCGGAGTCACGGGGGGAGCAGCTGCGGGTTTCTCGGACTTCGACAGCTTGCGGAAGTAGTCGGCGAGGACATCTTCGTAGCCCGCGGGGAAGCCTTCCCCTTGCGACTGGAGGATCTTTTCGCGTTCCTTCGGCGGGATGTCTGCCCAGCGGTCGCCTTCGTTCTTGGCGGCCCGCATCTGGCCCTCCTTCATCTGCCCCTTGCGGAGAGCGGACTTCTCGGCGGGCTTGTTCCCGGCGTTGCTGGAACCCGTGCCGCCTCCGGTCTTCTTCTCCAACTCTTCGATCATGAAGTCCAGACGGGAGATAATCCGGGGCTGGGTCACGAGGGCGGGTGGCTTGGACTTCCCAGCTGCCAGGTCTTCGATCGCCTCTTGCATCTCGAACTCCAGGATACCCAGCGGGTACTCTCGCCACTCCTCGCCGTCCAGCGGATAGGGCGTTTCCATTCGCGCCGCCACGTCCGGGTCTTCCTCTGCGGCTTTCTTGAGAGCCTCGGCCTTGGCCAGCTTCTGAGTCTCTTCTTTGTTCTCGGTGGGCTTGGCGGGCGGAGCCTCGGGCTTGGCCTCTTCAGCGGGCTGGGCTGGAACCTCCTTTAGGGTTGCCTCGGCTTTGGCCTCTGCCGAAAGTGCGGGCACAGCCGTATCGTCAGCCAGTGCCGTTGAGGCTAGCCCCAGGATCAGAACCGAGTAGAGACTGTACTTCTGCATGAGGAACTCCGAACGTCGGTGACTGCTACTACGCGAAACTCGCTCCGCTTCGAAGACTTCGCGTCGCGGCTAAATGTCCGATCGAGACTCATCACTACTCTTTCGCCCCGTACGTGTCGGCGATCTTCGTCGTCGCTTCCAAGACCTGCTCCTGGCGGGAAAGCAGTGACTCACAACGCTGAGTTCGCTGCTCCTCGGTGATCTTCTGGGCGACCACCAGATCATCGATTCGCTGAGTTTGCGACTGCAACGAGACCTCCATCTGACGCACCATCTTCAGCTCTGCCAGCAGCTTGTTCATATTCCCCTTGCAGCCCTGGCACTCCCCCGACTCTCCCTCGGGACTCGGCTTGCTGGCTTGCTTCAGGGCGCTCAGCAAGCCTTCCAGATCGGCCTCAATCTCCAACTCCTCCAAGACCACTTCGTCGTTCCCCAACCCTTGTCCCAGCTGATCGCGAACGAGTTCCATTTTGCCCACAATGTCCCCCAACGCCGTCGGGAATGCCACGCTGAATTCCGTCAACACGCAGAGATCGATGCAGTCGTTGGCGAGAGTGACGATGGCCTGCTGGGAATCGGCTAACCGCTTCAAGGAAGCGACCGCCGGAGCAGACCCTTCGGCGATGCGGGTCTGGAGTTTCTCGGTCGTGCCACGGACTAGCTTCTGCTGGGCAATCATCTCGGACAGATGTTCCATCACCTGTCGCCGGACCAGTCCTTCGAGTTCCTTCTTGAGTTGCTCTTCCGCTGCCGCCAACCCATTGTCCGCCTCGCTCAGCTTCTTGATGGCCTCCTCCTGCGCAGGAGTCGCTGGCTTCCCCTCTCCCTTACCCAGGCTGCTACCGGCCTGGCCCATTGACTGGCTTGCGGCACCGATGGCCCCTGCTGATCCGGGGGTGAGGCTGCCGAACTCCTTCACGAGTTGTTCGAGGTCATCCGCCTGCCGCTGATTCCGTTTCTCCGACGGTTCTAAATTCTTCACCTCACCGGGAGGGGCGTCCTTCTTCAATGCCTCTTCGGTACTCTTGAGTTGGGACTTCTCTGCCTCGGTCAGCTTGGCGAGTTGCTCGCGCGCATCGCGGAGCTTGCGCAGCTGTTCGAGCTTCACTTCGAGTCCGATGTCAGCGGTGAGCAGCAGTCGCTTGAGGTCTTCGAGCTTCTGGATGACTTGCTTCTGCTCGTCGGTGGCTTGATCGAGCTTGAGGCTGGTCAGCAGGGTGGCCGCTTCGCCCATCTGCTCCGCGATCAGGTATTCGCGAGCCTTCTGGACTCCCAGCAGCAAACGGGCGGCATCGTCGGGTTGGGACTCGCGAATCAGCTTGGCGAGTTCGGCCATGCGGTCCTCCAACTCCTTCATGTGAGCCTGGGCTTTGTCCTGCTCGAACTTGATCTGTTCTTTGGGCTCGACTGGCTTCGCTTTTTCCTGAGCCGGGCAAAGACCCGGCAGGAGCAGAGCCACGGTCAGCACGATTCGACGGAATACACTCTGCGACATTCTGACATCTCCTGAGTGAATCGATGGCGTGTCTACGACGAGTGAGAGCCGCCGCAAACTTCGGAAGTCTCGGAAGACTTCCGAAGTTTTGTCGGGGGCCTACTTGTCAAAGATCGAATCGGCTGCCTTCTTGCGAAGTTCATCGGCTTGCTTCTTGAGTGCTTCGGTCCGCTCGCGGATACGAGTTTCCAACTTGATGACGGCGTCAACCTGGTTCACGATGTCGATGAAGCTGTCCCACTGGGCCATATTCTTCAGTATTTGGTCCAGGTCTGCCACAATTTTTTGCTGCTGAGTGGAAATTTGGTCCAAACCATCGCCGGGCGTTTGGACCAGGGTTTCCAGGTTTTGGCGCTGGGCGGGAAGCTCGGTGTCCCCCAAGGCTCTCAGCGGTTTGATGATGATCGTCGAGATCAGTTCCCACGCTTCCGCGCCGCCCAGCTTGTTCAGCTGCATTTCGAGGAGCGTGGCTTCGAGTCCCTGCGTGACCTGGCCGACTTCGCGGGTGATGACTTGGTGCTGGCGGGCGAGGTCTCGGGCGTCTTCGCTGGCGATGGCAAAGGGAATTTTGGTGGTGAGTGCGTCGGCTTGGTCGCGGGCTTTTTGCAGGCGAGCGCGGAGCTGTTGCTGCCGGAGCAGGATCTCGCGGAACAGTTCTTCCGAGCTGACGATCCGAAAGACGACCGGGGCCGACCGGGTCGACTGGCGACCGAGGATGCAGTCGTCCTCCGCACTGGCCGTGATGACCAGCGTGCGGCCCGGCTCCAGTTTGAGAGTCGCCAGCTCGACGCGGTGTTCCTTATCGACTTGCACTTCCAGCGTTGGGGAGGCCGGACCGTACAGGACCTGATCGACCTGCGAGGCGGGGGCTGGAGCCACAGGGAGTTCGGAGGGCTCCGCCGGTTCGGCCTTCGCCTCGACCGCAGGTGTCTCGGGTTTCGCGGCTTCCACTGCGGCGGGCGTTGCCGGGGGTGGCGCACTCGGATCGGGAACAGGAGTCGCCGGGGCCGCCTCGGGCTCGGCAGGCTTCTCCCCATCGGGTTTCTCAACCGCAGACGGAGTGACCACCGGAGGAGCCGCATCCTCATCCACCGACTTCTGGGCCGTCAGTGCCGGGACCGCCAGATTCATCGACACCCCGTAGACGCCAAAGTCGTCCCGCACACTGACCGTGAAGGGAATCGTCGCCTCGGGGGTGACCCGCAGCCGCACCCCCGCATGTCGCAAGCTCAGTCGCGGAGCCCGGTCGGGAAGTTCCCCGATGTTGATCGATTCCGGATGCGACTCCAGCCCCGACTCTTTCGAGACCAGCACGATCCGCAGCGAGACCGGCTCGGTATGGACCCAGTCGACCGCGTGCTTGAGCGGGGATTGCTGCTGAAAGCCTGCAATCGCGCTGGACACCGTCTCCACCTTGACGGTGCTGCACTCGACGTTGGTCTCGAACTCCAGATGAGCCGCGGTATGCGGTGAGAGCCGTACCGCCCCATCGGTGTTGTTGAAGTCATAGGTCTGCGGCTGAGAATCGCGCGGGCACTTAGCAGTCAGAGTCGTCTTCACAATGCGAGGACGGTCGACGGGCTCGATCCGGAACGGGGTCGCACGACCATCCCCGCCCCAGATTTCGGCCTGGCTGCTCTGCTGCTGCGGAGCCATCTCCAATCGGAAATCTCCGACCGCGAACTTCTCCAAGGTCAGTGTCTGCGTCTGCGTCTTCCCTTCCGCCGGTCGCAGCCGCAGATGCACCGTCGTGGTCGGCTGCTTCTGGTCGGTCACTTTGACCTTCAGGGAGTACACCTCGCCGCGTGGCACCTGAAGCACGTTGTTGCGAACACCCACGACCTCAATCACCGTCGAACGCGGCCACGGGCGATCCGACCCCGCGAACCACCGTTCCGCCCACAACTGGGCCGTACTCGGAAACGCCAAAGCGATCCCGGCGGGGACGAGCAGTGCTGCGATCGCCACAGCTGCAGCTGTCCAGAGATGCCGTGAGTTCAAGGAATCGCTGAGGTTGATCTGAGCCAGCGAGGCATGACTGGTCCGTACCGCCTGGTCGCGCATCGCGGCCGATTCACCGATCTGATCGGAGTTCCCCTCGACCAGTTGCAGGACACTGGCGACCTGGGGGGCCAGCGGAGGCCCGGACCGCTTCTGGTCGAGTGCGGCTGCCACATCGATCGGTCCCAGCGGTAACCGCCAAGGGCGAATCACAAACCAGAACAGCACCCCCGCCGCACTGCCGAGTACCACTCCCCAGTAAATGAGCCGGGCCGTCAACGACAGATCGAGTCCCCAGTCGAGCCCCAGACTGAGCAGCAAGAGCCCGATCGTCACGACCAGCGTGCGCGCGACTCCATCAGCCAAGAAGTGCCCGAGCAACGCCCGCCGCACGACGTTGAGCCGTGACGCCACCTCTGCTCGCAGGGAGGTGAGTGAGTTCGGGGATGGGAGGTCATTCGCCATAAGTGGTTGTCGCCGTAGGACGGGCTTTCCAGCCCGTCCTTGATCGATGTTTACGGTCATGAATGATGTGGCATCGAGAGTGGCAGCAGGACGGACGGGCCAATGGGCCCGTCCCACGACCTCAGATCAACCGCACTCGTTTGCGGATCACCCACTCCAGCACCAGCAACACAAACAGTCCCACCCACACGAGCGGGGCGTCCCAGATTTCCTGCCGGTCTTCCAGGACTCGCGTCACTTCGCCGATCCGAAAGGTCTCCGCCAGCTGTTGCACCTGTGTCGCATCCAGCACCTTGCCCCCGGTGGCTGTGGCGAGTGGTTCCAGTCGGGCGCGGTCGATGCCGGGGTTCTCGGTCTCGGCATTGGGCATGCGGACATCGACGGACAGGGTCGCCGCGCGGGCGACGCTCCCCGCTGTCTCGTCACCCATCCAGACGCGGAAGAGATACTGCCCCGGATCGGTCGCCGGAATGCTGACGGCGAACTCACCCGGACCGCCGGTCGGCGAGAGCGTGATCGACTCGGGGTCTCCCTCGCCATGTTCGATCTCTCCATGCAAGGAGTCGAGCCCCGGCTCCATCTCTGCCGGATCGAGGAAGCGGGCGATCACTTTGACCGGGCTGCCGGGAGTATACGTCGACTGCGGTGTGCTGAGTCGGAATGGGTAGGCCCCGCCCAACTGCTTGCTACGGCCCGCGCGGTCGACCACGCGCGCCCAGAAGCCATCAAAGGTCTGCTCGCTGACATACCGCCAGCGGTAGGTACTGTCGAAGGCGACGAACAGCACGCGCCCCGGTCCGACCAGCTGGGTCGCCATCAGCACTTCGGGACCGTACTCGTTCCGCATGCGAGGATCGCCGTGGACTGCGAGAACGGTCGCCCCCGGCTTGGCCTTGGTCACTGGGAAGTGCCAGAACATCCCTGGCAAGCTCTCGATGACCTTCTCGTTCTCTTCACGCCCCTCGGCAAAGCTGTAGATCGGATCGGTCAGACCCGACTCCGTGATCTGAAACTTCCACGGCTCGCGGGCACTCAGCTTGACCTGCACATCGGACCGGAACAGTCCCGGCTCGCGCACGACCGGCAGGAGATTGAGCCAAGCCATCGTCGGGTCGAGCGCCTTGTCGAACGAATTGGCGGTGTTGATCTCACCCGCCACATAGGCCAGCCCGCCGCCAGCCTTCGACACAAAGTTCGTCAGCATCTCCGGGAAGTTCGGCGGCCAGGCATTCGGATCGGGGTCGTAGAGCAGCACGCAGTCGTAGTCGTCGAGTTCCTGCTGCGTCACCGGCAGGCGGCGGATCGGCACATCGCCCAGATGCTCGTAATCGTCATCCGCATTCTGGAGCCAGCTGGAGAGTTCGATCTTGCGATCACGGTACAGAGCGTTCTTGAGAAACTGGACTTCCGGAAACGCCGACCCGGCAATCAGCAACACATGCAGCCGGTCGCGCACCACGCGGACCTCGGTGTTCCCACGATTGTCATCGGTCGAGAGTTCCGGACCAGCGTCCTCGACGGTGGCGCGGAATTCGAGCTTGGTCGGGGAGTCTTCGGTGAAGCTGAAGTCGACCGTCTGGAGCGCCCCATCGAGGCCGAGGATCACATCCTGCCGACCGATCTCTTCCCACTGGCCCCCATTCTTGCGGCGTTCGAGCAGGACGCGGGCCGATTGATCCTGCAACCCGCGCGACTGCATATGCACAGTCAGGCGATTGGTGTCGCGGACCAGAGCGACCGGGTTGGCCTCGACATCGGTAATGACCACATTGCGCGGCCCCTCGGGTGTGCCGAGGATCAACGAGGTCACGGGGACCGACTTCGCCGCCAGTTCCGGAGCCACCGATTCGGGGGCCTCCCCCGATGTCGAACGTCCATCGGTCACCAGCAACACGCCGGAGAGCGGCAACCCGCTATAGGCCAGTTGAGCCTGCCGCAGGGCTGCCCCGATGGCGGTTGACTGGCCTGTCGAAGTGATTGCTGCTTGAGTATTAAAGTCCGGAGCCTCATCGCGCAGCCGGTCTGAAAACGTATGCACATGCACAATGCGCTGGCCATCTTGCGACAAGGTCTTCAGCATCTCGGGCGAGAGGACCAGGCGGGCCAGATCGAGCCGCGTCTTCTCGCGCAGCCCAGCCACACCGCCGGGGATGCCGAGCTTGGTCGCCACATCAGCTCCGGTCACCTCGTCCTTCCACGCATCACGCAGATCCATCGACGGGCTGTTGTCGACGAGGACCAACAGGTGCGAGGGGAGTTTTTCCTCCTGGCTCAGCACCAGCACTGGCTCCAGCAGCATCACCACCGCCAGTAGCAGAAGCAGAGCCCGGATGCTGAACAGCGACCAACGAGCCAGCTTCCCCGTCTGCCGCGTATCCCAGCGATACACCAAAGCCAGCCCGACCCCGACTGCCAAGAGAGCCGCCAGCAGCAGCAACATCCGATCGCCGCCGGGAAGCGAGATCCAGTCCAATGACCAACGCCCCCCCTCGGTCCACGAGGAGCGGTCCAGGCCGAACAGGATTTCCCAAAGACGCTTCATCATTGCTCCGTGGGACGGGCACATTTGCCCGTCCGTCCTCCCAAACAGACTCGGACGGGCAAATGTGCCCGTCCTACGACACTCACCGTCGTCGATCAATCCACGCGGCCAGCAGCGTCTCCACGATCAACAGACCCAGCAGCACGCGGATCACGTACCGCCACAACTCCGAACCCGCAGCTGTGATGTCCAGCGTCTCGCCGGAGACGTGGACGATCTTGGGGATCAGCTTGCCGAGGAATCCCTGGAACGCCTCGTCCGTGAGCTTCACCAGTCGAGTGTCACGTGGATCGGGACTGACCGCGAACTCGCGTTTGACCGGCTCTCCGGTCGGGCTCTTCCAGCTCACACGATAGATTCCGGAGCGGTAGGTCTCGGGCGAATCGAGCAGCGGAATCGTGGTACTCAGGTTCAGCGGAGTCACGACCGCGTCGGCCCGCCCCGGCGAAATCAGATCGACATTGGCCGGAGCCGACTCCTTCGCGAAGGGATAACGGAGTGGCTCGCCCGCAGTCAGGTTCTCCCACCGGGTCACTTGCGAGGCGACCGACTGCGTGGCCAGCCGGGTCGCCAGCACGAAGCTCCCCTCGGTCGGCCAATCACTCCAGCTGCGATCCGCGGTGACGGTCCAGAGGAGGACGCGTCCCTCGCCGAACTTCTTTTCGATGAGAGCGGGAGACTGGTTGAGATCATTCCAGCGGGCGAGGACATGGATCGTCGGATCGTCCTCCGAGAGAGTCACACCTTGAATCCGGCGAGGGCGGATGCGGGACAGCGCCTCGGGGTTCAGGCGGTTGAGCATGTTCAGCGGAGAGTCACTGCCCGCTTCGATGATCAGTCCCTTGATCTCGACATCGCGCGGGACATCGAGCTTGGCGGGGAGCAGCCCGCCGCCGTTTTTATAGAGCAACCCGTTGTAGCTCTCGGGATCGAGCTGGTCGCCGGGGTAGATCATCAAGCCCATGCCCGCCTGGACGAGTTGCTCCAAGTCCTTGACCCGCTCCGGCGTCACCGAGTCGACGTTGGCCAGGATCACCACATCCGGGCTGGCCAGTTGCTCCCGCATCCACTCGGTGCTGACCGACGAAGTGGCGTTCCAGGGAGCGTTACCCGCCGTCATCGCGATGGCGACGAAATCGGTTTCCCCTTCGAAGGCGTTGACGCCGGGGTCGCCGTCGACCAGGGTCAGGTCCACGGCCCGCCGGACATCGACCATTAAGTGCCGCGTGTTATCCCCATTGATCGCATCGCTGGGAATCGACAGTGACAGCTGATGCTGGCCGGGCGATTCAAAGATGACTTGCAGCGGAACATCGACGGACGAGTTCGTGTCCACCTCGGGGAGTTCGATCCCCTGCTCGACCCCATCGACCTGCATCACGGCGCTTTGTGCGGGCAGCGTTTCCGCCCCGTCATTGCGAATAGTGGCCATGAAGCGGGCCGGGGTATCGACCATCACCACTGGCTCGACACGTTCGAGCTTCTCCAGCACGCGGTTCCCGGCAGGCTCCGCTCCCATGTCGAAGACTCGCAAAATGATCTTATCAGCAGCCCAACGATCGCAGATCTCGCTCACCTCGGGAGTCCAGCCTGCCTCCCAGAGATCGGTGACGAGGATCACCTCCTTCATCGGGAACACAGCTGACTTCAGATGAACATCCACCGCCCCCAGCGTCGACGCCCACGCACTCCCCGAGTCGACCGGTTCCAGCTTCTCGATCCGTCCGAGCAGGTCCGCCAGTGCCGATTCGTCGAGCTGAACCTGCCGCACCAGTGGGTCATTGGGACGCGATGAAGTAACGACAGTTACGCTGTCCTGCGACCCGATCTGCCGCATGATCTCGGCAGCTGTACGGCGAGCGCGGTCAAAGGTCATGGAGGTGGCTGGCTTGTGCCCCATGCTGAGCGAATCATCCAGCACGACGACGCGGCTGGCCCGTCCGGTGAGCCGCAGCATCCCGGCGAGATTGGTGCCCTTCCCGACTGGCCGCGCGATGGCAAAGATGAGCGCGGCAACGGCCAGCGTGCGCAGGGCCAGCAGGATCCACTGTTCGATTTCCAGCCGCCGACGATTGGTCTTGATCGTCAGCTTCAGGTACTTCATCGGAGCCCAGTCGACCCGAATGAACCGTTTGCGGTTCAGCAGGTGGATGATGATCGGAGCACTGGCGAGCAGCAGGCCGAACAACAGGCTGGGGAGGAGAAAGGACATAGGGGGTGGTTAGCGAGCGGCAGACGTGAGTCTGCCGCGTGGGGGAAGAGGGGGAGAAAGGGAGAGTGCCGTAGGGTGGGACAAGCTCGCTTTGGAGCGCAGGCCCACCATGGATGTAGCGTGTCGCCGGAATGGTGGGCCTGCGCCCAAAGCGGCTGGTCCCACCCTACATCTGAAATCCCTTGATCGGTACTCGTTAAGCACTGGGAATCTCCCCGCTTTCTTCCGCCCGGCCCATGCCGGACATGCGGCCTCGGTGGCGGGTGGGGCCGGAGAGTTGCCGGG
Source organism: Planctomycetota bacterium (assembly GCA_031431195.1). Lineage (GTDB taxonomy): Bacteria > Planctomycetota > Planctomycetia > Planctomycetales > Planctomycetaceae > TH-plancto1. Next base: position 7,100 of record JANPCU010000029.1, on the reverse strand, counting down.
CGTGCAGGAAGTGGCTCAGCTTCACGCCGAGGTTCTCGTCGGTCAGGACTTGCAGGTAATCGATCCCGGCGTACTGGCAGCGGGTGCGGACCTCGTTGATGAAGGACTCCATCGCCGCCTGGTACGCCTCGCGGAAGGCCCACGGCTCGGCGAAGATTTCTTCGGTCCCCTCGATGTCTTTGAAGATCACCGAGTCCTTGAACGGCAGCTCCAACTCCTCGCGGTGCAGCACATGCAGAATCAGGATCTCGTGCCCCGAATACTGCAACTTGCCGAGTGAGTCATACAGCGTGTCGAGCGGCGTCAGCAAATCGGACAGCACGACGACCATCCCCCGGCGGGGGTACTTGTCGGCCAGCATCTTGACCACGCGGCCCAGGTCGGTCTCGCCCGCACACTTCGTCTTCTGCAGCATGTCGTCGAGGCGAATCAATTGCGATGAGGCACTCGACTGCGGGAGTTCCTGCGAGACCTTGGTACTGATCGTGGCCAGTCCGACTGAGTCGCGTTGCTTGATGAGTGCCCCGGCCATGCCGCAGGCGATCGTCGAGGCGATATCGAACTTCGTGCGTGGCTTCCCATACATCATCGAGGCACTGGCATCGACCACGAAGAATGCCCGCAGGTTGGACTCCTCTTCGTAGCGTTTGATGTAGAACCGGTCGCTGCGTCCGAACACTTTCCAGTCGATGTTCTTGAGGTCGTCCCCCGGCGTGTATGACCGGTAATCCGCGAACTCCGGCGACAGCCCATGCAGCGGCGACCGGTGCAGACCGGAAATCGATCCCTCCATCGGCTGACGGGCTTTGACGCCAATCGCCGTGAGACGGGAGAGTAGTTCGGGATCGACGTAGCTGGGCATGGGAATCGTTGAGAGTGAAGGACGGCGTGTTCGGGGATTCTCTGATCTGTGTTCATCTGCGTTTATCTGTGGCTAATCCAAATCTCACGAGTGAGTGGTTCGCCTGTCGCGGGATGTCCTCTAAGGTTTGAAGAAAGAGGGTTGAGCCGCAGATGAACACGGATGAACACAGATACGAGGGACGGGGCCATAGGGTATTTGCCCTACAAATCAATCACTTCAGTGCCCGCTGCACTTGCGGGTCATTCGTCGTCTGGGACGGGTGGAGCGGAATCGAGTCGACGAGCTTTTTGATCACCGTGTCGGGCGACTGGCCTTCGGCTTCGGCGTTGTAGCTCAACACGATGCGGTGGCGGAGGACCGGGATCGCGGCTGCTTTCAGGTCTTCGACGGTCACCTCGGGACGACCATAGAGAGCGGCCCGGGCCTTGGCGGCCAAAATCATCGACTGGCCGCCGCGTGGGCCAACGCCCCACAGCACCCAATTGCGGACAAACTCCGGCGCGTCGGGATCGTCCTTGCGAGTCGCCCGCACGATGTTCATCGTGTAGTCAACCAGCAGATCACTGATCGGCACCCGGCGGATCAACGCCTGCAACTCCAGCACTTCCTCTCCATTGAGGACCGGGGTCGGATCACCGGGAGGGGCACCGGTCATCGCTCGATAGATTTTGCGTTCCTCATCGCGATTCGGATAGCCGACGATGACCTTCATAATGAACCGGTCGAGCTGGGCTTCGGGGAGCGGGTAGGTTCCCTCCTGCTCGATCGGGTTCTGAGTCGCCAGCACGAAGAACGGGGATGGCAGTTTGTAGTGGTGGTTGCCCGCGGAGACCTGACGTTCCTGCATCCCTTGCAGTAGTGCCGCCTGCGTCTTGGGCGGCGTGCGGTTGATTTCATCGGCCAGCAGAATGTTGGCGAAGATCGGCCCGTGGACGAACTTGAACTCGCGCGTCCCCGACTGCCGGTCCTCGTGCAGCACTTCCGTCCCGGTGATGTCGGCGGGCATCAGGTCGGGGGTGAACTGAATCCGTCCGAAGTTCAATGACAGACTCCGCGCCACCGTCTGCACGAGCAACGTCTTGGCTAGCCCCGGCACTCCTTCCAGAATGCAGTGCCCGCCCGCGAAGATCGCGATCAGCAGCTGTTCGACGACCGCCTCCTGACCGATGACGACGGTCCGAATCTGTTCACGGATGCGTTCCTGGGCCGATTTGAGTTTGGCGAGCGCGGCCAGATCGGGCGGTGTGTCTTGAGTCATGGAGGAAGTTCTCAGTGGTCGGTCGTCAGTCGTCAGTGAAAGCCCAGGGGTTGCAACCCCTGGGCTTTGAAGCGTGTGTCAGCGTTGGTAGATCGGCAGGTACTTGTAAGGAATCTGGAGCAAGATGCACGCCAGGGCGCTCCCGAAGACGGTGCCGACGCCATCCCCGTTCCAGTTGCCGCCGGGTTGTTGTTGCTTGAGCAAATTCTCGCGCGCCTTCGGGAAGTAGGCATCCCAGTACTCATCACCGGCCTGGTAGAACGCCAATGAGGCATACAGGTGCAGGTAGAAGTAGTGGCCGCTGTTGAACTCGTTGCTCGACGACTTGAACTGCTCCATCACGAACTTCATGCACGAGTCCGCCAGTGGTGACTCATACTCCCCCGCTGAGTACAAGCAACAGATCGCCGCAGCTGTGATCGGCAGCCGAGTGTCGCTGCCCGAGCCGTAGGAGTAACAGATCCCCCCCGCCGGGGTCTTGCAGAGTTCCAGATAGCGGATGGCGTTCTCGATCGTCCCCTTGGGGATGGTGAACCCCGCGTTATGAGCGGCTCGCAGCCCCTGCATCTGAGTGACGGTCACGCTCCCTTCGTCTCCGCCGCCGGGGTAGTAGGTCCAGCCGCCGAGGTTGCTTTGTCCGGTCGCGGTGAGCTGGATCGCCTTCTTGATGACGGTCTCCATCTTCTTGCGGACTTCGGGACGGGTCTCCATGCCGTACGCACTGGCGAGGAACATCATGCCAAACCCGTGGCCGTACATCGGGTGGCCTTGCTCTTCGCCCTCGGCAATCAGTCCAGAGGCTTGCGAACGACTGACGATATAAGAGGTCGTCCGCCGCACCTGATCGGCATAGGCTCCGCGCGTCGAGGTACTGCCGTTGGAGAGGAATGCCATCCCCGCCAGCCCGGCCATCGCGACCGGATAGGTGTCGCCGTCCGCCAATCCATGCCAGCTGCCATCAGCAGCCTGAACCTTGGCCAGATAGTCGAGCCCCTTCTTGACGGCACTCACCGTTTCGGGCGTGATGTGCTTGGGGAGGAGATCGGCGGCTTGAGACAGTCGTGATCCCGCCAATAGTCCAGCCCCGAGCCCACAAAGCAGTGTGCGACGATTGAATGCTTGCGAGGTCATCGAAGGACTCGGAAGAGGCGACAGTGACGCAGGAGAAATCTTGAACACGGGGACTTTCAAATCCCCTTGAGGATCGTTTTTGGGGCCTTTTCCACCGCTTCTGATTCCACCTCGAACTCGACATCGATCACCGCCGACACGGTAATGTCCTGCAAGCTGGGTGAGGTGAACAGCTCGGCTTCCTTGTCCGCGTCCTGGGTCATGAAGGCGAGATAGGGGTTGAACTGCTGAGTCTGGCTGGTCGCAGCTGCGGATTCGTTGATCGACCGGACCTTGCCCAGCTTCAGCCCGGCTAGCTTGGCGAGGCGTTCCCCCTGCCGCGTGGCGTTCTTCATGGCATCTTCGAAAGCCTTCTGGCGAGAGCCTTCCACATCGGACAGGCGGAACCGGGCCAGTGCTGCGCCCGCCGTATTGTAACCCCCGGTGTAGGGGTTGTAAGCGGGCTGTCCGGCCTTGGCCCCCAGAGTCACCCCAGCGTCTTTGCCCGCATCCAGAATTTTGACCAGCGTCTCGATAATCTGCTCGTTCGTCAGCTTGTCGATGCCGTCGATACGAATCGAGAGCGGCTCCGAAACGCTGAGTGGGCGGTTGGCGGAAGCTGTGGCGGCCATCCCCCGCATCATGGCTTGCTGGGCGGCGGCATCCATCGCGGAGGTGATCTCGATGCGCCCGCTATTCACTTTCAGACTGGGGATTTGCAGGGCTTCGATGGCCTCGACGGCGCGCTGGCGGTTGCTGCGATACTTCGTGATGGCGTCGCCTGCCAACTCGGCGTTGCCGCTGACTTGCCCCTCCAGTTCCAGCACATCGGCCCGCAGCTTCACCACTCCGGTGGCCTTGACCGAGATGCCGGTCTTGCCTTGGGCAAAGCTGGTGGAACTCGTCAGCAACACGGCGAAACCGAGAATCAACAAGTGCTTGGAGGAGGACATCAGAGGGGTATCCGGAGTGATGTTGATAGGAGGTGAGCTTGACCGTCGATCTGTCAGAATGGTGTCAGTGCCACTTAAGGCGTATTGGGAGTCGTCGGGGGTGGTGAGGCGGGTGCCGGAAGATCAGCCAACTTGTACCCGGTCACGGCACTATTGGAGACAGTGACCAAATACTGGCCGATGACCCGCATCGAGATGCCATCGGAATCGGTCTCTGTGGTGCGAACAATGCGAACGACCCGGCCCGTCTGCCGTCCGATCTCGAAGATGCCACGCCGGGTGGCCACGAACACCGAGTCCCCGGACGACACTAGACTCAAGCCGCCCCCACTGACGGGGAGTATCAAGGACCACTGCAACTTGCCCGTGATGCGGTCATACGCGGCCAGTTCCGAGTTCATGAGATACACGAACTGGTCATCCACATCGACAATCATCGCCGAGGAGATGGTGGGACGCTTCCAGATCACCTGTTGGGATTGCATGTCGACGCAGAACATCTCGCTCTTGCCGACCTCTTTCAGAAACAGCAGCCCGTCGCGAACCAGCATCCGGCCCCGCGTGTGCAATCGCTTTTCTTCGGGCAGCGACTGGTTGCCGTAGTAATTTTGCATGTCCGTGGTCTGCTTGGTCTCGTACAGCACGAATTGACCGTCGACTTTTTTCTCCGTCGGAGAGACCTGCAATACCGCCCCTGAGTTGTTCATCACGCACAGCTGACGCCCGACCTCGGCGAACTCGGGGAGTGAAAACGTCGAACCGCCGGTGTAGGGATTGTTCTGCTGCTGAAACGTGCCCAGCGGCATACTCCAATCCGAGGCCCCGCTCGTGAGATTGACCGAGTTCAGGGTCATCGCAGCTTGTTGCTGAGCATGGGTCACCACCAGCAAGCCGCCCTTCCAGGGATAGAACTGGCCGAGATAGCTGATGTTGCCGTTCTGCTCGCCGCCCACCGACCACTGTTTCTCGCCGGTCTTCGCATTCCAGGAGGTGAGTGGAATCGCAGGCTGCCAATAGTTCAGCCGATCTAACCCCAGCGCGGTCGTCAGCACGCGGTCGCCGATGACTTGAATCCCGTATTGGGAGAGGTTCACCCGCCCTTGTTGCATGGTCGCAAAATGGGGATGCAGCTTGTCGAAGCTGTCTGTCCGCCAGAGCAGCTTTCCGCTCTTTACATCGACGGCAAACACGATCCCCATCCAGTTCAGGTAGACCCGCTCGCCATCGGTGTCGTAGTTGGGGACCATCGTCCCTAATCCTGATTGGTAATAGGAGTTGGATGAAATGGTCGCCTGCAACAGAGTGTTGCCCTTCTTCGACAAGAAGGGCACCTGCCAGGAAGGCTGGAGTGACCCGGCAGGCAACTCCAAACCATGTCCCGCATTCGCCGCGAGCGTGGCTGCGGATTTCTTGCCCAAGAGTTCGGACACATGCTCTGCGGCCAAACGCTCTTTCCCGCCAATCGTGACCTTGTCGGTCGCATATCGCTGCCGGAGTTGAGCCAGTATCGACTCGGCCTCCCCGACTCGACCGGCTGCAATGTAGGCTGTGGCGGATTTGACCATTAAGCGTGGCAGGGGGATGTTAGTGTCGGCGTGGTAGTCGACAATCGAACGCCAGTGACCGGCGGCGTCGGCGAAATCGCCCTTCTCGAAGGCAATGTCACCCAGTAGGTTGGCGGCATCGTCACCAAACGAAGTGATGAAATACTGGTCAAAGATGACCTCAGCTGTGGTTTTCGATTGGGGGTCATTCGCTGCCAGTTCCTTCTGGAGCTTTTCGTTGAGTTGCTTGGCCTTCGGCTCGTTGAAGAGGCGAAAGGCGGCTCTTCCCTCGGCGTTGGCTTCGACCAGTAGTCGCCAGAAGCGGACACGGGCGGGAACCATAAACCCATTTCCGGCCGGGAGCATGCCCACTCGTTTTTCGGGGGGCAGATTCTCCAGAACTCGAAAGGCTTTCTGCCAGTCGTTCCGCTCGGCATGTCGTTCGAAATCGGTGAGAGTGTTTTGGACAGCCTCGTCCACGGCCAGGATGCCCGCGTTCGCCGGTCCGTCGACTTGGGGAACCCCATTCACGATCGCGAAGGCTTGGACTTGGGCTTCCGCCTCGGGGGTGAAAATACCGTCGAGTGACAGGACGAACAGTATCCCTATAACAGAGGGAAACACAGCCCAGGGAGATTGCCTCAACATCATTCTCCTCGACAATAGGGATCACTTCGGAGTGGTATGAATCGCAGTGCCGTCCCAGACAAGATGAATCCCGTCGGACAAGCTGACCAGTCAGATAGGACGCAGAATTGGTCGCTGACGATGAAGGAAATCCAAGATCAGAACTCAGATTCTGCAAATTCATTCTGGCGAACAGTGCCACCGCTGACAACTGTCGAACAGCTCACGTCAGAAATGAGGTACGTGTCATCCACGAATCTGCCCAGCTCCCAGTCGGGATTTCACCCCCGCCTGTGACGGGTCGAGTGAGTCCCCCCCCAGGTGTGTGCCTCACTAAAGTCGTCCACTCTCATAAATTCACGACAGGCGAGTGGGCCTCAAAAGTCGTCCGAGATTCACCACCGTTCCCGGCCACCTCGAAAAAGAAACCTCCATCCAGCATCCCGGAAGTGTGAAACACAGAGGGCGCGGAGGACGCAGAGAACAGGCTCTCCTTCCGAACCCTGCGTCCTCTGCGCCCTCGGCGTTTTCACTCCGCACGTCCTCGCGATCAAGGTGTCCCCTGCGGGTGTCGCGAGCCTCGTGTGAATATTGGCCTTGGGTTTTGGATGCCAACTTTCCTGACGCACACCTCTTGCAGATGTTCTGCGGCATGCCAGAAGTCGAGGATGAGGATCGCCTGTTTCGCAACCCCGACCAAGGCTTCCGTAATACAGTCCTCGAACCCCGCACCGCCATCGGTC
>JANPCU010000028.1:0-10898 GCA_031431195.1 Planctomycetota bacterium | reverse complement strand
AGAAACCACCGGAGTGACTCTCCAGTCACGCTCAGCACAACATGCACCCGCAGTCCGCTCGCCACCCACTGCGACAGCAATCGCAACGGCAGCTGCCCCCCGTTTGGCAGGGCGATCACCAACTGGCGGGCCCCTTCCGTCACGCGACAGGCCACATCCCCCTCGGTCCGGCAACCCGCCACGCGCCCCCCGAGCGGTTCCAGCTCGCGCTGCAACTCCGGAACCCAGTAGGGCGTCCGTTCCCAGACAGCGATCGGAAGAAGAGTCACGTACACCTCGCGAGGGAGCGACCGGCTCCGACGGGCATTCTAGGAGTGACCAACTCACATAGCGAGTGGCGGGCGTTAACTGCGGGGCCATCCCCGGGTGAATCCTCAATCCGGAGAGGTGCCTCCTCAGTGTTGCCACTGAGCTACACGGGCGGGTTCGCCGCTTCGAACTCCGCCATCGCGGCCACCAGGGCATCGACCCCTTCAGGCGGGAAGGCGTTGTAGATGCTGGCTCGCATGCCGCCGACGCTGCGGTGGCCCTTCAGGCCGTCCATGCCGCGTTCCTTGGCGAAGGCCACGAACTTGTTGTCGAGGTCTTCGTTGCCAGTCACGAACGTCACATTCATCCGCGAACGGCTGGTCTTGGCAGCTGTGGGTTTGAAGAGTTTGCTGTTGTCGAGAGCGGTATAGAGCTTACCCGCCTTGGCTTCGTTGCGAGTCGCCATCGCGGAGAGGCCGCCTTGGGCCTGAATCCACTTCAGGACCAACCCGACCACATAGATCGAGAAGCACGGCGGAGTGTTGTAACAGGAGTCGTTTTCGGAGTGCGTGCGGTACTGGAGCATGGCCGGGATGTCGACAGCCCCCTTGGCAATTAGGTCGTCACGGATGATGACGATCGTCACGCCGGCGGGGCCGAGATTCTTCTGGGCCCCCGAGTAGATCAGTGCGTGCTTAGCGACATCGATCGGACGGCTGAACATGTCGCTGCTGGTGTCGCAAATCAGCGGGACGCCTTCGGGGGCGACGGGATCTGACTGGAACTGCGTCCCGAACAGCGTGTTGTTGGACGTGTAATGCACGTACGTGGGGGCGTCGCTGTACGTCACCTTGTCCGGGATGTACGAGAAGTTGCGGTCCTGACTGGAGCAGGCGATGTGGACCTTGCCGAACCGTTTGGCGTCCTTGCTGGCCTTCTCGGCCCAGGAGCCGGTGATAAGGTAATCGGCAGTGTCGGTCTTGCCGAGGAAATTCATCGGCACTTGATAGAACTGTGTCGAGGCCCCGCCGCCCAGAAACAGAATCTTGTAGTTCGAAGGGATGCTGGCCAGCTCTCGGAAGCGGGCGTCGACCTCTTCCAGGATCTTGATGAACGCCTTGCCCCGGTGCGAATGCTCCAGGATGCCGATCCCGGTGTTGCCGAGCGACAGCAGGTTGTCGCGGGCCTCTTCGAGAACAGGCACCGGGAGGACCGCCGGACCGGCGGAGAAGTTGAAGATTCGCTGAGCCATCACTGGGATTCCGTGGAAGACTGGTCCCAGATGGAGCGAGTCACCTCAAACAGTGTGACCCGCCGCGAATCCGGGGGATCGCAGGTATATCGGGTGAAAACGAATTCCGTCAATCGGGGAGAGCCAGATGGCACTGGTTTTCTCACTCCCCAGACCGGGTCTCAGACTTCGCCCGCAAACCGGGCGACAATCCGGTTGAGTTGAGTTTCGGGATGCACGCAAATACGATCTCGTTGAAAGCGAATCTCAGCCAAAGTTTCCCACCGCTACCCCGACCACGATGGCAGCCGCTCGGGCGTATTGCTGGCCAGGGCTGCTGCCGGGATTCCGGCGAGCGGGCTGAAGAATGTGGGTGGCGTGGTGCTGCGGAACTTTGGAGTGAGGTGACCTCAGCGGAAGTTGCCCTTTGTGGTGGACTCAGACGAACGCTCTCCACCGGGCAGTTCAAGATGTCGTTCCAACCATTCCGCCGGGATTTGCATCATGTCATTCGAAAACACGTGGTTTGTGAAGCTCCCTCTCCGTAACATTACACCGCTGCCATGTGCCGAAATACTTGAACACTATGCCAAGATTCGAGATTCAATTGCTGAGACCGGGCTTCTCAAGGATGACACGCTGTTCGGCTTGGTCGCTCACACGACCTTCGTCTATACATTCAATACATTCAAGGCCATTCAGTTGCTCCTGTTGGAGCGATACCATGAGTCTGCATCCGCGATATTACGTCAGTTGTGGGAAGTTTCCCTCAATTTTCACTGGATTAGCGAAGATCCCATGCAGCGATCACAGGATTTCTGTAACTACACTTGCATGGAGCACCGCAAACTCGTTGAACAGAGCGGTCAACCCGAGCTTGAAGCGTTCGATTCAGCAACCTTGCAGGCCCAAGGTCGATTTCGATTTACAAATAAAAATCAAAAGGAGGCGACACGCGACCACTTCTCGATCAAGAGTGTTCGCGAGCGTGCAGAGAGTCTTGGTGGGGAATGGAAACATGAATACATTTGGCTTTTCGACCTCACATCAAAGCATGCACACGGATCTCCCAGTGCGATTCTGGACGCGATATTCAGCAATGGTGATGTGGACGAAGAATCTCGACGTGATGACCAATCTGTTGCGTTGGTTGCAATGTACTCGATCGAAATCATGAATAGAAACCTGTGCATGCTTCATGAAAAAGGTGTGATTCCGGATGCAACACAAGTTAAATCAGCATATGGTGAGTTCAAAGAAATGATGTCAAAACATGTGAACCTTGGGAATTTCACTTCGAGTGAAGCAACTTGACGTTGAATTGGATTCCACCTCTCGTTTTGATAATTCTCATCGCTGCGTTCAGACTCACCTCCGGATGCGTTGGACCTCTCGGCAACCCCATCCCGGAGGGATGAAAGCTATTAGCCGGTGGTTGAGCGCAGCGACACCACCGGAACACGATCCGCGTGATGATCCGCATCCCGGAGGGATGCCAGAGGGGCTTGGTTCTCGCAGCTGGATTGACTTCCACGTCAATTCGACGGGCGACCTCTGCCATCCCTTATGGATGGGATTCTAGCCAGTCACTTCAACCGGTGGTGTCGCTGCGCTCGACCACCGGCTAATTTCTGTGACCCCAGCCGGGGTCGAGCGAAAGTCACTCGCTGAGGCAGCACATCAATCCACCGCCGGCCGTTCCCGATTCGACCAGTGGCCAGTCACATCCTGGCCGCTCACCCACACGCCCTTCTGGTTCCAACCCAGATGCGCCCGCACATCCGCAGCTGCGTACCGCAGGGTGAGAGCCGCGCGGCGACGGGTGGAGGTGTTCGCTTTGGACCCGTGCAGCAGCTGGTCCGAGTGGATCGACGCCTGACCAGCCTTCAGAGGGTTATCAACGACCTCGCCGTACTCTTCGGCGTTGTCGATCGACTGGTTGAGAACGTTGTGGTCGTCGGTGCTGCTCTCGCGGTAGGTGAGGTGTCCGAAGTGGTGCGACCCTTTTACGAACCGCATGTTGGCGTTCTCGGGGTCGGCGTCATCGATCGCCAACCAGACAGTGACGGCCTTGGTCGGGGTCAGCGGCCAGTAGCTGGAGTCTTGGTGCCAGGCGACCGCCTTGCCATCGCCCGGCATCTTGCAGAAGAAGTGCGAGCCCCAGCCGACGACATTCTCGCCGAGTACATCTTTGACACAGGCCACGATCTTCGGATGGGTGAGGATGTCCCACACCTGGCCGTATTTCAAATGAGCGGAGCTGATCGAGTAGCTGTCGCCTCCAGCGGCCATCACCTTCGCCAGCAAGTCGTCGAAGTAGGTCCGAATTCCAGTGATCTCGGTCGGGGAGAAGATCGACAGCGGACGGACATAGCCGTCGCGGTTGAAGCCCTCGATCTGCTCACGCGAGATCACCTGCGGAGAGGTCGTGGTGCTGGGATGAAACCGCAGATCCCGGGCGATTTTCTGAAGGTCACCCGCATCGGGCAGGACTTTGAATTCGGTCTGGGCCATGAGGTTCCTCTGGGTTGAAGTGGTGGGTGTCGCGCTCTGCCCGAGAGATGCGTTCTCATCCGGAGAGCAGAGCTGGGAGTCAGGTCCGGGGTATTAGAATCCCTTGCCACCGGGACTGGACGGCCCGGTCGCCGAACCGCCCTGCACCTTGGGGAGCTGGTTTGAAACCGAGAATGTTTCCAGTGATTTGAGCAGCTTGTCCTCGATGCGATCTCGGATGCCAGCGGGGTAGATGGCCAGCACGGCGACCTGGATGGGACCGTTGTAGTGGCTATAGAGTTGAGCTTTGATCTCGACGCCACTGTCACTCAATTGGGGAAGGACTCCGGGCGGGACAAAGGTGATGCCCGTGAACTTCTTCTGGAGGGCATACTTGCCGTCTCGGGGACAGGTCTCAGCATAGCGGATATTGTTACCGACTTGGGCGACCTCTCCCGGGGGGAGTGACACCTGCATCGTCGTCGACAACAAGTTCTCCAAATCCGTCAGAAACAGAGCCGGATCCGGGCCTTCCGGACTTTTCACGGCGTTGAGATACGTCTGGTGATTGCTGCACACAAACAGAAAGACGGGGCGGTTTCCGCCATCACTCGGGAAATCCCCCTGCCACGCTCCCATCAGTCCTGGCAGCTGCAATCCCAGAAAGGTCGGGTGCCGAGTGTCCTCGGCGGCGGGCTCGTCTCCCTTGGGAGGGCGTGGTCCGGGCTTGAAGTCGAACCCCTTCGGAATCCGCATCGAGAGGCCGTGCTGGGGCACGGTCCAGTTTCCACTTTGCAAGACTCGGTCGAGCGATTGTCGGTACTCGAAGAAGAGGTTCGTCTCTGTGAGGCGCGCCTCGTACTGTTCGCTACCACAGCCGAAAACCAGCACTAACGTGAGGCCAGTCAGCAGTGTTCTGAAACGGAGCATCCGGGGACTCGCTGGTCAGTGAGGAACTGTTACCACCTCATTGTGGTCCAGTTCGCCATTCCCCGTCAAACGAGGAGGTCAGGGTCGCCTCTTGCAATCCCTCTCCATGCGGTCTGCCAGTCCGGAAATACAGAGCAGGCCGGGTCGTTCAGATTGCCACGAAGGCATACGCCGACTTCGGTCGGATTCCGTCCAGAGTCAATGGTATCTATGATGCCCGGCCACATCCTCTCTCACCTCTCAGTCGTCGCACCTGGAGCCAGTCCCCATGGACCCCGTCCAAACACATCGCCCCTACTCCCGCGAGTGGTACGAGAATCTGCATGGCATTTTGGGCGACGCGGCGTGCCGTCAGTTGGGCATTTTTACCATCCCCGACAATTTCCTGCTCTCGGTCGTGATTCCGGTCTACAACGAGCGAAACACCCTGATGCAACTGCTCGATCGGGTCCGGGAAGTCCCCGTTCGCAAAGAGATCGTGCTGGTGGATGATTGCAGCAAAGACGGCACAACCGCTCTCTTGAAGAGTCTGGAGCAACAGCCCAACGACGACCCGATGAATCGCCTCTCGATTCAGTTTCACGACGTAAATCGTGGCAAAGGGGCAGCTGTGCGTACGGGGTTCAACCGAGCGACGGGAGATGTCTTTATTATTCAGGACGCCGATCTGGAGTACGACCCGTCGGAGATTCCGAGATTGCTCCAGCCGATTATCCAGGGGCGAGCCGATGTGGTGTTCGGCAGTCGGTTCCTCGGCGACCAACCGCATCGCGTGCTGTATTACTGGCACTCACTTGGAAACCGGGTGCTGACGACCCTTTCCAATTTGACGACGAATTTGAACCTGACCGACATGGAGACGTGCTACAAACTCTTCTCGAAGGAGATCATGCAGCAGATCTCTCCGCACTTGCAGCAAGAGCGGTTTGGCATTGAGCCGGAACTGACCGCTCGCGTGTCGGCCATCCCCTGCCGGATCTTTGAGATGTCGATCAGCTATCACGGCCGCACCTACGACGAGGGGAAGAAGATTGGCCTGAAGGACGGGTTTTCAGCTCTGTGGTGTATTGTAAAGTATGGAATTCAGGCCATACGGGTTCGGCGGCGGCTCAAGAAGGCTCGGATGCAGGCAGGCGGGTGAGCCAGGAGGCGGGCTTCCATTCTCGGTCGATTGGCCAGACATCGCATACCAAATGGACTTCCAAAGTCTGGCGATTCATTTTACCCGGACCACTCGCCTGGTTGCTCGAAGGCCAGGCACTCAACATCGTCACTGTCCCCGCGCACCTCGAACTTAGGGAGGCCAGTGACGCGGGATCGCTCACCCCGGCTTTCCGCGCGCGATTGCCCGCGCTCGCTCCTCGGCGGTGAGGTGGTACACGGTTCGCAATAATCGCTCGGCAGCCGGTGTGAACTGGCAGTCGCGTCGTCCCATCGCGGTTCTGGCCGCGACTAGACTCGGGTCGAGTCCCTCGGGGATCTCCTCAATGGCTCCATGCCAGATCCGGCTGAACGAGGGGATGTGCTTCGGCAACAACCGACCGCCGGGCAGAATCATGCTCATCACCCCGACCGAGGAGCCGGTGTTGAACAGGCTGCACAGTGCCGTCTTCGAGTGATCGGCGATGAAGCAGCCGACCTTGGTCGAGCCGCTGCGGATCGACTCGCCCCAGAGCGGGACCGACACGGCGGAGTAATCGTTCTTGAGGTCGCTATTCGTGGTCTGCGCTCCCAGATTCACCCACGAGGCGATGTAGCTGTGGCCCAGGAAGCCGTCGTGGTACTTGTTCGAATAGCCGTGGAAGATGCTCTCTTCGATCTCGCCACCGACACGGCAGACTGGGCCGATCGTGGTCCCCGCCTTCACATTCGCGCGGAACAGTTGAGTGTTCTGGCCGATGTAGCACGGGCCTTCGATGCGGGTAAAAGGCTGGATCTTGGCTCCGGCTTCAATCCAGACGGGACCGCTACGGGCGTCGACGACCACGAAGGGGTCGATCTGTGCCGAGGGGTCGATGTAGACATCCTCGTCCCTGCCGAGGATGGCGACCTGCGACCCGAGCGTGACCTTCGAGGGACCATGCATCCTCGTGCGCGAGTCTTGTTCAATCTGCGATCCATTGAGGTGGACGAGATCCCATGGGTAGTGGAGCAGGTGGCCGCTCGCGCGAATTTCTCGGCGCGAGAGGGCCAGTTGCTCGGCACTCGCAGCGATGTCGGCGAGGTCAAGCTGGGCCACATCGGCGGGCTCCAGAATCAGCGCGACCAACGTCCCGTCGACCCACACCGCATCTCCCGCAGCCAGTTCTCTCAGCGCGGCCAAGTCGGGCAGCCAGCGGCCATTGAGGAGCAGCGTCGGTGCGGCTAATAGCCACTCCCGCTGATTCAAGTGGGCCGTCGGGTGGTCCTCCTGGTACGCCTCGACCAGCCAAGGGCGCACGAACGCTCCCCACTGCGACGGGTTCAGAAAGCGGTTCACCCGCTCGCGCACGCCCGAGTGTCCACAGACTAGCTCGAACACCGGTCGCAACCACGCCAGCGGGCGAAACTGGTCGACCCGCGAATCCTCAAAGTACGCCACCTGCATGCCGAGTTCCCTTCGGGAAAGCCTTCAGCGATCAGCTGTCAGCGGTCAGCCAGAGAAGGAAGGCACTGGGGCCGAGTCCTCGGGCGAGAGCTTCACCATTCCATGAGTGGGGGACTATACTGGGAGGGGTGAGGGCGAGGGAACAGCGAATGACGCCTGGCGCTCCGGACTCGCTGATTCTTCTTGATCCCTTGACCCCTGAGTCTCGCGAGTCGTTTCATGGCCGGAAGTCTGCCCTCTGTCGAACTGCTGGAAGCGACGCACCAGTTCCCCTGCGTGTTTGCGTTCAAGGCGATCGGCCTGTCGACCGACTGCTTTGTCGGACGAGTCTTGGAGGCCGTCAAATTAGAACTCAGCGAGGACGCGGAACCCTCGTTCTCGACCCGCACAACCGCCGGTGGAAAACACACCAGCGTGACGGTCGAGCCCGAGGTCGAATCAGCGGTCCACATCATCGCGATCTACATGCGACTGCATGCCCTCGAAGGAATCGTCATGGTCATGTGAACAATCCGCCATGCCCCCGTTTAGCTGCGACGCGAAGTCTTCGTAGCGGAGCATTTCGCTGACGATAAATAACGCAAATCATGAATCACTTCTTACTGTTCTCTCGAACAACCGTTCCGCTTCGAGGACTTCGCGTCGCGGCTAAACGGGGGACGGGGAGCATGCACCTCGCCCACCTATTTTACCTAATCACTTTTATCGGAAAGATTGTTAAGGCGAGTAAGCCATCCAGACCGATACCACTGGAGGCGTACTGGCGCGTATGACACGCACTGGCACGTCCGAACTGAGTGGTCTCCTCTCATTCCCAGCGTTTCTAGCTCTCGCCCGACACTCTCTGCCTGCCCTCACCTCCTCAGACTCTCGCTGTGAGACTCTTCCGGTTGTCAGGGCATGTGTGCAGCAACGGCAGGATTGGCCGAGAATCGTTGTGGAGTCTCGGCGTCTTTCGCCGATGATTATTTCAGAGGTGGAATCTCTCAGGGGAAGTGTCAGTTGGGCTTCAAGGAGGAACTCCCATGCATCAAAGATTGCGGCTATTCACCGGCGACGATGAAGATCAAGATCTCGAACAGCTGAAGGTGAAAATCTCCTTCGGGGAGTTATCGTCAATCCTGCTGGAAGCGACACGTAAGCAGCGTTCGTTCCTTCGAGACTTCGAAGACGATGAGATTCAACTGACGGACGACCTGTATCAGGTGCTCACAGCGTATTGCCGTCTGCGTCCGGGTGCATAACCCGTCTCGATCACGATCTCACACACTCTCACGGCTGTTTTCGGACAGCCATTTTCTTTGGACGAAATCTGTGTAGGAATCCTCGGCCTCGGACAAGTTGGGATGAGGCGGTCGGGCCACGTGCCGTGGACCTGGGCATTCAACGGCAGGCGATCGGCTGGAGCGCGGAGTGTCGAATTCTGGTGAATACTGTGGCATCAGAATGTCTCTCTGAGGCGAGAGGCCCGTGGAGACATTCCCGCCACACTCGTTCGGAATTCTGGCTACCCTAGCGTTCAACAGTCTTCCAATGCCGCCACGCGAGATAACCACTCACCGGCAAGGACCAGCATCCCACCACGAGGACATATGCAGAGGCCATGCCCATGACTCCGAAGCGTCGGCCTGCCTCCCAGGCCAGGACCGCGATCAGCACTGACACTGTCGTATTCAGGATCAGAAACGGATCCCGCTTGTAGAGCCGCACCGAAGCCTGGAACAGCCCGGCCACCAGCAACAAGGCCAGTCCCCCAATCAGTAGGCCAGTCTCGGGCAGGGACAAGAATGTCGCGGCCAGCTTGACACCCGTGCGGCTCAGAACCCAGACCACTGCTGAAAAGGCCCCGGCCCCCAGCAGGAATACGACCAGCGAAATCAGTCCGGTCTTGATCAGTTTTCGCTGCAACAGGGCATGCTCACCCCGCGCGGCCATCGCCCCAAACTCCGGAGTGCGAGTCAGCACCCAGGACTGACTCGCCGCGAAGAGCGTCATCAGGATCGTCCACGTCATGCCGAAACGACCAGCCTCCACGTCCCCTTGAAACTTGAAGACGACGCGGGTGAAGAAGTAGGAGCTGAAGTAGCTGCCGATCGTCTGGATCGCCGCCCTCCAGAACAGCGGCCGGATCTCCCGGAACCAGGCTGTGGGCATGGGATCGTGATGCTCTCGCAGCGAATCCAACGCCGGTCGATAGTGGACCTCGACCAAGTAAAATTCCCAGGCCCAGCGAACGAAGCTGGAAGCCACCAGTGCCCAGAGACCGCCACCGGCAATCAGTATTACCCAGACCACCAACGTCCCGCTCACCGCTTGGAATAGCCGATAATAGTTGATTGTCCCGACCTGTTGGCACCCCTCCAGGATCGACAGTTTCGGCACGTAGATCAGCGCCATCGCATTCACGGCCACCAGCGCCAGCCACGGCCCCAGCCACTCAACGCGGGGGTTAGCCGCCCCGATCTCAAAGTAACCGTCGAGCGAGACTCCCACCAGGAATATCATCGCACAGACCTCAAACCAGCGCGACACAAACTGGTGTAAACTCGACAGCCGTCCGAGCGCGACTTCGTCCCCCTCGATTCGCCCTATGCCATCAAATCGCAGCTTCGACCACTCGTGGCTCGTCATCAAGACGATGATCGCCGGCAGCCCCAACTCCACAAACAGCTGCATGGCGAGGAGGCTGCCAAACAGCTGGTAGACCCCGCGCGTTCCCCCATCCAAAGTGTGGCCCAGCAGAAAGACCGTGACGACCCCCGAGGTAAACTGCCAGCCTCGCGCGAGCAATAAAAACGCCACCGCCCGATTGACCTCCAGGCGCTGGAGCAGCTTGATGAGAGCGGGGGGGATGAAGTCCAAGGTGAGTGAGTCTCGTGCGCTTCGTAGGCGATGTCGCTCCGCAACTCGCATTCCGCCAACGGGAATGACGACTCGCCTGCGATCACCAAGAGCCGGGCGATTGTACTGCACTCCACCGGACACCACAACGTGAAGCCATCAGCGATCAGCTTTCAGCAGTCAGCCAGAATACGACTCCAGATGATCCGGCGATTTCGCTGTTGTAATCGGCGATACAGAGTGAACCTGTATCCCGGAGGGATGCCAGTCATTCGCCAGTGGTCGAGCGCAGCGACACCACCGGAACACGAGCCCAGGCAGCTCCCGCATCCCGGCCGTGTGTGCGTCAGGAACGTTGGCATCCAAAACCAAAGGGCATTATCCACCTGAAACTCGCGACAACTGAGGGTGACACCTCGAACGCGAGGACGAGCGAAGTGAAAACGCAGAGGGCGCGGAGGACGCAGAGGGCGGAAGGAGTTTCTTATCTCTGCGTTCTCCGCGCCCTCTGCGTTTCACATTTCCGGGATGCTGGATGGAGGCTTCTCCTTCGAGGTGGCCGGGAAC
>JANPCU010000027.1:0-5268 GCA_031431195.1 Planctomycetota bacterium | reverse complement strand
TTTTAAATTACAACGATTTTTGGGTTTTCTCGGATGTGGGGGCGTTCTCTGTGGGTACCCCCGGGGTGCCGGGGGGGGCTCGCCTCGACCTCATTTGACCCCGATTAACTCCAGAATCACCGGATCGATCAAGCTCGATGCCACATGCTTCGCCGCGCTGAAGTCGTGGTGCTGGCTGTGTTCGTGCGGGACAGAAATGATATGGGCACCGGCGGCTGCTGCGGCTTTCGTGCCGTTGTGGCTGTCTTCCAGGACGAGCATCTCGTGGGGTTGGACGCCGATGCGCTGGGCCGCCTTCAGGTAGATTTCCGGGTTCGGCTTGCCGTGAGTGACATCCTCGGCAGTCAGGTGCAGAGAAAACCGATGGAGCAGGTCAAAATGCCCCAGCATCCGTTGCATGTAGACCCGGTCGGACGAAGTGGCGACCCCCTTGGGGAGTTGGCTCACCTCGATATGGTCGAGCAGCTCCAGCAGCCCCGGCATCGTCCGCAGCTTCGTCGCCAGTAACTCCTCGAAGATGCGATCGGATTCGACTTGCAGCTCCTCAATGGTTTCGGAGAGTTCCATCATCTCGATCATGTTGGCGTACGCCTCGCGAGCGCGACGCCCCATCATGGCATTGAAGAGTGCCTGCGTGGCGACCTTCCCGCGTCTTCGCATCAACTCGTGACCGGTCAGGTGAAACACCTCCTCGGTATTCACCATCAGACCATCCAGATCAAACACCACAGCACGAATCGGAGACGACACGACGATCACAATCTAAGAGAGACTGGATGCTCACTTCTCTAGCACATGCGAGCGAAGCGGCATTCCGGAATGCGAATCATCGGGACCAATGGGCCGAGAATCAACTCCCCCGACCTGGACATCAGGTGACCTCGGTTAGGGCGATCTGGCCCCGAATGGCCGGAAGAGATTCTTGCAACAGGATGCGGACACCCGTAATCTCCAATGAGCACGCATACTGGTGACCGAAGCAGCTCCCTGTGCCCACCCTCGCCTGGAGATCATCCATGCTCTTTGTTCGCTGTCCCGACTGCCACAAGCAGGTACTCCGCTTCTTTTTGTCGAGACACCAAGCGAATCACACGGCACCGCGCTCGGACGGGCAGCAAAACGAGTACGTCACACTCCATCCGACAGGCCGCTACACGGGCTCTCTCGACGGGGTTCCGCAGTGCTACCGGCACCCCCAGTGCGGTGTGACCACGCAAATGCCGGAAGAGATCATTCGCAGCTACTTGGTCAATCCGTTCCTCTACGGAGCGGGCTCATTCTGTTGTGGCTGCGGCACGCACGTTCCAGAGGAGGATCTGATCTGGTGCGAGACGGGGCAGAATATGGCGGAATACACTCACGAGTTGCGTGCGGCATACATCCGGAATTTCGGCGCACCACCACCGTCGATCCAGCACTGATTGACTTCCACGCCATCCCCCGCAGGGTGGCGAGGCGACCCAGACATCGCGTTGAATGTCTGGGTGACGAGGAGCAACAGGGGTTGAACGGTGGGCAGTCCTCCTTGACCTCTTGTTGTTCCACAACCCTGTTGATGTTCGCACTGGCTCGCAATCCGTCGCAAACTGAAGCAATTTGCTTGTTTTGGACGTGAGTGGGAGAACTGATTGCGAGCGGTTGCGAGGGATTGCGGCGGGTTGCTGCACCGGAATATGCACCGGGGCAGACACTGAAGCCCTTTCGAAGTGTTCCTCTGGAACGGTCAGGTAATGCTTGATGGCAATCGTGGGGCTGTTCCCGATCCAGGCACAGACGGTCTGGATCGGGTAGTTCTCAGTCAGTTCCGTTTCCCGCGAAGCCCTCAAGTTGTGGAAGAGCTTCGGCCACGGGGACAGACCGGCCCGCTTGATCGCTGCCAGCATGGGTTTTCGAAGATCAAGGACGCTGAGTTTCTGGAAGATCAACCCCGCCTCTGGACTCCCTGCCCCCCGGAGTTCTTCCAAGACTGCTCTGATCTCTGGGAACAGAGGGATCATCCGGGATTCCCCACCGACATGGTGTTCCGTCTTCGGGGAGGTGACTTTGATCTGGTCATCTGTGATGTCTTCCCAACAAAGCGAGAAGTGTTCAGAGGGGCAACGCAGTCCACCGAAACGACTGAGGGCAAACAAGAGCTTCAGTTCCCCTGAACAGCATGCCAGCACCTTGTCAGCCATCTCCCGAGTAACATGAAATGACCGTGACCGATCCTCTTTGTAGGATCGGGGAACAGACTTCTGAGAGAATGGGTTGACGGTTGCCAGTCCGCTTTGAACAGCATCAGCGAAGAACTGATGACCAGTCGCACACATCTGACGAACAGTGTTCTCTGCCAAACCTCTGTTCAACCCACCTTCGCGAATCGCCCACTCTCTGAAGTTCTGGACATCGATCAGAGTAACCGAATCCATCGTGCGATCCTTGAAGAACCGCACAAGAAGATTCCGGGAACGATGCCACAGCTTCTTTGTCGAGTCCTTAACCGTGTGACGTGCGATGAACTTCAGAGTGAACTCGGCAACGGTCGCGGTTTGACGCTTCGGGAGAAGCCCAACAGCTTCCAGTTTCTCTCTCAGTGGTTGCTCGATTGTCAGTAGCCAGCGGGTCACTTCCGCTTCAACTGGATAGGAAGTCGCAAGAGATGCTCGAAGCTGTTCCACCTTGACCTTGATGGCTTCGGCCTGACGCAATGTGACCTTCCCGAGTCGGATCGAACGTCGCTTGCTGTCTGATCCAATGAACTGGAGAGTTCGGCGTCCGGTCTTACGATCCAAGCTGATGCTGGCCATGTTGTTCTTTCTGAGTGATCCACTCTCTGAGTGAGTCGGGACAATACCGCACGCTCCGACCGATGTGAACAGCCGGAATCTGATTTGACCTTGTGAACGTCCAAAGAGTTCGTTCGCTGATCGATAATGCCTTGGCAGCTTCTGCCGGGGTGAGGAGCAAATCACCGTAGCAGACCTCTTGCGGGGGTGACAACAGTTCGTTCCAGGGGCCAACAGCTTCAAACGAATCAATCATGCTCGCAACTCCCGAATATCTTTCTCGATGTCTGCATCAGTGATGTTCCCGGATGCCCATGCCAGCACTCGGGTTGCCAGTCCCTGCAAGCGGGCTTCCATCAGCTTGATAATCATGTGCCTCATCTCCTTCATCGTTTTCCGTTTCTGGTTGTGGACCGGGATATAGTTCCGGCGTGATTCGGTCCGGTTCAGAATGATCTTCGCAGCCGCCTTCGGATCGGTGGCCTTGAACAGAGAGTAAATCTTGCTGATCGGCAACTCACGAGAAGCAAACCGAGCTTGAACTTCCGGGGGCATCTTCAGCAGATACTTGCGCCGTGAAACCCATGAGGGAGACATCACCAGAGCCATGCAGATATCCGCGATTCTCGTTTTCGGATCGGGGAACATCAGCTTCATGGCTCTTGCTTCCTCCAGCGGATTGAGATCATGCCGACTCAAGTTTTCCATGACGTTCAGGCGTCTGGCCTGCTCTTCATCGGCTTCAACGATGGAACACTCAACCGCACTCCATTGGAGCTCTCTGACCGCTTCAAATCTCCGGAAGCCAGCGATCAGCCGATAGCGACCCCCATGCTTTGAAACGGTCAAGGGGTTCAATAGCCCATCGACTTTGATACTGTCGGCTAAGTCAACAACGATGACTTCTGTCCGGATGTTCCAGGTGGGATCAACATCGATTTGAGAAAGTGGAATCAGCATGAAACACCAATCACTTTCAATTCGCCCTTCGACCATTTCTTTTCCGAGATCGGGGGCAACTGATCTTTGATCGTGTACGTCCCGGCAGGGATGACACCATCCGCAGCCAAAGTATTGAGGATCAATCCAAGGCTTCGATCTCGCCTCCCTTTGCGGATGTTGTCGGCTCGCTCTTTGTGAGCTTCGGTATCGAACTCTCCTCTGACTGAGAATTCGAGAGTGTCAGTCAATCCGGTAGCGGCCTCAATCGTGTAGGAATATCCCCAACGAACAGAGATCAGGGTTTCGACTTCCCTGCGAGTGACGATGTATCGCGATTCAAGAACAGCATTCATGTTGGACCTCCAAAAATAAAGGTGGCATCCGTGCCCCAGTGGTGAGAGTTACATTCGGCGTCCGAGATACTTCGAATCACCGATGAGGACTCGATTCGACCAAGGCTCTGGTGACACATCATCAATGAAGCCCAACGATCTCATGGAGTCCATGAGACTTGGCGATTCCGAATCACAGACCGGCAAGCCCACTGAAAGGCAATATGCCTCTGTGACTCGCCGGGCTTTCGTGCATTTGGACCAATCGTCAGCTGGTCCGGGTTGGGTATTTGCTGCCAGCCAAACATCAAAACCAATCATTGTCGTCTCTCTCTCAGGATATAGGGAATAGTGCCTTTGCCGCTAAGTGGGTGCTCCCCCCAGAGGTCTTTGGCGAATTGGGGTTTGCGGGGAACGTCCCCGCGCAGAACTCGGGTGGTGGGTGAGGTTGGGGCACTCGTGGGGCAGTAGCCAGCGATCCGGAGAGCGTCACAGATGCCTTGGATGTTGGCTTGATCCTGTTGCCTCTCGCTGAAGGCCAAATAGCTCCGGGCGACATGATCGGCAGATGTCGCCTGCACGCTTCGGGGTGCAAGAGTGGTGTACTCCTCGACCCATTGAGCAGGCGTTCGCACAATCCGGAACTGTCCCAACGTCTGGCGATGCCAACTCTGATGAAGTTGATCCAACTCCTGTTGGATCAGTCCAGTAGTCACTGTGTCATATCGCCAATCGCAGTAGGCCTCTGCCAATCTCAAATCAGAGTCGCCATGACCTTCGGCGACTCGCTCGCAATTGCCCGGATCGGCGATCCACTGAACGATTCTCGTCAGGTATCGTGCCTCAGTCATACGATGCCTCTCCCCTCAGTACGGCAATCTCGAATTCGAGTCGAGCGATGCGCCGTCTCCGGACGTT
Organism: Planctomycetota bacterium; assembly: GCA_031431195.1. Lineage (GTDB taxonomy): Bacteria > Planctomycetota > Planctomycetia > Planctomycetales > Planctomycetaceae > TH-plancto1. The sequence continues at coordinate 308 of JANPCU010000027.1, read as the reverse complement.
TTCGTCGTCGTAAAACTGATCCAAGGTGGATTTCTGATCGCTCATTGTTTTGCGGACTTTGGCGACCTCGACTTTTGCAGATTTAGACGCTGAGAGCCACCATGTTTTCCAGGAGGTGTTGGACTTTTCGCGAACCGGGTCCGCAGAGGGCCCACTTCGAAATGTAGTGCTTGAGGCTCAGGCGGCGGAGGGTGCGGACCATGTCGGCGAAGGAGGGGTGGGTCTTCGAGGTGTACCAGGGGCAGTCGAGGGGACGCCAATCGCGATGACCTTCGCGGGCGAACCACAGCACGATCAGGGTGTACAGC
>JANPCU010000026.1:0-2161 GCA_031431195.1 Planctomycetota bacterium | reverse complement strand
AGTGCTTGCGGTACAAGGATGCCCGCAAGTCCCAAGAACAATCACCCACAGCTCGACCGATCGTGTTTGCTTACAATTGTGGGATACATTTGATATCATATATGTGATGCTGGCGGCTGTGTGTGGCAGCCAACGGTGGCTTCGCCGACTGGGATTCCCGTGCGGAGCCTAGAGGCCAGATCGAAGCTGACTGGGACTGTCATGCGAACAACTCTTGGAGAATGCGATGAACCGTACGTGTCGATGGGTTGTCTGGCTGTTGGCTATTGCCGCGATCTCTGTGGCGTCGGTCTGGGCGGCACGCCCCAATGCTTCGCCCGAACAGTTGCAGCGGAATTCCACTGTGATTGTGTCGGGCATGGTCAAATGCACCTACTCCAGCACCTCTCGGGATGAGAACTGGGAAACCACCAAGTTTGTTGCGGAAGTCGTCATTGACCACTGCGAGAAGGGGGAACTGCCTCCGAGAAGCATCGTCTACGCCCGTTACTACCAGCTACGGTGGATCGGCAAAGGGGTCATCCCCCCGAGTTATTCCGGAATCAGGCCTCAGCCACAAGAAGGGCAATCGGTCAGACTGCATCTGACTACCGAATGGAACGAATCGCTTGATCGCCAGTCGGATGGCGGTCTGAATATCATCGGGCCCAATGGAGTCGAAGTGTTGAAGGCCAAGAACTGAATCGGGCGTAACAGAGTTCGGTGCAATGCTCTCATCGCCGAGTGCTGTTAACAGACAACCCCACAATGCCTCCCGACGCTTTTGATGTATGGACGTGCAGAACAGACCTCGGTCGTCGTACGACCGGGGTTTTGCTTTTGGCTCACCTCGAACCGTAGGCGATGTCGCTCCGCGACTCGCATTCCGCCTGCTCAAACACCACTCAGACCTCGCTCAAAAGGATGTCCAACTCGAGGAATCTCAGTCGCGGAGCGACGTGAGCTACAGGGACGATTCCCACGGGCCAGTCGCCGAAGTTGTGGAAGAGTGATGGCCGCAAAAAACTCAAGAAACGCAAATGGGCGGACTCTTCTTTTTTGCGTTTCTTGAGTTTCTTGCGGCCCTCCCTCCCTTCGGGCTTCACGCTGGTCCACGGGCACATAGGAAACGTGCCCCACGCCGAACGCTCGCCGGTGGCGAACCCCGACAAGATGCTTTATCTTCACGAGATGCAACGACTCATCGGCTCACACCTCAGCATCGCGGGCGGCTACTACAAGGCGGCGGACGCAGCCGGTGCGCTCGGCATGTCCACCGTCCAAATCTTCACCAAGAACGCCAGCCAGTGGAATGCGAAGCCACTGACCGACGAAGAGATTCGGCTCTTCAAGGAAGCCGTCGCGCGGAACAACATTCATCACCACTGCGCCCACGACAGCTACCTCATCAATCTGGGGAGTGAGAAGGACGACTTGTGGAACAAGTCGATCGACGCCTTCGTCATCGAACTGGAGCGAGCCGAAGCCTTAGAGCTGACGGGAGTTGTCATGCACCCGGGAGCAGCTGTCGACTCGGAAGAGATCGACGCTCTCAACCGTGTGGTGGAAGCGTTCAACATCATCAACAATCGTACCGCGGGCTTCAAAGTTCAGACCTGGATCGAAACGACAGCGGGGCAGGGGTCGACACTCGGCTACCGCTTCCAACACCTCGGCCACATCATCCACGAGGTCGCCGACCCCGACCGCTTCGGCGTCTGCGTCGATACCTGCCACATCTTCGCAGCTGGATATCCACTGGGGACAGCTGCGGAGTACGCGGCGACGTTTCAGGAGTTCGACGATGTGGTCGGCATCGACCGCATCCGGGCGTTCCACCTGAATGACAGCAAGAAACCGCTGGCCAGCCGCGTCGACCGCCACGACCACATCGGGGAGGGTTGCCTCGGGCTGGAGCCGTTTCGGCACCTGATGAACGATATGCGGTTCGTGGACCGCCCGATGTTTCTGGAGACGAAGAAGGAAGAACGCGACGGCGAGGACATGGACGCCGTCAACGTGCGCACGCTGCTGGGGTTGATCCGGGAGTAGGGTGGGGGCACCGCGCGATGGGGCGCCGGCCCCCCCAGGGGGGGGGGGTGTGGTGGGGGCGGTGTTGGGGCGGCGGCCCCAACAGGGGGTGCCCCCCAAAAAAAAAGGGGGGGTCAAAAAAAAAAAAAAA
>JANPCU010000025.1:0-2837 GCA_031431195.1 Planctomycetota bacterium | reverse complement strand
TGACGGTCACGCTCTCCGCCGCGAGTGCATCACCCCCGCGAACGCACAGGCGGCCCAAGGAGACCGCCAGTGCGTTCGCGCGACCTGTCGTCTCCACTCAAATTACCTCCAGAAGTTTGGGTAAAAGACGGTGATCGGATTGCCGTTATGCTGCGGATCTTCCAAGGCCGAACGCGCAAGCATTGTGATTTCTGTTCTGTAGGTCGCAAGCTTTGGAGTGAATGTGTAAATATTGGAGTTGTCAATGACTAGCGAATTGACCTGCCCAACATCGAAGGGAAGTTTGTCTGCCTTTTGAATGATTTGGACAATGGGCAACTTGCATGCGTGACGCAATGCCATTTCGTAGAAGACATTGGGATTTAACAGCGAAAGATCGGCGACCACGAGTCTGGCTCGCTTGATATGCTCAATGACATTCGTCGAGATCATTCCCGGCTCCGCGATCTTGTCCGCTCGAATCACTTTCAGATTCAGCTCTGCCAATGCAGGTTCAACGAGTTGTTCCAGGAAAAGATCGCTATGCAGTCGTGCGGGGCTACCTTCGTCTCCAATAGCAGTAATGTAGAAGCACATGTTGTCCCACTTAGACTCGGAACTCTTTGCCGAGTCTGTCCCGGAAGGCTCAGCTGCCCGTTGACGATTTGGGACTTTGGCTGGCACTTGAGAAGCGTCTTCAAGCTCCTCAAGAGCCTGTTCGATTGAGATCAGAGTTTCCGATCCTGCGATCGCTTTCAATAAACAGAGGCTTTCCGCATTGACGACAAAAATGTCTACACACTTGTCAACATCGCCGTCTACGACTGACGCCTCAAGTAGACTGTCCCGAAGAACCTCCCTTGCGAGGAACTTTTTGCCTTTGCATTTGTCATACAGAAGCTTGAATGGAGGAATGCTCTCGACTCCAAGAGAGAACTGCGCCTTGAGTCGTTCATGAGGATCACTGTTTGGATCGCATGCTATTCGACCTTCCGGACTGAGAGCTATAAACTCTGCCTGGTATGAGCCTTTTGTAAGTCCATATTTACTGGAGTTCGTTATTAGAGATCTTGTAGATGTCTTGCTGGCTGTCGGTCCATTTTGGATAGTAGAGTCAAGCGGCGCACTTTCTCGCCCCCTGCAAATGTGACGATGGCTTCTCCGAGTTGCATTGTCTCTTTGAATGGTGCATCCGGATAAGGTCTAGTCTTGCGGGTCCTGGTGTCATCTTTGGACTCTTCCGCATCTGACTTCTTCGTCCTCGTTACCGCTTTGCTACCAGCCTTCCTCGCAAGGGCGGAATTCTTGGGCCGATCTTTTTTAGGAAGTGGCTTTGTCGTAGGAGGACTGCTCGCCGATTCGTCCATGCTTTCAGTCATGACTGACTTCTTCTGTGTCTTGTGGTTTGGTACTTCGACGGATTGGAACTCAACGCCCTGATTATCTGGCAAGTCGCTGTTTACAGGGTCTTCAGGCATCTCGAAAAGCAGTCTTTCTTTTGGCATCGTCCCCCCTGGTCAATGATATCTTATTGCATCGCAAGAGGGGATGCCAATCATTTGACTAATGGAATGGAATCCTTGTGTTCGTCCACACGTACACTGCGAACAAGGACTCTTCCACTCAGGGTGTTAAGAAACATGAACAACATGACAAGCTGAAGTGCCGGCGGGGTGGCAGGGTCAGGAGGCTTGGCGGATGGCCCTGACTGAGGTGGGCGTGTGGTGTTAAGAATTCGCTGATTTGGTTGAAATCTCGTTCCCAAGCTCCCGGCTTGGGAACGCATATCCTCGAAGCTCTGCTTCGCCGCCAGCCCGGATAGCTGCAAATCGACGACCACTCCGTACCCCAACGGGGTTCCAGGCGATAGCCCAGGGTCGCGACCGCAGGTCGCGCACCCTGGGATGGGGGACACCTCATCCAGATCAACCCTGAAGGGGTTGTACTTCACCCGGTGTTCGGCGTGCTGGTGCTTGTCTGCACGGGGATTGCCTTTCAGGTCAATACGTTACATGCTGACACTCAGTCCACCTCCCGCATAGATCTCGGGCTCTCCAACATGCCTCAATCACTGGCACAGATTTACCTGCATCTGGTGTTCTCGACCAAGGAGCGTCGCCCGTTTCTTACCGATCTGCCATTTCGGACGCGAGTTCATCGATATTTGACGGCGACGTGTACCAATTTGGAGTGCCCGCCGATCACTGTCGGAGGAGTAGCTGATCACGTTCACATCCTGTGCCACATGGGACGGACGATCTCAGTGGCAGATTTGATTCGTGACCTCAAACGGGAATCGTCGAAATGGATCAAGAAGGAATTGCCCGGTGCAAGGGTGGCCTGCTCCCTGTTTTCTGATCCATGTGGTATGAGAGTCTATCCCTGATTGGCCCGCGAAGCGGGTCCTGGAAAGGCTCTGAAGATGACGACGACACCGGTTGTAACGGGCGGGTCAGTTCCGCCTGCGGCGGCTTCCCCGGCCATAAAAGAGGCGACCGCCAAGGCCAAGGGCCAGCGGAGCAAGCGGCATACGCCGGAGCAGATCGTGGCGAAGCTGCGGGATGCGGACGCGATACTCAACGCGGGGAAGGACGTGGCCGCGGTGCTGCAATCGCTGGGAGTCAGCGAGGCGACGTACCATCGCTGGGTGGCTCAGTACGGCGGCATGAAGTCCGAGGAGGCCCAGCGGCTGAAGCAGCTCGAAGACGAGAATCGTCGGCTGAAGCAGATCGTGGCGGACAAGGAGCTCGACATTCAGATGCTCAGGCATGTGAACTCAAAAAACTGGTGAGCCCTTCGAAGCAGCGTGCGGCGGTGGTGGAGCTTCAACAGAAGTTCGCCACCTCCGAACGAAGGGC
>JANPCU010000024.1:0-10002 GCA_031431195.1 Planctomycetota bacterium | reverse complement strand
AAGAACGACTCCATCGGTGCGAACGAGGACTACCGCAGCCTGTCCTTCATCCTCCCTATCGGTCGGCGAACAGACCTTGCTTCCCAGCAGTTCCCTTGCGGCTCATCGAGCATGTGATGTCATGCTTGGCGAGCAGCTGTTGATAGTGATCGCTGGCGTATTGAACGCCGCGATCGGAGTGGGCCACGAGGTCTTCGCCGGGCAGTTCGCGCTGCACGGCCATCTCGAAAGCATCGACCACGAGGCGGCTTTCCATGTGGTCAGCCATGGCCCAGCCGACAATCTTTCGAGTGAACAAGTCCTCGACCACTGCTAGGTACAACCACCCCTCATCGGTCGGTATGTACGTGATGTCAGCGGTCCAGGTTTCATTCTTCCCCGAGGGCGCAAAGTTGCGGTTCACGAGGTTCGGCGCGATCGGATGCGGATGGTTCGAGTCGGTCGTGCTGACGCGGAACTTGCGACAGGTCTTGGACCGGAGTTCAGCGGCACGCATGTATTTCTCCACGGTTTTCTGATTGATGGCGTGTCCCTGCTTGAGCAACTCTCGATACACGCGAGGCCCGCCGTAGGTCTTGTCGCTCTGGGTGTGGATCTCGCGAATCGTCTCCGTGAGCGACTCCTGACGCAGCTGGGTCGGGCTCGGTTCGCGACCGCGCCATGCATAGAACCCGCTGCGCGAGACCTCTAATACAGAGCACTGAATCGCGATCGGCCACACCCCTCGATGCTCGTCGATGAACGCGAATCTCATCTCGACTCCCGCGCGAAGAAGGCCGTCGCTTTTTTTAAAATTTCCCGCTCCATCTTCAGCCGCGCGTTCTCCTCACGCAGCTGGCGAACCTCCTCTTCGACCGCTGTGCGTTGACCCGCGCCGGGAAAGGCCTGGTCACCCTGCTCCTGGAATTTCAACTTCCAGGATCGCAACAACGTCTGGTCCACCCCCAACCGCCGAGCCGCCTCCGCCACTGACACTCCCTCGCGCTCGACCAGTTCCACGGCCTCTCGCTTGAACTGCGACGTATACGTCCGACGCCCCGCGACCGGCTTCGTGGACGACACGGACTTCGAGGGGGCGACAGACTTCATGGGGACCACTGACTTCTTGGACTTCACTGACATGCTTCGATCTCCTCACAGGATAGGATACTCTCCCTTTCCCGCGCCCACGAAGCGTGGGGAAGTCCAGGACATGAAGAAGAACGAACTGATATCGACAGTCGTACTCTCTGAGAGAGAAACGACATTCGTGCGTTATGTCGGTGACACGAAGACTTTGATCGTGGGGTGCGGCCTCTGGTATAATACGAATGCGGGTCTATACATCATTGAAGAAGGTGATACTGAGTGCGGGAAGGAAGACTGGTTGCCTCTGGCTATAGATCCGGATAGCGGTTCGGACCCAAAATCATGGGCAATTGACACAGAATTGGGCGGTGGATTTCTCGTTGCAACCAATGGCGGACAGATATGGCGATGGGAGCGTGCTGATCTTCCAGAGACTTGGAAGAGTTTGTTCAAAGAGGATCAGAAGCCGACTAAATAGTGGTGGTAGCGGCGCACCAAATCGCCTGCGTTGAGTCTTGCTGGTGTGCGTTGGCATGCGAGTTACCTGATCGCGGCGGCATCTTGCAGTTCGCGGGCTGGCCCCGGTTGAGTCGCTTTGGACTCTACCGGGGTGGCTTGGCCACAGGAGGTTCTGGCAGTTCAAGTAGGTCGGGTTTCACCTGAGCGATCAGGACACCCGAGATTGACCGAGTCCGTCCTCGATATTCCGTCCTCTGGCCGACTGGTGTAAGCTGCGGCTGTTGGACCGGGAACTGGATCGCCCGGACCAGTCTGTAGCCTCTGAAGACTGTGACCATGTCCATCGAGTTCCCCTGCAAGAAGTGCGGCAAGAAGTATCGCGTGGAGGCCGAGAAGGCGGGCAAGACATTCCGCTGCCGGAAGTGTGAGACCTCGCTCACCGTGCCCCATCCGATCACTCGCAACACCGACGAGGCGGAATTTACCGCCGGCGGTTCCCAGCTGTTGCGCCATCAGGAACGCAAAGTTCCCTTTGAGATGTCACACGGAGACAGCGACTCGATTGAAGCGATCTCCGGCCACATCGAGGAGCACATCGGGCCCGTCGAATCGGTGTTTCATGAGATCATCTCGGACCTGGTCCACATCGACGTGCACATGGTCATCCCCACTCGTAAGAATCCGTTCTATACGCTGATCACCAGTGGGATGAGCGAAGCGCCGATGACGGTCCCCGACGGGCTGGAGGAGTTCCGGTTTGCCGAACTGGCGATCCGGCTGCCCAAAGATTGGCCCATGACCCAGGAGGACTTCGAGGACGAGAATCACTACTGGCCGATACGCCTGCTCAAGATGCTCGCCCGCTTGCCGCACGAGTACGACACCTGGCTGGGAGAAGGGCACACCATCCCCAACGGCGATCCGGCGGAACCCTACTCTCCCAACACCAAACTCAGCTGCGCTCTGGTGCTGCCGCTAATCCATGTCCCGGAGGAGTTCCACCGACTGGAACTCTCGGAGGACAAGGTGATCAACTTCTATGGGGTCTACCCGCTCTATCTCCAAGAGACGACTTTCAAACTCAACCAGGGAACGGACGAACTGGTGGAACGATTCACGAAGCACGACATCAGCGAGGTCGTCGACATTCGCCGTAAGAATGTCTGCAAGAGCCGTTGGTGGCCGTTCGGATGAGTTCAAGCGATTACGTTTAGCCGCGACGCGAAGGCTTATCGCAGCGGAGCGTGGAGCTTGCTGATGTTCCGCTCCGCTAAGCCTTCGCGTCGCAGCTAAACGGGTCTTTACGGATCGAGCGGAATGACCAGGGGGCTGACGCCACCCCGCTCGCCAGGACTAGAGCAGGTACTTCAGCGTCGTCGGAAAGAACGGAATGCGGGCTGCCTTTTTCTTCTCGGCTTCGCCCTCCTTCTTCTCGTCCCCTTTTTTCTCCTCGGCGGGTGCGGCTTCGGCGGGCTTGGCCTCGGCGGTCGCCTTGGCGATCTCCTGATCGAGCACCTCCAAAGCCTTCTTCAACTGCAGGTCGTCAAAGGTACTCGGAATACGTTCCTGGCTGACGGCGTCGCGTTTCTGCCGATCGAAGTTCATGACCCGCATCTGGTCCATCGTGTATTCGATCTTCATGCCGTCATTCGGCATCACGCCCCACTTGTCGGCCTCGGTCTCGCCGGGGAAGCGGTGAATCTTCTCTTTACTGGGCCGGTAGTACGAGGCCGTCGTCAGCTTGAGCTTGCTCTTGCCGTCTTCCACATCCAGAGTGTTCTGCACGCTCCCCTTGCCCCAGCTGCGCTCGCCGACCACGACGGCGCGTTTGTGATCCTGCAAAGAGGCCGCGAGGATCTCGCTGGCCGAGGCACTGAACCGGTTACTGAGAACGGCAATCGGGAATCCCATAAAGGTTCCGAACTTCTTGGCCGTGCGGGTGATCGGTCGGCTATTGCGGCCCTCGGTCGAGACGATGACCCCCTCTTCGAGGAACAGGTCAGCGATCTCGACAGCTGTCTGCAAATACCCGCCGGGGTTGAAGCGGACATCGATGACGAGTCCTTTCATGCCGTCGGCCTTGAGGGTCTTGAGGGCCTTCTTCATCTCATCTCCGCTGCGGGCGGTGAAGTGGGTCAGGCGGATGTAGCCGATCTTCTTGGCCGGATCGAGCATGAAGTCCCATGTGCCGTCCGAGCGGTAGGTCTCGCCGAGAACGGTATCGAGATGAATGATTTCCCGCGTCATGTCGACCCGCGTGACATCCGGAGAGTCCCCGCGCGTGTAGCCCACGCTGACCACTTCACCGGCCTTGCCGCGTAGAATCTCGATGGCGGATTCCATCTCGCGATCCTGGTCGAAGTCGGCCACCTTCTTGCCGCCGACCTCGACAATACGATCGCCGGGCAGAATTCCCGCCTTCGCAGCGGGACCACCGGGCAGCGGGACTGAGACCTCAATCGCTCGGACCTCGCGGAGGAACTTCACCTGGATGCCGACGCCGCCGAACTCCTGGTCGACCGACTCGTTGAACTTGGCCAGTTCCTCGGGGCTGATGAAGTCCGAGTAGGGATCGAGATCGGCCAGCATGCCACGGATGGCCGACTCGATCAGCTTGCGGCGGTCGACCTCCTTGACGTAGTTCTGGTCGATCTCGTCGAACGTGTCGACGAACACTTGCATTAGTTCGAAGTATTCGTCTTCGGTTTTCGGGGCATCGGGCTTGGCCGGTTCGGTCTTCGCAGGGTCGGTCGGCACCGGATCATCGGCACGGATCACACCGATCCAAAACCCCAGCCCCGCACCCAGCAACGCCAGGCACGCACAACGCGCCGCAAAAGTCCGCATGGTCATTCCTTCATCCGTTGATGTGGAGAACTCCGCTCTTCCGGCATCTTAGGACGCTCTTCACAGAGCAGCAAGACGGAGCCGCCCCGCGAGCGTTTAGCCGCGACGCGAAGTCCTCGAAGCGGAGCGGTCTCCCACGTTCAATGTCTCCAACCGCCGGTCGATCCACTCCGGATCCACAAACCGACGCAGCAACCAATACAGCGCATACGCGAAGCGGGCCTCGGTGTGTTGGCGCTGTTCCTCGGTCGGAGTTCCCGACCACTCCAGCCCGTCAGTGCCCAGCCGCGCGGGCCACTGTTCACGCTCGGCGAACTCCTCGTTGATGCGGTCCATCGCCCGTTTCATCCAGACGATGCCGAACATCTCGCGGAAGTCGTTCCAGACGCGATTCGGGCCGTTCGCTGCGAGTGAAGGCCGCCGCAGAATCCAGCGCCCCCCCCCGACAGCCAGCAACAAGCACCCCGTTCCCGCGAGGCGATACGTCTCCGGCGACACGCCCTGCCCCGCCGACACTGTGGAACAAGGAGCGAGTACCAACACCACACTCAGCGCATACAACAACGCCGGAAAGGCCAACCGCGTGGCGATGTAGTTCCCGCACCCCATCACCAGCACCAGTACAAACCCGATCAGCACTGGTGTCTCGACCCGCAACGCCCCCGGCCCTGCAGCTATCCACACAGTCAACGCGGGCCACCCCAGTACCAGTACCAGCGGCACCAGCACGAAAAAGTTCCACGCCTCGCTGCCCGGTCGCTTGGCCCCCAGCACTGCAATCGGCGGCACTAGCGACACCACAGCGGTCCAGTACCACAACTGGTCGTGAACGAATGGGCGGTCGGCAAAGCCGAATGCCGAGAGGCTCCACGCGGCTCCCCAAATCGCGGCGACACTGAGGCCCCAGGAGGCAGCGGTGGTGAGCGTCGTGCCGCGCACGCCCAGTCGCAGCTGGAGCGACTGCCAGGCAACAAAGACGAGAAGGCCAGCGACCAAGAGTGAGAGAGCAGCAGCCACAGAATGCCAGCACCCGGTGTCAGAAGGAGATGCTCGTATTAGAACAGGCGAGCCGAGCGGCGTCAGCCCTCGGACTCTTTCGACCTCCGTCGAGAGCGGCAGGCGTGAGCCTGTCGAGGCCCTCGCCAGCGAACCCACACGAACGGTTGAGCAACACCTCGGCAGGCTGACGCCGTGCCGCTCTCACAGAAGTGGCGCGGCCTAGTTGAAAAAAAGGCAGTCAGCATCCCAAATCCGGGGGCTTACGCCGCCCGGCTCGCCGACTCACTCGATACTTCTCGTTGCACCCCGACCAGCATGACGGCGACCAGGCTGAGGATGAAGACGCACAAGCTCATGATCCGCAGATCACTGTCCGGAGACAGCAGCAGATAACCGAGGACACCGAGGGCGGCGGCGATGCCGAGGACGGGGCGGAAGGAGGTGACGCTGGAGGCGGTGCGGATACGGCGGACGACCCACACAGCCAGCAGCACCCAGCAGAGCGACCAGAGCCACGTCAGCACTCGGGTCCAGGCTTGGCGTGGACGGAGCGAGATCGTGAGGGTCGGGGAACCGCCGACCCGCGAGAAGACGGTCTCGGACCCCACGGTCGGGATCACCAGGGGGAGAGAGAGGCCCCCGGTTTGGGTCCAGCCAACAGGGCTGGAGAGACTGCCACCGACGGTGCCATTCGTGTACCTATCTCGTAAATCTGTGTAGTCGCCCCAGCTTCTTCCATCGATCGCCCCGTTGGTCGCCAGGGTGTCATACTGGATGTCGCTACGCAAATAATCGGCAGAGGGAAGCTGCTGCCGGAACTGCTCTAGCAACTGCTGCTGTTGCTGCGGAATCCCACCGGCATCGTTGCCGCTGGTGCCGAAGAAGCTCGCCCCACCCTGTTGACCTCCGCCCTGTTGCCCGCCGCCGCCCTGTCCGCCGAAGAAGCCCTGCCCGCCCTGCTGCCCGCCCCCCTGCTGCCCGCCCCCCTGTTGGCCGCCTTGCATGGCATTCCCGAACGACTGGTCTGCCAGCGACTTCCGCAGCAGCCCGCGACCGCCGGACTTTTTGCCCTTCGTCTCCACTTGCTCCCGCTTCTCGTCCTCCACGATCTGCCCCTTGAACTGCAGCTTCACGGAGGCATCATCGAGAGTCGTCACTCCAGTGGCGGTGTTCCCATGGTAGTTGAAATCGTTATTTCCGATGATGAACGCCCGGTTGGAAGTCCCGTCGGACTGTTGCGGTGCGGACTCCTGTACAGCGGGCAGATCGATCGTGTTGCGAGTGACTTCATCCAACAGCCGACCGTTGAGATTCTTGGCCTCGTTGAAGCGTTGAGCTGACGCCGGGTCAGTAGGACAGGTGAAACTTTGGATCGTGGCGCATTGCAGTTCCAAGTCGACTCTGATTTGCTTCAGGTTGTTCAAAGCCTGAGTCCGCTTCAGGCCGTCGTTGCGGAGATCATCTTTGATGGTATTCATCTCCTTCATTTCGGATTGGAGGCGCTCCGACTTCTTCCGTTGCTCGATACTAAAAATATCGCTGGCACTCAACTGCTCGACATTCGAGCGATCTCCATCATTGATTAGCGTCACGTCGAGCTTGTCGGGAGTGAAGATCTTCCACGAGGTGTCGGCCACGGTCAGGCCGAACTCGGCGGACTCCGCGCGAGTCAGCACATCCGGTGCGGGGAGCGAGACCTCCTGTGCCGAGAGGCTGAACCCCTGCCGCAGCGGAGTCGCCAACTGCCCACTGAGTGTGACCTCGACAGTAAACGACAAGTCGACCACGCTGGTTTGAGGCAGCGGGACCAGATGCACGGCCTTCTCGTTCAGTTTGGTCAGCACCGTGCGCGAGGCCCGGCCCTTGACGAAGACCGACATCAGCTGGGAATTCTCCGGCAGCTTCAGGCCGAGGAACTGCTGGCCCCGGTTACGCACCGTATACGTCGCCCGCGTCTTCCAGGAGCCGTCCCAGGCCAGCATGGTCACCAATTCGCTGCCGGTCACGGTCGCGCGGCCGGTCTCTTGCGTGGCACTGCGCATCAGCTTCCACTTCGGCATCGCCTGTGACGCGGTCAGCTCGGTAATCGCCAACGCCTGGTCGAGCAGCTTGCTTTCGACCACCAGCGGTAACTGATCACGCGGCAGCTTGTTGACCAGTCGCTCATCCACTGCGACGAGTTGCCCGGCGGAGCGGTTGACGACGATGGCACACCGCCGCTGACTCTCCAGCGGGTTCTGCTTGCCCGCCACGATCGTGTCGAGGAACTGCACATCCGGAATCTGAATGACATCATCCGCCGGAGGAGGCAGCGTCACTACCCCGGTACACAGGAACTGGTTCCGCACGGCATCGATCAGCTGGATCGTCCAGAGGATGTCGCCGTTTTCGGTCGCCTCGGAACCGATCTGCCGCACGCCGGGGACGTTCAGTTCCAGGCGGCCCTTCAACCAGCTGGGGGTCGTGAACTGGAAGGTGTCGGCAGCAGCGCGACTGATCTTCCAGCGGAAGGTCAGCCCATAGTCGACCGAGTCATCCGCGACCGCCACCAGCGTGACGAGGTCCGCGCTCAGCTGGGCGACCTGCCGTGAGAGATCGACCACGACCGGCGTATTGACCGCCGCATTGGCCCGGTAGGCGAACTGCATCGGCGTGGAGCGCAGGTGTTGCAACTCGTTCGACAGCTGTTCCGGTGGAGCGGTCTTCCACCCCTCGGCAGAGCGCACGGTCGCCGAGTAGATATCACTCATCCAGACCGCCAGCGACGAGTTGAGCTTGGCGACACCGATCGGTTGCGGAGCGATCATGTCGACCGAGGTACTGTCGGCTTTGCGGGCCACGAGACCGGTGAGCAGCAGCTCAACCTGTCCCAGGCGGGGTTGATCGAACTCGACGGTCAGCGTACGCGAGCCGCCCTCAGCGGGGGAGTCGTACCAGTCGTTAATGAAGCTCGAACCCTCGACATCCATCAAGAGGAAGTCGGGCGGGAGCGTGACCGAGACACTGGGGCGCGGGGCCCCGGTCAGGTCGAACAGGAACCGACTGGCCCACTCCAGCTTCCGCGTGCCGACCAGCACGCCATGCTCGGTCAGGCACTTGGTCTCGGGCTGACGGCGGGAGAGTGACACGGTCAAGCTGGCGGGGCGCGTGGCATAGCGGTAGGCCGCCAGCGGGGCGACCTCTTGGCGATGGGGCATCGCGACCGGCTGGTACTTGGCGATGTCGATCTGGACCGCGCCCTTCACGTCGGTCGCGCGGAGAGCGAACTCGCCTCCCGCGAAGAGACCGATCTGGCCGATCTCGCGCGTGGCGTCCATCGGGACCAGTTCGGGGATCGGCAGCGTCTGGACGACGTCAGTGACCGGCAGCGGTGTGAACAGGTCGACCAGAATCGTCGTCTGGTCCTCGACGGTGCGGCGGAGGAAGACGCGCAGGCGGCGCGTCGTCCCCTGGGCCTCGTCGAGCTGCCAGCCGCCGACATCGGGGCCGGAGATCTCGCGGATCGCCATGGCTGCTGGGGCGTCGAAGGCGACTTCGGTCAGCGAGCCCTGCCGCACGCGGTAAGCGAAGTGGTGGTTCACTTGCAGCCCGCTGTCGTCGACGATAATCGCCTCGCCAGTGTCGATGTGGACGATCGTGTTGCCCGCCCCGCGCACGGCGCGCGGCTGCCAGGAGATGGTGATGTCGCCGCCGCGATCGACAGCGGTATCGAGGACCGGGCCGTTCTCGGTTTCGCGGATACGGTAGGCTCCGGTGGCTCCATTCACCTTCAGATCACGGTCGCCCATGATCTTGGGGAGTTGGACTGAGAGCTTGGCAGCTGCGGCCTGATTGGTTTTGAGGGTAAAGCGACCGGCGGGGCCTTCGGTGACGGCGGGGAGGTCGAATTCGAGGTCGAGGACGTGTGCCCCCTTCCCCTCGACGACGAGCGCGTATCCGGGGCCAACGGTGAGCACGGACGCTGGCTTGCCATCGAGGACGGCCGACTTCAGAGCGACCTCGCGGATCGGCAGCGAGTGGGCGAACTGTCGGTCATGGGCACAGATCAGCACCATGCGGGTCTTCACATGCACGATGGCGGTGTTGCCGGTTTGTTCAAAGGTCGCTGCATGGAGAGATTCGACCACCCAGCCGTCATAGGGGGCATCGGTCTTCGGGGCTTCCTCCGGATGGGCCTTCTTCCAAAGTTCTAGGAAGAGTGTTTGCGGAATGTAAACCCGGTCGGCGGTTGCCGGGTCGTCCCCGGTATAGGGAAGGACGACATGCGGCTCGGACTTCGGCGGTTCGGGCTTCTTGGCCGCTTCGTCTTGAGCCTGAGTCAGCGACGGAGCGAGGAACATGGCCAGCAGCAGTGCCACCGTGGTGAGCGGGGTCGTCGAGCAGGTCGTGACATCCGGACAGCAGCGCGACTTGATCCGGCAAATCAACCAGCAGACGACACCCATGAGCAGCAACGCCCAACCTCCAAAGAAGAGACCATCGATAATCGGCTGGCAACGCGTCGGCAACTGCGGAGCGATGGCGATCGAGCCGAGGATCAGAACGGCGACAGCTGTGGCCCGCAAAGTGAGTGGCAACTTGCGACCGAACCAGCCCGCGACGACGACAGCTGCGATGACGAAGCAGGTC
>JANPCU010000023.1:0-13156 GCA_031431195.1 Planctomycetota bacterium | reverse complement strand
CTGTGGAACAAGCGGCTGGAACAGGGGACGTTCGAGTTTCCGAAAGTGATCGGTGACGCGGCGGGGGTCTCGATCAGCGCCACCGAGTTGTCGCTGATCCTGGGCGGCGTGACGCTCAGCGCGAAGCGTCGGCTGCGGTATGTGAAATCGGAAAAGACTTGAGAGCCGCGTGAAATTCCGTCGCATCTTTGATCGGGTGGCGCGGTGATTTCAGTATGCCGGACCCCGCCGCGAGCCTCGATCATCTGCCCGACGATCCAGTGTTGTTGAAGGGACTTGTGCGCGAGCTGCTGGCCACGCATCACGCGCAGCAACGGAAGATCGAGCAGCTGACGCATCGTCTCGATCTGTTGCTGAAGCGGGTGTATGGTCCACGGGCCGACACACTCGACCCGCGACAGCTGTTGCTGTTTGAGGCTCCGCTGGCTGAGGCCCCACCCGTGCCGATTGCGCTGCCCACGCCGGAGATCATCGCGACGCCTCTGAAGATCACGACCGAGAAGAAGAACGGTCATGGCCGCCGCAAGCTACCCGAGAATCTGCGGCGTGAAACCGAAGTGATCGACATCCCCGAGTCGGTCCAGCAGGCGACCGGCGGCGAGTGGGTGAAGATTGGCGAAGAGGTCAGCGAGAAGCTCGATTACACGCCGTCGTCGCTGTTCGTCCGCCAGATCGTGCGGCCGAAGTATGTCGTGCGGTTCCCGAACACCAGCCAGCCCGACGAGCTGCGGATCGCCGAGTTGCCGCCCGAATCGCTGCCGAAGTCGAAGGCCGCGCCGGGTGTTGAGCCCGGTTGAAAATGGTGGCGCGGGCCGGGGGAAAATGGCGGCGCGGGGTATGGGGGGATTGAAAGGTTGGGCTTTGGATGAGCCTGGGTATGGGATCGGCTGGGGGCGGTGGGCGGCTTGAGGAGATAGGCCGGGGGCCGAGCGAGAATCAGCCGGGTTTGCGGCGGCGTTTGGCGTCTTGGAGGCGGTAGCTTTCGCCCTTGGTTTCCAGGATGTGACAACGATGCGTGAGGCGATCCAGCGCGGCTCCGGTGAGGCGTTCGCTGCCGAGGACTTCGGTCCAGTTTTCGAACGGCAGGTTGGTGGTCACGATCAGGCTGTTCCGCTCATACGCAGTGGCGATGACATCGAACAGCAGTTCGGCTCCGGCCTTGCTGGCGGGGACGTAGCCGAGCTCGTCGAGGACCAGCAGGTCGAGCTTGTTGAGTTGCTGCCGGTAGCGCAGGAGTTGGCGTTCTTCCTTCGCTTCGAGCAGCTGAGTGATGAGTTCCGTGACGCGGAAGAACCGCACCTTGCGGCCCTGGGCACAGGCCGCCATGCCCAGGGCGGTGGCGAGGTGCGACTTGCCGGTGCCGGAGGGGCCGACGAGTAACACATTCTCGCGCTGGTCGAGGTAGTCACCCTGGATGAGCTGGAGTATGAGCGGCTTGTTGATGCTCGGCCGCGCGGCGAAGTCGAACTCATCGAGCAGCTTGGCAGCGGGGAAGCGAGCGGCTTTCAGGCGACGTTCTGCCGCCTTGCGTTCGCGTTCGATCAGTTCCAGCTCGCTGAGCTGGAGCAGGTACGCCAGATGATCGGCGTTGTCGGCGGCACAGCGCTGGGCGATCTTCTCGCACTCGTTGTGCATCGTCGGCAGCTTGAGGCTCTTCAAGTGATGCTTGAGTAGCACTGTGCTCTTGGTGTCGGTCTTGGTCATGGGATCACCTCATTCAAGAGAACTTGATACGACGACACATCGGTCGTCTCGACATGGACATGAGCCAAATGCGGTCGCCCATCCAGCGGGAACAGCTGCACCGGTCGATCGGCGCGATGCTCGACGATTGTGCGGATGCTGGCCGCATCGATCACATCGATGTCGAGCGCGTACTCGACCGCTGCGGTGAGCGAGGGCAACGAGAACTTTTCGAGCAGCCGCAGGACCTGGATGTATGAGCGGGTGCCGTGCTTGGGATCGTGAGCTTCGAGCCGACGACGGAGTAAGGCCCAGCACTCGGGCAGCTCCCACTTCTCCAGCGGCTTCGCAAAGTCGAACCCGCCCGGCTTCCGTTCGAGCAGGGCCAGATAATGAATCGGTTCGAAGAACGTCCGCTCGCGCTCCCAGCAGCGCGAGTGCTTCGCCACCAGTCGATCGTCGAACACGAGACGGACCTCAGACACGGTTGCCACCACGGTCAACCGGCGATGGGCGTACTGCACCGGCACCGAGTAGTCGTTGTCATCGAACCGGATCAGCGACTGGGAATCGGCGGTGCGGTGGTCGACACGTCGAGCTTCGAACACCTGTTTCGGCAGCGGCAGGAACGCCGCCTGGTCCTCTTTGAGGAGTTCCTCCTTCGTTCCGGTCTTCCCACGCGTGCGCTCGGCTCGATCGGCCACGCAGCGATCTTTCAAGGGATCGTTGAGCAGTTCCCAGGAGCTGACCTCGGGCACTGGCACCAGGAAGTTGCGACGCGCGAACCCGATCAGCCGCTCGACATTCCCTTTCTCGTTCGGACGCCGCACCAGACAGAAGTGCTCTTGAAAGAGGTAGTGACTCTGGAGTCTTAAGAACTCCTTCGTGAGCTTCCGCTCGCGGCCCGGGAGGACTTCAATCACTGCGATCGCCGAGTTGTCATAGCTGATCCGGCGCGGCACCCCGCCGAAGAACTCGAATGCGCGTCGATGTCCCTCCAAGAATGTCTCGCTGCATTCACGCGGAAACGCCTGGATGAAGATCGCTCCCGAATACGGCAGCGTCATCACGAACAGAGCCACCTTCCGTTCGACACCTCCCTGCCGAATCGTCGCTTCGCCGAAGTCCACCTGCGCTTCGCCCGGCGGATGCACCAGCGGCAGGAACACTTCCTGGTGCGTCTGCCGCCAAGCCCGCACCGCGTCCTCCACCACCGTCTTCCCGCCCAGGTAGCCGTACTCCGCCTTCAGCCGCTCGAAGATCCGCTTCGCCGTATGCCGCTGCTTCTTGGGGGCCTTCTGGTCCGCTTCCAGGATCTCGTGAATGACCGGCAACACCGCCGCCAACACCCGCCGAGGCCGTGCCTGACTCTGCCGATACCCAGGCGGCTCCGCATGCGCCAAAATCTTCTTCAGCGTGTGCCAGCCCAGCTTGTACTTCATACAGGCCGCGCGCTGACTCAGGCCGTTCACCAGCACCTGCTGACGAATCTCTTTCCAATTCTCCATGTCTCTTCGCACGTCCTGGGCACCTCAATGAAACCGATCCGATGGGGCTGACGCCCCATCTTCCGGCTTCACCGAACTGCACGCATGTGCGCTGCCATTTTCATCCAGATTTTCCCCCGGCCCGCGCCACCGTTTTCAACCGGGCTCAACATGCCGAAGAGCCCCCTCGGCGAGGCTGTTACCTACGCCCGCAACCAGTG
Source organism: Planctomycetota bacterium (assembly GCA_031431195.1). GTDB lineage: Bacteria > Planctomycetota > Planctomycetia > Planctomycetales > Planctomycetaceae > TH-plancto1. The sequence goes on along the minus strand of JANPCU010000023.1, from coordinate 9,765 downwards.
GGCCGCGCTGAACGTCTATGTCACCGACGGTGCGCTCGCGATCGACAACAACATCGCCGAACGCGCCGTCAAACCCTACGCCATCGGCCGCAAGAACTGGCTGTTCTTTGGCAGCGACCACGGCGGACAACGCCTGGCCATCCTGTCCAGCTTCACCGCCACCTGCCAACAGTTCGGCCTCAACCCCTGGACCTGGCTGAAAGACACCCTGACCCAAATCCCCCTGACCCCCACCGACCAACTCGCCACCCTCCTCCCAAACCCGCCCGCAATATGACACCACCGGCCCCGAACTTCCGAAGGCCCCAACCCGTCCACCGCCGAACGGACACGTTGCAGCAACATCTGGCTTCTTTTCAACGCGGCGAGCGTTCGCTCGCAGGTGTGACCTCCACTATTCGAATCAGCTGCTGACCTCGGAGGATAACAGCGGAACGACGACGTTCACGTATGACGGGAACGGCAATCAGACGGTGGTGCAGAAGTCCAGTGGGGACCACACGACGCAGGTGTGGGACTACGAGAATCGTCTGATCAAGACGATCCAGCCGAGCGGTGGTATGACGTCGATGGATTACGATGCGGACGGTCTTCGGCTGAAGCTGGAGGAGCCGACGGGGACGAAGCTGTTCGTGTGGGACGATCAGAATTACTTGGCTGAGACCGATGCGGCGGGGACCACCGAGACGGCGTTCACGACGGAGCCATCGACGTATGGCAGTCTGATCAGCCACCGGAAAGCCGGGGCCAGCACGACGTACCACTTCGACGCCTTGGGCTCGACACGAGCCCTGACCGATGAGAGCGAAGCTGTGCTGGAGCGGTACAACTACACCGCCTTCGGCACCCTACTCGGCAGCCCAACCCTGTTCACGCCATTCCTGTGGGGCGGCATGGTCGGCTACTACTGGGACGCCGCCCTCGCCACCCAGTACATCCGGGCACGGCACTACCAGCCGACAATCGCAAGATGGATCAGCCTCGACCCGATCGGGTTCGCGGGCGGGGATGCGAATCTGTTCCGGTACGTCGGCAACTCGCCGATCTCGGGGGGGAACGGGATTCGTGTGATTCTCTCGGTGGCAGCGTGTGGCCAACGGCAATCAGCAAGTCGAGATCGCGCCCACGGGCCGGACGACGAATACGTGGGACTTTGAGAACAAGCTGATTCTGGCGGAGTCGCCCTTGCTGAATCGCGTGACGTGTGTCTACAATCCAAGTGGTACTCGTGTTCGCAAGGTGTCCTAAGCATGCCTGTCACTAATTACATCTACGATCCCGTGACCGAAGCCTACCTGATGGAGACAGACGGCGACGGGAACATGACAGCTTGGTATACGCAGGAGCCAGTGAAGTACGGCGATATCCACGCCCAGCGCCGGATCGACCCAACCACTGGCGTCGGCAAATCGTACTACTACCACCCCGACGCCCTCGGTTCGACTCGCGAACTGACCGACGAGAGCGGAACCGTGGTCGCCACATACAATTACGATGCCTTCGGCAACACCATCGCCTCGACCGGCGCCGTCGAAAATCCCTTCCGCTTCACCGGCAACGTCGGCTACTACTGGGACGAAGAACTCAACACGTACCACATCCGCGCCCGCAACTACCAACCCACCACCGGCCACTGGACCAGCCAAGATCCAATCGGGTTCGTGGACGGCCCTAACCTCTACATTGCGTACTTTGTTCCAAACACAACAGACCCAAGTGGCCTTATGGAAGGCGGCCAATGTAGGCAATCCTTTCCACAGCCAGTGCCAAAACAGGGTGAAATCAGTGCGGAAGATTACGCCAAGATAATTGCAGACTGTGAGAAGAAGTTCCCTGCCAACTTCAAAAAGGCATACGAATGCTCTGTGAAGGAATTGTCAAAGAAGGCTGGAGTGGCGTTTCTGGATGAATACAAAGATTGGGTAGTCAAGATGGTGTGTTGCCGTGGCCAGAAGACTAATACCGACCCGTGTCGCTGGGGATATACGCTTCCTCCTCCAACTCGGAAAAATCCAAAACCAAAGCCTGAACCATATCCGAAAGAGAAGCAATGCCGTTTCGGATTGGACGGGACTTGGGAGAACGAACAGATTCCAGACAGGGGCAACTGTCGCGACTGCTGTGATTTTCAAGCATGCGTCGATGGGCTCTCATCGATTGGAGATCTGGAAGAAGCCGTCGAGACTCTTGTGTCGGGATCATTCACGCTAGTGGGTTGCCAAGCCGACTGTGCTCAAAGGCCCAATAACTAGTAAAGGGCGGTGCGTCATGCACTCTCACACTACTCCGATGCGACATGTCCCCGCAAGACAACGTGAGTGCTCGAATTGCGGTATAGCACATGAATCTCAGGATTCCGACAGGCCCTCTGGCTTCTTTCGCATTCGCTGGCATCTAGTAATTGCCGTCGTACTATTTGCGTTGCCATTTTCGAATGGGTCCGAACCTGTTAGTAATGAATCATCGCGAAAAACCACAGTCGCAGATCGCCTCTGGTCCAGAGCGATTGTTGCCCCGCTGGACGATGAAGCACAGAGGCTAAGGTGGAGCCTTGAGGCTGCCATATCAAGTGATCGAGACTCAAGCACATACTATGAGATTATCGCATATATAGGATATTCACACTTGCTTTCAGATTGCGACGATGCCACGGCAGACTCATTCCGACCTCTCAAGGAATACCTGCAACACCCAGAACAACGTGACAATATCTTGTCTTCACGGGATTCCAACGACATCTCTGATTTATCCATAAGAGCATTTGACATCATGCTTGGCAACGCCACTCCCGAAGAGAGAGGACTAGTGGTTTCCGTCTACGAGAAGGGTGGGATGGATGCTGCTTGCCTAGCGGTTGCATCACTCCACCCATCACTTCGCGAGATCGCACTTCAGCAGTGCTTCATGCAATCAAACACTGCGTGTAGAGAGGTGTTGTCTAAGCATCTCGATAATATTGGATCTGATAATGGATTCAGTGCGTTTTTGTCGAGTAGTTATTACGCAGAGAGGGGTGATGCTGAAGAATGCATGACTAGACTACGTACGGCTGTCTCAAAGACACGCATGCGTTGGGGTAGAATGCCTGTCCCACTTCAATCGGCTGTTGCCATTCCCATGACTCGCTTTTCTGAGAAGCATGGATTGTCGGGAATGGCTACATCTCGTGAACTGTTAGAGGCGTTCATGATCCGAGAGGAATCCATCCGCAGTTCGAGAGATTTTCTGACGGTTGCTTTTCATGAGCTTTTGACTTCTGTGCAAACTGTCGATTCCCGGAGGATTAAGTCCTTATTGCACGTAGCGGGATTGAGGATGCTGCTTGACGAGAATGCTTGGGAGCATCAAGTAGTATTGGGGATCACGCTGTGTGATGATCGAGAAAACGGGCTAGGGATGACGCCTGCTGCAAAGCAAGTTGGCGAGGCGGAGGTAGAGTATTGTGAGTCCATCAGGAAAAACAGAGACCTGAGCGAGTTTGTGATTACTAGCGGGACCCGCATTGCGTCTTCCGGGAGGAGCCCAAGAGAAGCTGAGTCAAGGATGTATCATGATATTGGTGCCCCCCTTCGCAAGGTTGTTACTAAGGAGGTATTGGAGCAGCTTAGGCGAGCAGGGGTCACTTCCACAGACACTACCCCTTCGGATATGAAGTGATTCGTTGCGACATATTCGAAGGGCAGGGCAATCGCATGTTCAAACACGTCATAACGCTGATCACATGCGTTCGAGGACTAGCTCATCCCAACCCTCGCGGAAGCGTGTGCAGCGAATATTATTGACCGTGGTGTACAGTTCCGGTATGTCGGGTTTCACCCGATCTCGCTTAGTCTCCCACGCAGGCTCCACGACATGCCAAGGTTTTCGGACACGGTGATGGCTCACTTCGAGGTCCCGAGCAATCGGGGGCGGTTGGAGCGTCCGGATGGAGTGGGGTTGGTGGGGACTCCTGGTGCGGGGCCGTTCTTTTTGTTGGGGCTGATTGTCGCGGGCGGGCGGGTCACGGCGGCTCGGTTCGAGTGCCACGGGTGCGGGGCGTTTGTGGCGTGTGGGTCGGTGTTGACGGAACTGGTGATCGGGCGGGAGGTGGTGGCCTGTGCGACGATCTCTCAGTTGGAACTGACCGAAGCCCTGGACGGCCTGCCTCCCGACAAGCAGCATTGCCTCGACACCGCCCTGCACGCCCTGCGTCAGGCTCTGGCGGAAGCGAGGAGCAGCGATGAAGCGGTATGAGAGAGCCATGTGTGTGCATCAGATCAGTAGGTCGCCGAGGTATCTGCCCCTCACCCCGGCCCTCTCCCCACAGTGGAGTCCTCGCCGAAAGTCTTGTCGCTAGTGGGGAGAGGGGGCAGAAACTGGAGACGACTTGCTTTTCTTATGCACGCCAGAGAGCCATTCCGCTTCCCTACAAGAGTACGACTGCGACAGCTACGATAGTGAGATGGTCATGCAATCGGTCTGCACCGATCTCTCATTGGTAGACCTCTCCGAGAACCACCTCACATGCAGGCGATATGCGTCATTGGATTTCCTTCGCGGCTGGGTGGGGCGGACACTGAACTCGATCATCAGATTCGAGTCTGGCAGGCACTTGGCTTGCAAGTGCATTTGCTCCACACGGGGGCACTCGATGACAATTTGCGGGCGATGCGGATGGAGGATCGCGGCTGTGTCATTCATACGCCGGGGGACTGGGCTGCGTGCCGGGGGATGCACGTCATCTCGTATTGCAACGGGGAGTTCTTGAAGCATTTGGAGGCGATCAAGCCCTTTGCCAAGTCGACGACGTTTGTGAACTGCATGACGTGGTTGTTTGACCAAGAGAAGGAGATGCACCGCCGGGGGCTGATCGACTGCTTCCTGTACCAGACGGATCATGCCCGCGAGAGAGTGCAGGCGGACTTGGTGGCGATCAATGCGAACTATCGCTGGCAGAAGGTGCGGCCCTATTTTCACCTGGATGATTTCCCGTTCCACCGCGACCGGCCCGAGGACATGTTTCGCTTTGCCCGGATCTCACGGGAAGACGGGGGGAAGTATCATCCGGCCCAGCTGTGGGTCTACGAGACGATGGTCGCTCCGGTTCTGAAGGAAGGGGTGATGCTGGGGGTCAATGACAAGATTCGAGAGAAGATCGGCCAGGAGCCGAACTGGATCAAAGCGTACCCGGCTGGGGGGCAGGCGGTGCAAGAGGTTTACCAGAATGCCCATTGCATCATTCAGATGTCCGAGACGTACGAGAACCTGCCCCGTGTGGGCTTCGAGGCGATGGCCAGCGGGTGCTTGCTGATTGTGGATGATCGGGGTGGTTGGCGGGAGGAGGTGCTGCATGGCCAGACGGGATTTCTCTGCAAGGACCAGCGCGAGTTCGTCTACTACTCCTCACGAGCCGCGTTCGAACGGGTCGAGCGACGCCAGATGGCCGAAAATGCCCGCCAGTGGGTGGTGGACCACTGGGGGATGGAGCAGGCGAAGCAGCAGTGGGGTGAGTTCTTTGCGTACCTGGAGAAACTCTAGCGGCCTGCCTCGCGGCAGGGTGAGATTGATTCAGCACGACAGAAACGCGGCTCTCTCAATGGGCTGATGGGCATCACCGAGAGACAATGCTATGACAGTTGAATTGAACATCACTTCGAACCTGCCACTGATCAGTTGCGTGATGCCGACATTTGGCAGACCCGCCTATGTGCCAGAAGCGGTGGCCTGTTTTTTACAACAGAACTATCCCCATAAGGAACTGATTCTGCTCAATGATTGTCCCGGCCAGATGTATGAGGGTGATCTGCCGGGAGTCAGAATCGTCAACTTGCCGGAGCGGTTCAAGACGCTGGGTGATAAGCGGAATGCCTCGATTGAGATGGCCAGTGGTGAGATCATCGCAGTCTGGGATGACGACGATATTTCGCTGCCTTGGCGTCTCTCCTGGTCTTGGCAGGAGATGCAGCGTCATCAGACGCCATTCTATCGCCCCGCTGAGTTTCTGGCTTACTGGGGCGAGGAAAAACTGCACGACAATCAAGCAGTGCCTGGATGGGTCAGCCACGGACCAGTCACCTTTACCAAGAAACTCTGGGATCAAGCTGGCAGATATCCTTCCCAGGGGGTGGGTGAAGACGCCTTACTTTTCTCAGCTTTTGGCAAGCTGTTGAACGCTGATTTCTTGGCACATCCGCTCCCTCGATCGGAGCGGTTTTATGTCATGCGAGGTTCTTCACAATACCAGCATATGTCCATTGGTGGCGGGCGTGAACCGCTGGACCTGCGACCCGGTACGTATTCGATCGAACCTCGATCCATTCAGGACGAAATCCTGAGAACCGCCTGCAATCAACAAATCGATCGGCACGGGATACACAGCCGAGCGGCACTCTCCCGGTCCACACCCTCTCCCTTTGAACCAATCCTCACGATTTGCATTGCACTGAAGAATCGGTCACGCATGTTGCATGAGGGACGGCTCCTGGAGAACTTTCCACGCACAGTCCGTTCCCTCTCCGATCTGGCCGAAGAGTTCGGCCCCATCGAGTTGATAGTGGCCGACTTCCATTCGGATGACTGGCCACTTTCTCAATGGCTGGTTTCAGCGGGCAATTTGCGTGTGAAGATCATCCCCGTCGACGGGGATTTTTCGCGCGGGCGGGCGCTCAATGTCGCTGCCAGACACGCCAGCTGTGAACGACTGTTCCTGACCGACGCCGATGTCCTCGTGTTTCCCGAGGCACTGAAGCGTGGATTGAGTTCGATTGAGCGTGGCGTGGTCCGTTTCCCCATCTACCGACATCTCGACATTGAGGGCCGAGAACAGGGGTTTGAAGACTTCACACGCGGGCTGACATTTCTCACTCGTGACTTGATGCAGAGAAGCGGCGGTATCCCCGAGTTTTTCAGTTGGGGAGGTGACGATGACATTTTCTATGATCGACTGGCTCCGCTGGCTACCGTCGAGAGAGAACGGGATGGCGATCTGCTCCATCAGTGGCATTCCGAATCGACCAGGCACCAGCATCACATTCGTCCTCGAAAACACGACTACGAGCGTTATATGAATCACTCGCCAGAAGCTCAGTTCGCAGTATTCAAAATCGAGCATCCCGATTGGGTGGGAAATTTCCGCGAGATTGTACTGTGGAAAGATGGTCGCTTCGAGAGGCCCGGCATCGATTCTGGAACCTACGAGTACGAGCCGGGCGAGCGACTCACGCTGAATTGGAGTCGCTGGAACCCCGAGATATTGCATTGGGACAACGACCGAGGCTGCTATCGAGACGCACAGCGGGAAGTCATGGCTTGGCTACAAGTCCACCCTCGTGGCTATTGGCTGTCCCAAGATGCCAACGAACACCACGCGTTCGATCAGGGTGTTTGCTCAGAGCTCACTCAGTTCTTTCTGAGCCAGGGAGGGAGTGTGGTTGACTTTGGCTGCGGGCCGGGAAGATACGTTCATGCGCTCTTGGCGGCTGGCGTCCCATGCGAAGGGTACGATGGAAACCCCACGACTGAACAGCTGGCCGGTGGAACCTGCAAAGTTCTGGACCTGTCGTGTCCCGTGGACCTGGGAGCCACATACGACTGGGTACTCTCTCTGGAAGTGGGCGAACACATCCCTCCGGAGTATGAGGACACCTTTCTGAGGAACATTGATCGCCACAACCGAAAGGGAGTCGTGCTGAGTTGGGCCATCCCCGGCCAGGGTGGATATGGCCATTTCAACGAACGGAGCAATGATGACATCCGAGAACGATTTGCGGAAATGGGATACTCCAGCGACCCGCTTGTCGAACAGCGGCTACGGAACAGCGTCTCGAATTGCTGGTGGTTTCGAAATACCATCATGGTCTTTCGACGGTAGCAGCCTTCCGGTGGCGATCTTCTTTGCACCAACGAGCAATCCCGGCCGCCTAATCGAATACGCTCGCGGTACAAATGCCGAATTCGTTCGATCCATTCCACGGGCCGAAAAGCACCTTTCAAACCTCTCGGCACCACTGAGGGCACCTCGGGGCACCAGCAGTCGCCTATCTTGCGAAACGTGCGTTGGTTACGCCAAATCGCCACCGGTCTCGAAAACCGGTATGCCCGAAAGGGCATCGAGAGTTCGAATCTCTCCTTCTCCGCTTGATGATACAAGGTAAAACACTAGGTATTACGCCGGAAACCCCGAGTCACTCGGGGTTTCCGTTTTGCGTTTCGGGGCAAAAAGGTGCCGAGTTTGGGGCACTTTCGTTGCAGATTGATGCAAACTGAACTGTTTTGATGCGAGCTGTATGGCACCATAGAGGGCACCTCGCGGCACCACTGTGGGCACCTTTTTGAGGCCACTCTTGGGCGAAATCTCGGCCATCAGCCTACGGTTCCGGTCGCGGAAACCGGCGCATAAAAGGTCGGAACAGCCGGGAGCGTATTGAGGGCGGCGGCTTGGTCGGTGACGGTCAGGGTCGTATAAACATTCATCGTCAGGTCGATCGTCGAGTGCCGGGCCAGCGATTGGGCGGTCTTGGGGTGTACGCCGGACTTCATCATGTTGGTGATGAACGTGTGTCGCAGGGCGTGGAAGTCGGCGTAGAGGCCGTGGGCGTCGACGTTGGGGATTCCGGCTGATACCAGATCAGCTTTCATCATCTGGCCCGCGTGCCGCGCCTCAGCCCATTTCCCGGGCCAGGCCTTCTCTGTCGAAGTCTTCCCGTGAAGCCAGGGTCGAAGTATGGCCACCAGACTGGGGTGCAGCGGGAGGGTGTCTTGTCTGCGGTGTTTTGAATACGCAGCTTTCACCATCACGGTCGGCGTGTCGTCGTCGAGCCGGAAGCTGTCGCGGGTGAGGCTGGCGAGTTCGCTGGCTCGCAGGCCGGTATAGGCGGCCACGGTGTAGAGCATGGCTCGGTCGGGACCGGCCATCTTGAAGGTGACGGGGCCGGAGCGGGCGACCTGGAGCAAGGCGGTGAACTCGGCTTCGTTCAGCGGTCGTCGGTCGTGGCGGCGATCGGTGCTGACGTTGAGCATCGCGATGAACGCCAGCGGGTCATCGTGCGCCTGGCGGTCCTTCACCAACCACCGCGAGAACTGCTTGATCGCCCGCAGGTAGTGGTTGCTGGTCTGAATACTCTTCCCCTGCTCCCGGAGATCGGCAAGGAACGATTGGACGCGGCTGGCGGTGAGGTCCGACGCGACCTTTGACTTGCAACTCTCGATGATCTGCTTCGCGCGAAAGATCACCAAGCGGACCTGGCCATCGCTCACTCGCTTGGCCCGCAAATGCTTTTCGAACTCCACCAGCTGGTGGTTGATCGGACGTTTGCGTTCCTCGTCGAACCGATCGACAACCCCCGAGGCTCGGCGTTCCTTCTTCTTGACGATCTCATTGAGCATCGCCTGAGCTGAGGTCTTGTCGATCGCCAGGGGGACTCGGCGTTCGATGCCGTTTTCATCTTTGAAGCGGCCCCACCACTTCTTGGCTTTTGCTTTGACCCGTTCCCCGGTCTTGGGATCGGTGATCACTATGGGCTTGCGGTACAGATTGGCCATCGCGGGTTCGTGTTCCTTTCTCGGGAGTGGATCGCGGAAGACGCTCCGCGCGGGACACAGTGGGCCGTGTGTCGCCCCACAACTCAAGTCGCTTTCGAGGACTTCTTCGGTCGGGATTCCCAGACCGCGCGGCGGGGACAACCAGCCTCGATCCACGCTTGTAGTTCTGTGACCCGCCACATCACAGAACGACCAATCCGCATGGGACGAGGAACCCAACCCGCTGAATCCCAAGCCCACCACGTG
>JANPCU010000022.1:0-14768 GCA_031431195.1 Planctomycetota bacterium | reverse complement strand
GCACATTTGCCCGTCCGTGAGTCAGCACCAGACGGACGGGCAAATGTGCCCGTCCCACCTTCGCCGACTACTTGCCACCGACCGCCTTGATCAGTGCCCCCTTCTCCACCGGGGCTTCGACTCGTAATGATAGAGCAGCGTTCCCAGCCACATCGCGGTCGTGATCTTCTGCACCTCGACCGCCCAGTCGATCATCGGAGCAGTGGCGAGGTCATACGCGGTCTGGTCGATCCAAAAGCTCAGGCCAACGGTCTGTTCGATGACCAGCTTGGCCTTCCCCGGTTGCAACACTTCCAGGCTGGTCCGCAGGATGCTGGCCCCCAGGTCGGTCGGCTTGAGACCATACCGCGAGTGCCTATGCGGCACCTCGCATGGGGGAGCTGCCCGCCGACTCTGCTGTAGATTGCCTGCCACTGGAACTCGGGCAGAACCTGGGTCGCGGAACTCCGATTCGGTCAGTTGGTCGAACAACCCGGTCGGCATCAGTGATGTGCCGTTGGTCTGCTCATCGATCTGGCTCAGCGAGATGGAGACCTCGCGGTCTTCCGAGTCACGAAGGAAGAGGTCGGTCCCGGACTGCCTGAGCTTGAAACAACATCGCCCGCTGCTGCTCAAACTCCTCGGAGGAGAACTGGAAACGCCGGGGCAGTGACTGGCGGAGCCACCCCAGCCGGACGGGCCTTCGCGGAATCGCCCGCCAAACATGGTGCCAGCAGAACGCACACCGTCCAGGCGATCAGCGTACCGTGCATTATGGACGTCCACTGGCGAAAGAGGATGTGTCGTTTCAAATTGTCTCAGGCGATCGGCCAGAGTTCGCGTCCCGCCAGACTTCCGAAGTCTTCCGAGACTTCGGAAGTCTGGCGGGTACGTTTCCACGGACCGATCGCCTCAGAGAACCTCCGCAGGCCCCAGTGGGCTGTCGCGACGTGATCGACCGGAGCAGAGTCGATATCCAGGGAAACGCTGTCGGGCTCGAACACCCCGACTCAAGCCGGGGGCTCGCCGGAATGCCTCATTTCACGTTGCGAGGAGTCGAGATCAATCAGCATGCACAGAACCGGCGGCGACCGCCGAGCCTCTGGCTACATCACCGAGAAGTAATTCGACACCGCGAAATCGAACGAGGCCTTGGTGACGTTCTTGGGGCCCCTCGTATAGGTCATGTAGTTGCGGCACTGCTGCAACAGATCGCGCGGCTGGCAGTTGCGGAACGGGCGGTTCACGGCGATGTAGTGCTTTTCGATCAGGTAGTCGACCGCCTCCATGTCGAGGATCAGGCCGCACTTGGGGGCCATGATCTCGAACAGCTTGCGGAAGTGTTCGCGCGACGGGTCCGGCACCATGATCTTGTACGGGATACGACGCAGGAACGCCCCGTCGACGAGGTTCTTCGGCTCCAGGTTGGTTGAGAAGATAATCAGCTGATCGAACGGCACCTGGATCTTTTTGCCGCTGGGGAGATTCAGATAGTCGTACCGCTTTTCGAGAGGCACAATCCAGCGGTTGAGCAGTACCGACACCGGCATCGTCTGGCGACCGAAGTCGTCGATACAGAACGTGCCGCAGTTGGCCTTCAGTTGCAGCGGGGCCTCGCAGATTTTGGTGAATGGGTTCTGCGTGATCTCCAGTTCTGACATGGTGAGTTCACCCCCGGCCACCACGGTCGGGCGGACGATCTGCACCCAACGCGGGTCGACGCCGGAGAGGTCGAACAGTCCTTCGGAGACATCATAGGGAATCTCCTCATGCACTCCTGGATCGAACAGCCGCAAGATCTCGCCATCGATCCCCAGCGTGCGCGGAATCCAAATCGTGGAGCCGAAGCACTTGGTGATCCGCTCGGCGATACTCGTCTTGCCGTTACCCGGTTCGCCAAACAGAAACATCCCGCGTCCCGAGTTAATCGCCGGACCGAGTCGCTCAAACATCGCCTCCGAGATGAGTAGGTCCGAGAACGCGCGCGTCAGGTCTTCTTCCGTCACCGACTGGTTGGCAATCGTCTGGGCCTTCATCGCCTTCAGATAATCGCCCAGCACCACGGGGGCCGCCCCGTTGTAACCGCATTCATCGGTGTAGCGGCGAGCCCGCTCGCGACCCATGTCAACGATGGCGAAGTTGTAGTCCCCCATCTCTGCCGCCCCCTTGTAGGTGACGAGGGCATCCTTCTTCCACTGCTTCATCAGCGGTTCAATGATCTGATACGGGAGCTTGACCTGGGCGCAGATTTCGCGACCAGTGGCCGAGCCTTTCTGGAGCAAGAATTTAAGCACCAACCGTTCGATTTCTTCTTCCGTGAGGCCCGTCTCTTCGATGGTGGTGGGCACGCGCGGCATGAATCCTTGCTTCTCATCCGATGACCCGCCGAGCAGACTTTCCACCCGCTCGAACAGTGCCTCCAGATGGCGCGAGCCTCGCAGCTCTCCGGTGGCTTCACTCAAGATGTTGATGTCGTCCGGCAGCGGTTCCAGTTCGGGTGGTGGTGGCACAGCCGGGGCAGCTGGTCGCGGGAGAGTGATCTCCCCCATCGGCGTCGATTTGGTCGCTTCCTCCGTATAACGAGCGGGTGCCGTGGGCTTGGCTGCCGGGGTCAGTAGGTTTTTGAGGCGCGCCAGAGCACTCTCTGTCGGGGCAGCTGTGGCAGCGTGCCGACCTTCGTTTACAGGCTCATCGGCGGGACGCAGCGCTGCCGGGAGGGGCGCTCCAATGGCAACCCCTCTCAATTGAGCAATTAGTTCCGAGGGTGACAGCTTGGTAGGAGTCGATGACATGCGGTGAGCCTCTCATGGCAACCGAGCCCGAACGGCGCGGTGTCGCGGAGGTCCGTGTCCGTCAATGGTCCGAACGCTCCCCATGAAAGCTAGGTCGCGTTTGGCATGTGGTCAAATGGCAACACGCGATCGCCGTAGATGTATCAGCCCGCGCAGCTGTTACAGCATGCAGGATCGTAATTTTCATGTCTTAGCGTAGTTTCAGAATTGATCTTCCCAAAAGGCAGACAGGAATGTCTGCCCCCCTGAGGAGTGGCACAGACATTCCTGTCTGTGCGAACTGAAGACGAACTCTGAAACTGCTCTCGCGTTCGCCGGAACGTGGCTACAGCCCGCGAATCACAGCGAGAATCTTTTCCAGATCATTCTCGACCAGGATCGGTGCGTTCTGGAAGACGGGGTTGTTGACCCCGGACTTGGCGAGCTTCCTGGCCTCGTCGGTTTCGCGGGCGTGGTAGCCAACGGTCGCGGTCGGGTCTTTGAGTTGGTGGCCGGTCAGGATGCACACCACGCGGTCACTGGGAGCGATGATCCCTTGTTGGCGCAGCAGTTTCGCTCCGGCCACGCTGGCTCCGCTGGCGGGTTCGCAGCCGAAACCGCAGGCACCGACCATTGCCTTGGCATCAAGGATCTCGGCATCGCTGACCTCGCGGACGACACCGTCACAGGCATCAAGCGCTCGCAGGCACTTCTTGAGGTTCACGGGGCGGTTGATCTCGATCGCGCTCGCCAGCGTATTCGCCCGGCGGTTCTGCTGGTCCATGTCGGCGTAGAACTTGTCGATCAGTGTTTGGTCAGGATACCCGTTGTTCCACCGCAGGTTGTGGTGCTGATACAGATCATGCAGCGTGTTGGCCCCGGCGGCGTTGATGACGGCCAGACGTGGGATGCGGTCGATCAGACCGAGCTGTTTGAGTTCGGTAAACGCCTTGCCAAAAGCACTCGAGTTCCCGAGGTTCCCGCCCGGCACGACGATCCAGTCGGGCACCTCCCAACCAAGCCCTTCCAGCACCCGGTACATGATCGTCTTCTGACCTTCGAGGCGGAACGGGTTGACACTATTGCACAGGTAGATCCCGGCCGCTTGCGAGACGAGCCGCACCTTCTCCAGGGCGTCGTCGAAGTCCCCCTGGATCTGAAGCGTCACCGCTCCGTAATCGAGAGCCTGCGACAACTTCCCGTACGCGATCTTCCCGCTGCCGACGAACACGATCACCTTGAACAGCCCGGTCACGCCGCCGTAGATGGCCAGCGACGCACTCGTGTTCCCGGTCGAGGCACAGGCGGCGACCTTGGCCCCGACCATCCGGGCATGCGTACTGGCAGCTGCCATGCCGTTGTCTTTGAAGCTACCGCTGGGGTTCATCCCTTCGTACTGCAGATAGCACTGTTTGGGGTTCAGGCCGACATACTTCGCGATCGCGTCCGTCTGCTGCAGGTAGGTCTGCCCCTCGCCGATCGTCACGATCTGCGAGTCCGGGGCGAACGGCAACAGTTTGCGGAATCGCCACACCCCGCTGTAGTCCAGCGGGTTCAGCCGGTTCGACCACGCCGCCTCGAACTCCCGCAGCGATGACGGCACCGGCAGCTTGTCCCACTCATACTCGATATCGAGCAGTTCGTGACTGACCGGGCAATTCGTGAGCGTCTCATCCACCCCGTATGTGCTGTCACAGTCGGGAGCAATGCTGGTCTGAAAGGCGAAATCAGCTGTGGCAGAAATGGGACTCTCCTGGCGGGCCACCGTTCGACAGGGCTGAGCCAGTCGACGCGAACGGGGAACTCATTGTCGAGACTCGGGCGATGCAGGGCAACCGGAAAATGCTTGGTCATGTCGGCTTTCGGCGAGATGTAAACCCGGATCGAGACGCCTCGTCGTCCGATTTATGAGGGCATTGTTGGGGAGACCAACACCGTGGCTGTTTCGTGGAGCGGGATTGTGAGTTACCCGAAGAGGTCTTGCTGTCCACTCAGCTCTTTCTTGCAACTCTTCACCCAGAAATCGAGTCCACGTTCGTGCTTGCTGGCATAGACCAATTTGTAAAGGGGACCACTTTTCCCGCGAATTGTGATGGCGTCAGAATAATCGTATCCGAGCCGCCGCTTCAGTTGTTCTTGGTAGATGCTCACATACAGCTTCCGCATATCGGCGGGTTCCGTCGACGTTGCATTTGCTCGTTTCTCTCGCCAGTCGGAGTCTGGACCCAAGACTCGATCCAGATTTGATTCAAGCTCATCAAAGTAGCGTTTCCAATTCCGCATGACATCCACGCCATCTGGAAACAGAATCAGGAGATCAACTCTGCCACATTGGGATAGTGTTTCTACTGTTGCGAAATCCAAATGGAGTCCCGTGGGATCGAGGAATGCCAACGTCAAGGATCTTGCGGGGATGTATTTCACCATCTCGCTGACCTGTTCATTGCAGTCACCCCGAAACACCTTGTACTTGTCATCGCTCAAAATCTTTGAGAGCCTGGTTTCGCATGCCGATGCTCTGGACTCATTCAATTCGCAAAGCAAAATTTTGCTAAAAGCTTTGGGAGCCTTAGCGGCGATAAGTGGGGAACCGGGAACCCGCTCGTCAGTCCCGCGAATCTGGCAGATACCCGGTCCCGAAAAGAGGTCGACGTAAACGACACTCTTCCAATGGGGGCTATCGACCATGGCTCTGGTTGTGATGTCGATATAGATGTTCCAGAATCGGAGCTTGTCTTTGGCCCAGCGACCGGAATCGCGGGTTGGCAGCCCATCATCTTCCTCCACGGAAGCGAGTAGATCATCCCAACGGCTACGATGCCCGTTTTTCGCCATCAGATTTCCTCGGCTTGTTCAGTGGTGTCTCGTCCCAGGTGCGACCATCGAGAATTCGACCGGTGCGGCTCTTTTGGACACCGCCCCATTGTTTGAAGAAAAATGGGATGTTCATTGCGATGCATTTGTCTCGGATGGGGCGGACCCATTCCGGTTTCATCTCACGAGCGCCCGGACCAGATTCGCCCCCCACGATGACCCACTCGATCCCCTTCAGCGGCAGCTTGGGAACTGGTCCCAGAAGTGGTTCCACCGAGAGGAAATGGATAGCTGCGGGGGTCTTGGCGATGGTCGATGACCGCCACGCGTAGTCGGCGTTCTCCACACTGGTCCCCAACCAGATGTTCTTCGGCCACGGGAGATCATTCGAGATTTCGAGCACTCGTTCAGGCCGTTTCGTCAGTATCTGAAACGTGTGCTGCGTTGCCCGATTCATCACGTCGAAACAAGACTGGATGTATTCCGTGGGGACATCCTTGTGAAACAGATCGCTCATCGAGTTGACGAAAATCACTCGCGGCGACTTCCACTTGAGTGGCAAATCCACCAAGTCCGGCTGAAGCGTCAAACGAAAACCATCGGCGTACCGTGGCTGTCCCATCGCTTCCAAGCGGTGAGCCATCCGCTCGGCGTAACAGAACTTACACCCTGGACTAATCTTGGTGCAGCCGGTGACTGGGTTCCAGGTGGCCTCGGTCCACTCGATGGATGATGATTGAGCCATAGACTCCTCCTTGAGTCATTGTGTTCAAATGAACAGGTTTCGTCAACAGGGCTTTTCCTCACCACCTCAGCGGGCTTTGCCAGCTCTCTTTCAGCTCGGCTAGGGTGGCGTTGATGAGGGTCTCTCCGGTCGAGCCGGTGATCTGGAGTTGGGGAGAGGTTGTCACGCTGCCGATGTCGAGGGCCATTGCTCCGGCGGCGGACAGGTCGGTGAGGACGCGAGCGAGGTGCAGCGGCTCGACTTCCAGTACGAACCGCGTCTGGCTCTCGGAGAAGAGAGCGTCGACGGCATCGCGAGATTCGGGGCAGACGCCGCTGATGGACGCCTCGATGCCCAAGCCACCGGCGAATGCCATCTCGGCCAAGGCCAGCGCGAGGCCGCCTTCGCTCAGGTCGTGGCAACTCCGCACGAGGCCCGCGGCCAACACTGAGTGAACAGCGGCCAGTGTCTTCGGAGCCTGCACAAAGTCGACGCGCGGGACGGTGCCGCCATCGAGATCTTGCACGAACGCGAAGTGGCTGCCACCCAGTTCCGAGGTGGTGCGACCGACCAGGATCAAGCGGTTGCCGGTCTCCTTCAGATCCATCGTCACCGCGTTCTCGACGTTCTCGATCTGCCCGAGGGCGGAGATCAGCAGCGACGATGGGATGGTGATCACCTGCTTCTTCCCGTTCGCATCGTCGTACTTGAACTCGTTGTTCAGCGAGTCCTTGCCGCTGATGAACGGGGTCCCGTAGGCCAGCGCCGCATCATGGCAGCCGAGAGCGGCGCGGACGAGCGAGCCGAGGGTTTCGGGGCGTTCGGTGTTGCCCCAGCAGAAGTTGTCGAGGATCGCGATCTGCGCTGGGTCAGCCCCGACGGCCACGCAGTTTCTGAGGGCCTCATCAATCGCCGCAGCTGCCATCCAATAGGGATCAAAGTCGCCGTAGCGGGGGTTCATGCCGTTGGAGATGACGGCCCCGCGCATCGAGCCGAGATCGGGCCGTACGATGGCTGCGTCCGACGGGCCATCGTTCGCGATGCCGACGAGCGGCTTCACGACGCTGCCCGCCTGAACCTCGTGGTCGTACTGGCGAATGATCCATTCTTTGGAGCAGACGTTGAGCGAGCTGAGGATGCGCTTGAGCGTGGCATTGAAGTCATCGGGGCCCGAAGGCGAGCGGGGTGGCGTTAGCCCCCTGGTCTGCGCTGTTGTGACGCTGCGTGCCACGAGGCGCGCAGACTCGGGCGGAGGCAGATAGACCGCCTCGCGATTCACCGGCGGGCGACCATCGTGCAAGAACTCCATCGCCACATTGCCCACCTGCTGGCCGTGATAGAACATTCGCAGCCGCTGGTCGCTCGTGAACTTGCCAAAGGCGACGGCTTCGACCCCTTCCAGGGCGCACAGACGCTCAAATGCCTCCCACTTCTCGGGAGGCACCGCCAGCACCATCCGCTCCTGGGCCTCGCTGATCCAGATCTCGGTGTAGGAGAGTCCGCTATACTTCAGTGGGCACTTGTCGAGCCACACCTCGGCTCCCGACTTTTCGGCCATCTCGCCGACCGCGCTGCTGAAGCCCCCAGCTCCGCAATCGGTGATTGAGCGGTATAGCCCCCGGTCCCGGGCATCGAGGATCACGTCGAGGACCATCTTCTCCTGGACTGCGTTGCCGATCTGCACCGCACCGCCGGAGAGGGTCTCGCTCTCCTCATGGAGTTCCACAGACGAGAAGGTCGCCCCGTGAATCCCATCGCGCCCGGTGCGACCGCCGACGGCGACGATCAAGTCGCCCGCCTCGACATGCTTCTCGCTCATCCCGACCGGGAGCAGCGCCACGTTGCCGCAGTAGACCAGCGGGTTACCGATGTACCGCTCATCGAAGAAGACCGCCCCGTTGACGGTCGGAATCCCCATCCGGTTGCCATAGTCGCGGACGCCGGAGACGACGCCTCGCATGACCGTACGAGGGTGTAGCACACCGGGTGGCAGTTCGCTGTCGGGCGTCTCGGGTGGGGCAAAGCAGAACACGTCGGTGTTGCAGACCGGCTTAGCTCCCATCCCGGTCCCGATCGGGTCGCGGATCACCCCCCCGAGGCCGGTGTTCGCCCCGCCGTACGGCTCGATCGCCGACGGGTGGTTGTGCGTCTCGACCTTGAAGCAGATGTCGAACGTATCGTTGAACTTCACGACCCCGGCATTGTCCTTGAAGACACTCACGCACCAGTCGTTTGCCCCGAACCGCTTTCGCAACGTCTGCGTCGCGCCGAAGACCGTCTCCTTGAGCATGTTCTCGAACTGCCGCGTGCCGTTCTCATCGCGGTAGGCAATCCGTCCCTTGAGCGTCTTGTGCGAGCAGTGTTCGCTCCACGTCTGGGCCACCGTCTCCAATTCGATGTCGGTCGGATCGCGATGCTGCTCCACGAAGTGCTGCAGGATGGTTTGCATCTCGACCAGAGATAGATAGAGCTGGCCGTGCTTGCTGAGGTGCATTAACGCCGCATCGTCCATCCCGCGCATCGGGATCGTCGTCAGTTGGAACTTGTACTCGGAACCGACGGCGATGGTGCTGAGCGCGAGTGGACCCGGCAGGAGTTGCTCGATGGCATCGTTAGCGAGTACGCGGCGGCTCAGCTTCTGCAAATCGGCGGCGACCGCATCGGCATTGATCCAATACTTGCGGCACGTTGCCACGCGCGTGACCGCCAGCCCCTGCGCCTTCAGCGCATGGGCAGCTGTCTCGGCCACGTTGTCGGTGACACCCGGCTTGTACAGGACATTCAACAGGTTCAGGCCGCTGACCTGCGGATGAGCTGCGGAGGGTGCATCGGCGGGGAGTCGCCGTACGCGACAGGTTTCGACGACCCCGTCAGCCAAAAGGCGGACCACGCGCGACTTGACCGTGGCCTCGTCGAGATCCCCCTCGACCAGAAACGATCGCGAGGCGCGAATCGCTCGCACGCTCGCTGCTCCTTGAGCCTGAGCCTCGGTGAGTACACGTTGCCCTTCACGGTCGACTTCGCCCGCGATCGGATGAATTTCCACTTCCCAGAGCATCGGCTCCGCCCCTGTTCCCATTGACGCCTCAATCTAGTCAAGGATAGATCATAGTCGGTCGGGCATGGCCGATTCGAGCCACCGGGTGCATTCGGTAATCCGCAGGCTGAACTCCACCTTGAGATCATGGGCGATGACGCTTGGTGACTCTGATTCCGCGCATCAAGTCCTTGGTACTCTATGAATCGTCGAAGTGCATGTCTCTCGACACGTTCCGAGTGCTCCGCTCTCGTTTCCAGTGACTGGTCCGGGATACCGCCCAAGGGTGATTGCACCCTCCAGAGGGAGGGGCGAGACGCACATGGTGATTGTTCCCGAGGATCGCTCGGCGGACTCCGCATGATTGGGTGAATCTCGGCGCTGGCCATGGAGGCCGTGGATGTACCAGATTCGAGGGAGCCTGGTGCGGGACCAGCGTCATCACGGGGACGGACGTGTTCCCCGGGTCGGGGCGGCAGCTTTCTGGCAGGCGAGGGACCAGAGTGGAAACGCAGAGGGCGCAGCACAGCTGAGCTGCAATTGTCGAGACACAGGAATGAGGTCACGGACGATTCCTCGTCAATGTCATGCTCCCCCTTCGCGTCCATGGCGATCTTGGTGTTCCCGATTCTGAAGGCCTCAAGGAACGGGAACTGAACACCAAGGCCGCGAAGGAGAGACGGAGTGAGAGAGCCTCATCGGCGGGCGGCACAAGAGGCCTTTGCATTTCTCTCAGCACGCGCGGAGTTCCATCGTTTGCAGTGCGGAGAATCTTTCGGGGGCGAGTGAGGCTGTCTCCCGGTCGACGGCACGTCTCTGCTCTGCTCTTCCTCGGCGCTCTCGGCGTCCTCTGCGTTTCACACTCCCCCGGATGAGGAGCCTGGGCGGAGTTCCGTGTGCCATCGCTGGGGAGGCAAAGTGCGTCTCGCACTCAGAGGGAGGGCGGGTAGACCTATACTTTGCGCAGCCAGCAGTGGGACATTTGGTTGTAGCGGGCGATTTGGCAGCCCAGGCCGGCCCTCTGGCGAGGGGCGGCTAAATCTCATTTCGGGCCGCGTGAAATATAGATCTCGATTCATGGCCAAACGTGGCGATGAGGTCATGTCTCACGTCCGCCCGTGGGTCGTGTCAACCGGCATCAAACTCCACGGGCCACTCGGAGTCCAAATCGACCAGATCAAATTCGGCCTCTCTCCCCACTCACTCCGCACGAATACGTGTCTCTGCCAATCCAAGTCGTAGAACTGGCGATATCCAATCAGGCCGGACCCATCCCGAGCCCTTCCAGGATTCGTTCGCAGGACTCGCTGCGGTTCAGCACGTAGAAGTGCATTCCCGGGACGCCTGCATCCATCAGCTCACGGCACTGCTGAATGGCAAACTCGACGCCGATATCGAACTGAGTCTGGGCATCATGCTGGACGGCCTCCAGCCGAGACGCCAGCAAGGCCGGAAACACCGCTCCGCACATCGACGTGATCCGCTTGATTCGAGCAAACTCGGTGATCGGCATAATCCCCGGCACGATGGGGATATTGATCCCCCGCTGAACGCAACGATCCCGGAACCGCAGGAAGTTGCTGTTCTCATAGAACAGCTGAGTAAAGACGGCATCGGCACCGGCGTCGACCTTGCGCTTCAAGTTCGCCAGATCGGTATCGAGGTCTTTCGCTTCGGGGTGCTTTTCGGGATAGCCCGCGACGCCGATTCCCATCTCGGGATAGTGCGAGCGAATCAACTCGACCAGTTCGTTGGCATGTGACAACCCGCCGACCACGGTTTTGAATTCGGTCTGCCCCTGCGGCGGATCGCCGCGCAAGGCCATGATATTGCCGATACCGTTCCGGGTGGCCAGGGCCAGCCAGTCGAGCAGTTCCTGGCGCGTGGAGCCGACGCAAGTGAAGTGCGAGGTCGCGGGCAGCCCGAAGTCCGACTGCACCCGGCGACAGATCTCCAACGTCCGGCTTTGCGTACTGCCACCAGCCCCATAGGTACAGGAGACGAAACTGGGCTGATAGACTTGCAGGCGTTCCAGTGCCCGGTACATGCCTTCGTCCCCCGCTTCGGTCTTGGGAGGAAACACTTCCACCGAAAGCACGAACGGTTTGGACCGAAACTGATCACGAATCCGCATGGTCGGCACTCGACCTCATCCAGCTGCATCGCGTTGATGCTTCCTGAAACATGGGCCATCGCACGATGACCCTCTCCCGGACTCGCCTCAGCAATTCCAGTCGCTGGAAGGATAGTTAGCCTCCTCGTGTCGGGACAGAGTGATTTGGGGAAAATTAAAGAGACGCGACAAGCCAGCTTGCTGATCTTTCGTCAGAGCCGCCGGGCCGCTCGTAAGTCGGTCAGCGAGTAAAACGTGTCCCGCCACCGCACGCCGCCCTGTCGCACGGTCATCACCATCGAGCGCAGCATGATGAAGCAGAACACGACCACCGCCCAAGGATAAAACACTCCCACCGCCACCGGATACCCCACAGTCCAGGCCGTACCCACGGAGAGTAGCAGAGTCCCCATCGAGAGAATCAGCACCGGCAGAGTGACAAGCCCGCACAGCAGCGCCACGAGTGGTCCGACAAATATGGCACAGAGTATCGCCACAGCGACAAGAGTCCGAATGACGGAGTATTGAGTGCCGGAAAAGGCGTTCTTCTCTAACCCGCGCACGATCGACCAGACACCGCCCGATTGCCAGCGGACACTCAGATTCTGTTGGCCCCCGTAGACATCCTGATTCAGGCCATGCTCTTTCACCAGACGACCGAGCATCACATCATCAGCCACTTCCAATTGGAGCGTCTGGAAGCCGCCGATGGTGTCATAAGCGGTCCGGCGGAGCAGGTTAAACGCTCCGACGCCGAGATACGCTTGCTTGAACCACTTCCAGCGGACCAGTGGAAACCGCGTCGAAGCCATCAGCATCATGCAGAAGAAGTTGATCAGTGCTGTTTCGAAGAATGTGGAGGTCAACGTCTCGGGCAACAGCACCAGATGGTCGAGCGAACGATCCTTGACCAGTGTCATCGACCGCCGCAGAACTTGCGGGTCGAACATCACATCGCCGTCCGTAAACAGCAGGAACTCACCCCGCGCCCGACTCGCTGCCAGAGACAGAGCATGGTTTTTACCGAGCCACCCCGCTGGCAGTTCCGTCACATGCACGACCAGCAAGCGAGCGCCGACCTCGGACGCCACGTGATCCATGATCGCCCCGGTTCCATCGCTCGAACGGTCATTGATCGCGATGACCTCGAAGTCCGGATAGTCGAGACTCAGCATCCGCCGCAACGCCTCCTCAATGGCCACCGCTTCGTCACGAGCGGGAACGATGATTGAAATCGAAGGCAGGTCGTCACCCACGCGAGCCGGAACATCCCGCAGGAATCGCGGAAAGAGAATCCCGTATAACACCGGAAACAACGCCACCGCCCAAAGTCCGACCAGACTCCAGCTTAACATCTCGAACCCGTGCATGAATTCCCCGCAATCGCTCCGCCGCATCCTGCTTTTGAGTAAGCGGCAGGCCGTATGGTAAGCGAACCGGTGCCCGTCCCCCACTACGACTAACGCGGGCGATCTGGGGGCCAACCACATCTGGAAGAAGTGCCCACTGTTCAAAGGGATTCGAACATGAAACTCGCTTCATGATGGCCAACCTCGCAGGTCATTACGCTGTGTGCCGTGCCCGTTTCCTATCTCCCGGAAAAAGACCGCCCACGGCAAAACCGTGTTTGAAGAGCACCAAACTGCCGAGTAGCATTAAAGAAGAGTCTGCGATACCTGTTTTGCGAGACACTTGTCTCTTCCCACCTTTACAGGTTCCGACGACTCTCCCCGCCCTTTGCCAATTGGGTCCGCACCATGTCGATCCCGCCCCGAACTTTGGCTTCCATTGCAGCTGCTCTCTCCTGCCTGAGTACACTCAGTTTGGCCTCCGCCCAAATGGAGTTCGAGGCGGCTCCGATCTCCTATGAGACGGCACCGGTCAATACCCGCATTACCCAGTTGCAGGCGAAGATCGACGCGGGCGAGATCGACCTCCAACCCGGTGACCAGCGGGGGTATCTGGAAGCAGTGTTAAAGCGACTCGAAGTGCCGCAGGCTTCGCAGGTGCTGGTCTTCTCCAAAACCAGTCTCCAACTGAGGCGGATCACCCCGGATCGTCCGCGAGCTGTGTACTTCAACGACGATACGTACATCGGGTATTGCCAGCAGGGGGACGTGCTGGAGGTCGCGACCCAGGACGCCCAGCAAGGAACGATCTTCTACACGCTCGACCAGAGTCCGCCTGAAACACCGAACATGAAGCCTCAGTTCGTGCGGGACCGAGGGCAGTGCATTACTTGCCACGCCTCGTCGCGAACGCAAGGGGTGCCGGGCTTGCTGGTGCGGTCGGTCTACTCGGATGGCGGAGGTCATCCACTTTTGGGGTCGGGAACGTTCTCGACCGACCACACGAGCCCGTTCTCTAAACGCTGGGGCGGCTGGTACGTCAGCGGGCAGCATGGTTCGATGCGGCACATGGGGAACGTACTCGCTCAGCGGAAGTCGCCGGAAACCCTCGACCGCGAGGCCGGGGCCAACGCCACCGATCTAGCGAAGTTCGTCTCGTTGAAGCCGTACCTGACGCCGCATAGTGACCTCGTGGCCCTCATGGTGCTGGAGCATCAGGTGCAGATGCACAACTTCATCACTCTCGTCAACTTCGAGACTCGGAGTGCGCTCCATCACGATGACATCATGAACGAGGCCCTCGAGCGTCCGGACGACTATCGCAGTGAGCTGACCGAACGCCGCATCCACGGCGTCACGGAAAAGCTGGTCAAGTACCTGCTGTTCAGCCAGGAGTTCGCCCTCGAATCGCCGGTGTCGGGCACATCGGGCTTTACAGAAGAGTTCGCCACCCGTGGCCCGCGCGACTCGAAGGGCCGGTCGTTGCGTGATCTCGATCTCCAAACACGCCTCCTCAAATACCCTTGCAGCTACCTGATCTACTCAGCTGCGTTCGAGCAGCTACCCGCCGTTGCCAAGGCCGATGTGCTGAAGAAGCTCAAGGACGTGCTGATCGGGAAGAACAACACCCCGGAGTTCGAGCACTTGAGTACCGAGGACCGTACCGCAATTTACGAGATCATTCAGGAGACATTGCCCGGACTGCCAGCCGATTGGTAGGCCAAGTTATCGTCCTCTCGGGGAGAACTGATGCCATTTCGTAGGACGTCACATTTCTACACAACTAGTCCGCCTTTGTGGAAATCGAGCCAGGCGAGGCTGAAGTCGGTCAGGCGGCGGAGGCAGGGCCTCCGCATCTTATCACTTGGCAATTTGCAGGAGCAGAGCCTCGAGGTGGTCGTTGTTCCACCCGGCTTGCTTCCGTTTGCCGGCGATGCTGCCTTTTAACTGAGTGTCCTGCGTCAGAATTAGCAGGGCCAGC
>JANPCU010000021.1:0-5884 GCA_031431195.1 Planctomycetota bacterium | reverse complement strand
GAAGCAGGGGGGATCCATTCCGGAAACTCTGCGGCCTCTGCGCCTCGGCGTGACATAATCTGTCTTCATACCGCGGGAACGCTGACGACTTAGAGCGATTTCAGAGATTGTCTTCAGTTCGCACAGACAGGAATGTCTGTGCCACTGAAGTGGGACAGACATTCCTGTCTGCCTTCTGGCTGAAGACCCATTCTGAAACTGCTCTAGGACATGGCTGGATGACTGACCGACTTTTCTGACACACACACGCTACCAGCCACATCATTGACGGGGGGGCTGCACAGCAAGAATTCCCCTTTTCTCATCGGCTGATTTTGCCGATACTCCCGCATATTGAACGGCGACGGCGACCATTCGGGAAGCGACCGACACACCCAGGACTCAAGGATGAGCAGCACGCGGCCAGGATGGCCCGTTCCGGAACCACTCCGTATCGCCTCCGACATGATCGGCGTCGAGGTCGGCGGGGCTGTCGTGCGCCGGGTGTTCTGCGTTGGCATGGCGGGGACCGGGATGAAGGCCATCGCCGAATGGTTCTCGGCTGCGGGGTGGCAGGTCAGCGGTTCGGATCGCTCGGCCAGTCCCGATGTGATCGCCAAGTTTCACAGCCGGGGGATGCGGCTGCTTCCCGAACACTCGGAGGAGAATCTTTCGCCGCTGCTCGATCTCTTGATCTACAGCCCCGCGGTGCGTGAGTCGAACCCCGAACGGCAAGCCGCATTGCAGCGCGGCATCCCGCAGTGGTCCTATCCCCAGGCCCTCGGACAGCTCATGCAAGGCCGTGACGGGATCTCCATCGCCGGGACGCATGGGAAGAGCACGACGACCGCTCTCGTGGGTCATATCTTACGGCACGCGGGCCTCGCTCCGTCGATCTTGTGTGGAGCGGAAATGCTCGACACCGGACTTAACGGGGTGTTGGGGAGTCTCGCCTTGTTCTGCGAAAAAGGACGCCTTTTTTCGGAGAACAAGGCGACACTCGTTGCGGAAAGCTGCGAGTATCGCGGGCATTTTCTCGAGTTGACCCCGCGTGTCGTCGGGTTACTCGGGATCGAGCCGGACCATTTTGATTGCTTTCCGACGTTCGACCTCGCCTTGGCAACTTACCGCGAGTTCCTGGAGAAGATCCCCGCCGAGGGTCTGCTGGTGGCCAACCTCGATTGCGAGGCGAGCTTGTCGATCCTCTCGGCGTGCCCCTCTCGCAAGATATTCGTCTCCACGACAGACGAGGCAGCAGATTACTTCGTCGAGCGTGTCGAGACCACTCCCGCCGGGCTGTCTCTGACGGCGCGGCTCCCCGACCAATCGACGCTCGACATCGAGTGTCCGCTGTGGGGCAACCACCACGCCGTAAATATTATGACCGCGCTGGCCATCGCCCTCGAACACGGTGCATCAGCCGAGACCTGCCGCGCGGCGTGTGCCACGTTTGCCGGGATCGGACGGAGGTTTCAGTACCGTGGCGACTGGAACGGCGCGACCTGGATTGACGACTACGCCCATCACCCGACAGCGGTGCGGGCCGTGCTGGATGCGACTCGCGACCGTTTTCCGGGGCGCAGGGTCTGGTGCGTGTTTCAGCCGCATCAGGTCTCTCGGACTCGAGAACTGGCCGCAGGGTTCATCACTGCGCTGCGACGGGCGGATGGGGTTCTGGTGCTCCCAGTCTTCGGAGCCAGAGAATCGCTCGGCACAGAACAGAAGGACCTCGCGCGTCAACTCGTGGAAGGTGTCCACCGTCTGGGAGTCGCCGCTCATTTTGTCGCTGACCTTGACCATACGCGAACCACATTGGAGACTCACACGCGGCCCGGCGACGTCGTGTTGACTGTCGGGGCCGGGGACATCGATCGCATCTACCATGAGCTCACTGGACGACTTCAAACACATCACGCGTCATGACGAGCCGCTGGCTCCGCTTACCTGGCTGAAGGTCGGCGGCCCCGCGCAGCGTCTGATTGAGCCGCGCACCGTCGAAGAACTGGTCGCGGTGGTTCGCACTTGCCACGAGAACGGCGTCACGGTGCATATGCTGGGCGGTGGTTCGAATCTGCTCGTGCGCGATGAGGGAGTCAGCGGGGTTGTGATTCGTTTATCCGATCCGTCCTTTGCGCAGGTGGCCATCGAGGGCCAACGTCTGCGAGCGGGCGGTGGAGCGGCGCTCTCGCACGTCATCTCGGAGTCGGTGAAAGCCGGGCTGGCCGGACTCGACACACTGGTCGGCATTCCCGGCACCATCTCCGGAGCCCTCAAAGGCAACGCGGGTGGCCGCAACGGCGAGATCGGCGACCACCTGCATTCCGTCACCGTCATCACCGCCCAAGGCGAGAAGTTCGTCCGGCAGGGCGATGAACTCGTCTTCGAATACCGTCACAGCAGTATCAACGAACTCTGCGTGATCGAGGCCGAGTTCGAACTCACCTCGGACAAACCAGATGACATCGCCGAACGCATCCGCAAGCTGTGGGTCATGAAGAAGTCGACCCAACCGCTCTCGCACCAATCGGCGGGTTGTGTGTTCAAGAATCCGCGTGGGCTGAGCGCGGGAGCCTTAATCGAACAGGCGGGTCTCAAGGGGATGAAGATCGGCCAGTGCGAAGTCAGCGACCGCCACGGCAACTTCATCATCACTGAATCGGGGGCGAAGTCGGCTGATGTGCTCAAGTTGATCGATGTCATGCGGACCAAGGTCGCCGAGGCACATGGCGTGGACTTGGAACTGGAACTCCAAGTCTGGTAACGGTCGTTCAAGTGGTATTTCTCGCTGTCCAGCTGGAGAAGTACGACGGACGTCCTCGTCCGTCGCTCCCCGAAGTTTTCGATACGGACGGACGAGGACGTGTGTGCATCAAAAAAGTCGGTAGCGACTCCACGCGGTGCGTCATGAACGAGAAATCATCGTCCGCGATTCATCTGTGATCTGTGTTCATCTGCGTTTATCTGCGGCTCATCAACTCCTGTTTTTCTCCTTGTCTTGAGCAGCGTCCCCGCATCGAATCTCGCTGACGCCTTCGTGGCGAATCTCTGCCACTGCCTACTGAGGAGCTGGCTCGAGACAAGTTCCCGGAATTCACCGCAGAGGACGCGGAGGTTCGCAGAGGGAAATCCCGGAGATCTCACGGACCTCTGCGGCTTCGCGCCCTCTGAGGTGAATCCTCTGCGGATCTTTCGGGAAGTTGTTTCGGACCAGTCTCCTATCTGGTGCACATGGACGGACGAGGAATTCCATCCTCCAGATGTTTCATTTCTCTCAGTGCCAAGTACAATCACTACTTGAGTGTTTTGGCTTACCTACGCGGTAAAAGTACATTTGACTCTTCCGATTACGAAGCAAGAATTAGCTTTGCCGAATGTATTTTTTGAAACGTCGCTGGCCAACCCGCAGGCCAGCAATTTGACAAGTCCCGAATGGTCGATACGCCGAGAGGATGAAATGGTCTTGGGCTCAAGGATGAGTGAATGAAGACTTCTGGAAAGCTCTCGAAGGGCAGTATTGTCTCCTTTTTGAGCGTGCTGGCTCTCGGTATCTGCTCCAATTCTGCGGTGGCCCAGTTCGGTCCCGTCATGAGTGCCGCCGGGCCGATCAACCGCTCGATGGGCGGTGCATCAACAGCGGCTCCACTGTCAGCAGCGGGTGCGTTGATGTGGAACCCGGCGACCCTCTCGGGGTTGCAACGGAATGAATTGGAAGTCGGGGCCGAACTAATCTTCCCGCATGCGAGTGTGTCCTCTTTCTACCCAGCGAACACCTTTGGCCCCGGGGCACCCCCGATCGACCTTTCCGGGCGGTCGGCGAGCGAAGACTCGGTGTTTGCTATGCCGACGATCGCTCTAGCTTTTCGTCCCGAGAATTCGGATTTCACGTTTGGTTTCGGAGCCTTTGCCGTGGCGGGCTTCGGCCTCGACTATGCGGGCAGCGTTACGAATCCGCTCCTCACTCCACCCCCACCCGTCGGGCTGGGTTTTGGACCGGTGTTTTCTCAATACCAAGTCCTGCAGCTGGCCCCGGCACTGGTTTACGATGTGACGGACGAACTCTCGATCTCCGTCAGTCCGCTCTTGGATATCGGTTCCGCCCAACTCAACCCGGCGAGCATCGCGGCCCCGGATGATGCCAACGGAGACGGGTTCGCGACCTACCCGAATGGGACACATTCCCAGCAGTCGTGGGGAGCGGGTTTCAGCTTAGGGGCTTACTACCAGACCGAGATCTGGGGCTTCGGAGCCTGCTACAAGAGTCCGCAGTGGTTCCAGGATTACCGCTTTAATTCCGCCAACGAACTGGGAGTCCCGCAGTCGTTCGGTTTCGATCTGGACATCCCCTCGATCGTGTCGATCGGCACCTCGTACCAGGGGATCGAGCGTCTCTTGCTGGCTGCTGACTTGCGGTATCTCGATTACGGCAATGCCGCCGGGTTCGGCGACTCGGGGTTCAGGCCGACGGGGGCTTTGCGTGGAATCGGTCTGCAAAGCATCTTCGCTGCGTCACTGGGAGCCCAGTATCAACTCACCAATTCACTTTCGACCCGCATCGGTTACAGCTGGAGCGAGAACCCCGTCAGCGACAATCAGTCGTCCGCCAATGTGGCCTCGCCGCTGGTGATCCAGAACATGTTTTCAGCAGGTGCCTCGTACCAGGTGACCAGCGCCCTCATGCTGTCGCTGGCGTATACTCACGCCTTTGAGAACTCCGTATCGGGTCCTCTGGTCCTGCCCGTCGGTGCGATTCCCGGCACCCGGATCACGAACACCGCCTCGGTCGACATGTTGACCATCGGGGCGACGGTCAAGTTTTAGTGAGTCCAGCGAGCCGGAGTTGTCCCACTTCTCAGTGGCACAGACATTCTTGTCTGTGCCAACTGAAGACAGATTCTGAATCTGTTCTGGTGACGAGAGAATGTCGCACTACCGCTCACGTGAAGTATAATAGCACCCCACCCTCAGCTGAGGACGGGAGGTGTCCGAGCTCTACAAAGGAGAGGGGACGGGATGACTTCGCGGAATGGAATGACTGCTCGGATGGTCTCGTCAATTCCCACTCATGGTGAGATACATCGGCCCCCGCGATTTGTGGGGGGCGTGGTGGGCTTGTTATTCGCCACACTTGTCTGGGGCTGTGCCAAACCGGGGAAGAGTGAATTGCCGATGGAGGGAGCGGCGACCTCTCCAGTATCGTCAGCAGGTGGTGAGAATGTGGGACACACGACTACGCTGACTCCACCGCTCGGGAGCGACTCAGTCCAGCCCGATGACTGGTTCGAGGACTGGACTGCCGCCTCGCAAATCCAGTTCCGCTACTCCACCGGGCGCGAGGCGGGCCGCTTCACGATCCTCGAAACGGTCGGCGGCGGGGTCGGCATTGTGGACTACGATCTTGATCGACAACCGGACCTGTTCTGCGTCGGAGGTGGCACGATCGACCCGGCGACTTCCGTCCCCAGCGGGCGCAGCTGCGGGCTGTTTCGCAATGTGGATAGGGATCACTTCCGCGATGTCACGGCGAGTTCGCGACTGAATCCGGGCACCGACTACTCGCATGGATGCGTCAGCGGAGACGTGAACAGCGATGGATTTCCCGATGTGCTGATCACCTGTTACGGGCAGAACTGCCTGCTCATCAATCAAGGAGACGGCACATTTTTGGATGTCTCGGAAGAAGCCGGCCTGCGGAGCGAGGCGACCTGGAACACAGCTGCGGCATTGGGCGATGTGAACCGTGATGGTGAGCTGGATTTGTATGTAGCGGGGTATGTCGACTGGGTTCCGTCCGATGTGCGGAGTACGGAAGTGCCGCCGCCGCAGGACTACCACCCGGCCCCGGACCATCTCTTTCTCAACACCGGAGACGGACGGTTTGTCGATGTGACGGAAGCGGTTCGGTCGG
>JANPCU010000020.1:0-21061 GCA_031431195.1 Planctomycetota bacterium | reverse complement strand
GGACCAGCCGCTTTGGGCGCAGGCCCACCATACTCGATGCTGTCCCCTGGAGTGGTGGGCCAGCGCCTCAAAGCAGGCTGGTCCCACCCTACGTCCGTGACTCGCTATTGCACGGTGGAATTGCCAGCGAGGACCGCGGGGACGTACAGTGGCGGGCGTTGAGGAAAGCCCTTGCCCGTTCGCCTGCCCTGGTGCCTGCCGATGAAGATTGCCTCTGGAACCACCGTTATCACCCACGGGCAGATCATTGACGGGACGGGGGCTGCGCCGCTGGCGAACGGAGCGGTGGTGATCCAGGATGGTCGGCTCACCTACGTCGGTCCGATTGCGGGAATCCCCGCTGTGCCGGAGAGAGTGGTGAGGATCGATGCCAAAGGCGGGACGATCATGCCGGGGCTGGTCGAGGCACACTTCCACTCGACGTACTTCAACGTGGCGGCTCTGGAAGACCTCGACATCAAGTACCCGGTCGAGTACGTCACGATCCTGGCCGCCTGCAACGCCAAGCTGGCACTGGAGTGCGGGTACACCTCAGCTCGCAGCGGGGGGAGTCTGTTCAACATCGACCACTGGCTCAAGAAGGGGATCGAGGCCGATTTGATCCCCGGTCCTCGCATGGCCTCCAGCGGTCGCGAGATTTGCGGCGTCGCGGGGTTGATGGACTGGAATCCCGACTACCGCAAGATCGGCAGGGAGGGGCTGGTGCTGCACATAAACGGCCCGGACGAGGCCCGGGCCGCCGTCCGCAAGCTCGTCAAGGACGGCGTCGAGTGGGTCAAGACCTACCCCACCGGCGACGCAGCTGCCCCCGATGTGAATGACCACCACACGCTCTGTATGACGTTCGAGGAGATGCACGCCGTGGTGGCGACCGCCCACAACCACGGGATGAAAGTCACCGGCCATTGTCGCGCGACCGAGGGGATCAAGAACGCCCTCAAGGCCGGGTACGATGCCATCGAACACGGGACGTTCATGGACGACGAGACGATGGAGTTACTGCTGGCCCGTGATGTGCCGGTGGTCCCCGCGTTGTACTTCGAATTGGCGAGTATCGAGAACGGACCGGCCTACGGCATGGGACAGAAGGTGATCGACGGGCACCAGGAGACGCTCGAAGGCGGGGCGGAATCCGCTCGCCGCATCCTGAAGGAGGGCGGTCGGCTCGGCATGGGCGGCGATTACGGCTTCGCTTGGAACCCGCACGGCGACTACGCCAAGGAGCTGACGTTCTTCGTCAATTACGTGGGGTTCACGCCGCTGCAAACGATCCTGTGTGCGACCAAGACCGGAGCCGAGATCCTCGGGCGCGGTCATGAACTCGGGACGCTGGAGGTCGGCAAGCTGGCCGATGTGCTGGTGGTGGAGGGCGATGTGGCGAAGGACATTTCGCTGCTGGAGAAACGCGAGAAGTTCATCGCCGTGATGCAAGGCGGGATCATCAAGGCGGGACAACTGGCGTGAAGAGGCTGATGGCGAATGGCGAATGGCCAGAGACTGAGAACTGAAGACCGATTACTCCTCCCCTCCCTCCTCCCCTCCTCTCCTCTTCCCCTTCATCACAATGCCAACACGCACCGAACTCCTCTCCCTGTACCGCACGATGCTCACGATCCGTCTGACGGAGGAGGAGTTGGCCCGTTGTCACCAGCGGGGGTTGGTGCATGGGGCGTGTCATACCTATGTCGGGCAGGAGGCGATTGCTTCGGGCGTGTGCGCCCACCTTACCGCAAAGGACACCGTCTTCAGTACGCATCGCGGGCATGGGCATGCGCTGGCCAAGGGGATGCCTCCGCGCGAGTTGATGGCGGAACTGTTCGGGCGGGCGACCGGCTGCTCGCGCGGGCGGGGGGGGAGCATGCACATCTTCTCGCCCGAGATCGGCATGATGGGGACCAGCGGCATCGTTGGGCCGTGCATTCTGCAAGCTTGCGGCGGCGGGTATAGCTCCAAGCTGATGCAGACCGGGAACGTCGGCGTGGCCTTCTTCGGCGATGGGGCGGTGAACAACGGAGCCTTCCACGAGGGGCTCAACATGGCGAGCATTTGGAAGCTGCCGGTGTTGTTCATTTGCGAGAACAACCAGTTCGCGACGGAGGTGCCGTTCCAGTACGCCAGCGGGATTCCGGATGTGGGACGGCGGGCAGCCAACTATGGGCTGCCAGGTGTCGAGGTCGATGGGAACGATGTCCTCGCGGTGTTCGAAGCCGCGAAGGAAGCGGTCCAGCGGGGGCGCTCCGGCGGGGGAGCGACCTTGATCGAGTGCAAGACCTATCGCACCCGCGCCCACGCCGAAGGGATGGGCGACTTCACTTACCGCACCAAGGAAGAGGTCGAAGCTTGGAAGAAGAAGTGCCCGATCGCGCAGCTGCGCGCACGCATGCTCGCGGAGTTCCAGATCGCCGAAGCCGACATCGCGATGGTCGAGGCCGAGATCGCCCAACTGGTCGCCGAGGGCCGAACCTTTGCCGAAGCCAGCCCGCCGCCCGACCCCGCCACGGCCATGACGCACA
Source organism: Planctomycetota bacterium (assembly GCA_031431195.1). Taxonomy (GTDB): domain Bacteria; phylum Planctomycetota; class Planctomycetia; order Planctomycetales; family Planctomycetaceae; genus TH-plancto1. The sequence goes on along the minus strand of JANPCU010000020.1, from coordinate 18,548 downwards.
TCTACGCCGCGCGGACTACTCCCCCCGCGCAGGAACCTGGACCCGGCTCGAGCCGCGAGATCACCTACTCCCAAGCCACACTCGAAGCCCTCTCCGAGCAGATGGCCGTCGACCCCACGATCTTCGTCATGGGCGAAGGGATTGGCGTGCGTGGCGGCAACTTCCGCACCACAGCTGGGCTGTTCGAGAAGTACGGACCGGTGCGGCTGTGTGATACACCGATCAGCGAACGCGGGTTCGTGGGCCTGGCCTGCGGTGCAGCGATGACTGGCAGTCGCCCGGTGATCGACTTCATGTTCGCCGACTTCGTGCTGGATGGGTTCGCGGAGATCGTCAACCAGATTGCTAAGATGCAGTACATGTCGAGCGGTCGACTCAAAATGCCGGTGCTGCTGCGCGGCTGCATCGGGATCGGGCACTCAGCTGCCACGCATCACTCGGGGAGCTACTACGGGATGTATGCCCAGGTGCCGGGTCTGTGCGTGGTGGTGCCCTCGTCGGCGTACGATGCGAAGGGGCTGATGAAGCGGGCCTTGCGGTGCGACGACCCGGTGATGTTTTTGGAGCATCGCGAGATTCTGCAATCGAAGAGTCCGGTGCCGGCCGAGGACTACGAGATCGAATTCGGCCGGGCCCGCATCGTCCGGCCCGGTCGCGATGTGACCGTGGTGGCCTTGGCTCGGATGGTGCATCTGACGTTATCGGTGTGCGATGAATTGGAGAAGTCTGACATCTCGGTCGAGGTCATCGATCCACGGACAGTCGTGCCGCTGGATGTGGAGACGATCCTGGCGTCGGTCAAGAAGACTGGTCGCTTGCTGGTGGTCGACGAGCCACCGGCCTCGTGCGGGTTCGCCGCCGAGATCGCCGCACAAGTGGCCTCGCGCGGGTTCGATGACCTCGATGCCCCCATTCGCCGACTCACCGGAGCCTTTACGCCGACGCCGTATAGTCCGTCGCTCGAAGCGGTCGTCGTTCCCGATGCGAAGGCCATCGCCTCTGCTGTGCGTCAACTGGTGGAGGAGTAAGCATGGCCAGCGAAGTGCGATTGCCGAGACTGGGTTGGTCGATGGAGGAGGGCAAGTTCGTCGGTTGGCTGAAGGCCGATGGCGACCGGGTCGCGGCGGGTACACCGCTGTTTGAGCTGGAGGGGGAGAAGGCTCTACAAGAGGTGGAGTCGCTCGATGCGGGTCTGCTGCGGATCTGCCCGAATGGGCCGCAAGAGGGGGATGTGGTGCAGGTCGGGGCGCTGTTGGCATATCTCGTGAGCGAGGGGGAGGCGGCTCCGTTTGCGGTGGGTAGCGTGGCAGATGCCACGGCGGAACCGCCGCCCGCAGCTCCATCGGTGCGTCGGTTGGCACGTGAAGTCGGTGTTCCGTTGCAGGCCATTGCCGGGACCGGTCCGGGTGGGCGAATCATGGCGAGCGATGTGCCGGACAGTGGGTGGCAAGGTCAGGAGGCTTTGCGCATGCCCCTGTCGAGTGCCTTGCCAGCTGTGAGTACCGGGCCTTTCGCAAAGCCTTCAGACCCGGCCACCCAAGCCTCCGGGAAAGAGCGTCCTTTTTCGGAGAAAAAGGCGACAATCGCCTCACCACGCGCAAAGCGGATGGCCCGCGATCTCGGCGTCGACTGGACCCGCTTGACCGGCAGTGGAGCGAATGGCCGCGTTCGCGAGCGAGATGTTCGAGCGGCTTCAACCACCGAATCAGCATCTGGCTCTCGCTCCCTCCCGATCAGTTCACGCCGCAAGACGATTGCTCAGCGCATGGTGACGAGTCTGCAACAGACCGCCCCGGTGACGCTCCACACGAAGGTCGATGCGACGGCCCTTGTCGCCGCTCGAAATCAATTCAAGGCTGATGGCACGAAGATCGTCCCGGCCTACACGGATCTGATCGCGAAGTGCGTCGCCCTAGCTTTGTGCGAGCATCCGCTGCTCGGCGGTCGCTGGGCCGACGACCACATCGAGTACCCCCGCGAAGACGGTATCCACATCGGCATCGCAGTCGACACTCCGGAGGGTCTCCTCGTCCCCGTCGTCCGCAATGTGGCGAACCGAACCATCCCCGAACTCGCTGCCGAGTTTCGGACCCTCGTCGAACGGGCTCGCGCGGGGCAGATCAAAGCCCACGAGATGCAGGGGGCCGTGTTCACGATCACCAGTCTCGGCTCGTTCGGCGTTGAAGCCTTCACCCCGATCATCAATCTCCCCGAGACCGCCATCCTCGGCATCGGAGCGATCCGCACAGAACTCGTCGTCCTCGACAACGGCAGCTTCGCCGTCCGTGACCAGCTCACGCTCAGCCTGACGTTCGACCATCGCGTGATCGACGGAGCCCCGGCGGCGAGGTTCCTGCAATCTGTGGCCGAGGCGATGCAGGAGACTGCGTCTTAGCAGTCATGCGATGGGTGGGTCGGGATCGCTTTCCCACCGTTGAAACGGTGGGCTACTATCGGGTGTCCCGGGCGGGACAAAGACCGGAATTTCCTCTGGAAACCCGGACCTGGGCAGCCGTGCCTCGGTGGGGTGGAGGAGCTGCTCGAAGCCGAGGGTTTCAGCGTAGGATAGCGACTGCACTCCTTCGGATGTCTTTGGGTAAGCGAACTCTGGCCGATCGCCTTACTGCCCGGCATCGGGAATCTTTTTGCCGTGGGGGTCAACCGCCGGAGCGTCCAGTTCCGTGTCGAGCGCCTTCTGCAAGGTCGGGTCGATGTGGTGCTCGATGCGGTGCGCGGTCTCGTGCAAGTGGTCGTCCGGCAGGGCGAAGTGCTTGTGCATATAGGTCTCCCACAGCCGGTGCCGACGCACAACGTCGCGAGCATGGCTTTGCCCGGCGGCAGTCAGCTGGTATTCGCCGTTGGCACTGACGAGGGCCAATCCTCTCCATTGCAATCGCTTGATCAGGTATTGCCCGAACCAACCCGAGGGGCCGATCACCGGAATTGGGCTTTTCGACTCCTCGGTGCGATACAGTGACCCGAGCAGATCCTCTTCGGCAATCTGCCACATCAGCTGCAGTTGTCCCCAACCCTCGACCAAATATCCCCTGGGGCCGCAAACCGCTGCGATGAGGAAGAGGAGTCCGGCGGTGACGCAGATCATTCCGCTCGATGAAACGCCCCGTACCTCGGGCCACCCCAAGGCCCCTCCCAGGACTGCCGGGAGTGTCATGGCCATGACGTGACCTAGTACCGCACTCAGACCGGCCACCGCCAATGTCAGAAGCACCACCGTCCGCAGTCGCCACGAGAGCTGGATTGCTGTCACAGCGGGGACGACCAAAAGCGAGATCACGAGAATACTGCCCACGCTTTGAAAGGCCGCCGTGACCGTCGCCGCAGTCAGGGCCATGTGGGCATAGTGCATGACGCGGGCGTTGACCCCCTGGGTCGTGGCCAGTTCGGCGTCAAAAGCGGCTAAACGCATCTCTTTGAAGAACACGACCGTCAGTGCCAGATTCAGCACCAGCATGAACGCGGTCAGGCACGCCGCCTTGGGAATCTCCCACCCATACCAGTTCCAAGTGTTCAAGCTCACGCTTTCCAGACTGCCCATCAAGACGCATTCAGTATCGATATGGGCGTCATCGGCCACCACGCGAATCAAGACCAGTCCAACGGCAAACAGACCGGTGAAGACGACACCGAGGGCGGTCCCGCCGTCGACATGGGCCAGGTTTTGCAGCCACTCGGTCAAGACGGTGGTGACGATCCCCATCAACACCGCCCCGACCATGAGGGCGATCTGCATGCCGACATCAACCTGCCCTTTCGTGATCCAGCCAAGGGACTTCGCTCCGGTGACCGTCATCAGCGATAGGATCACACCGAGGAGTGCCGTATGACTGAGGGCATCGCCCATCATGCTCTGCCGCCGCAGCACCAGCCACAAGCCCGGCAAAGAGCAGGCCATCGCCGTGATCGCCGCTGTGAAGGCGATATCGGTATCGACGAAACTCCAGGCGGTCAGGAGTTGCCACAACTCGGCGAACATCGATCAGACTCCGTGGGAACAGTGTGGGAATGACGTTCACAGAAGAGTTTTGGAACACTAATCACCGCTCATAAACGCTAATCAGATCAGAGTCGACCTCCGGATTAGTGTTTATCAGTGAAGATTAGTGTTCCCATCCCCTCCTGCTGCGACTTTCCCCTCAGTCTCAAGCAGAGCTTGGAACAGAGATCAAGAGAGGATTTGGACAGGGTGAACAAGATGGACAGGATGTGAGCTGGTTCCGGAATCCATCCTGTTGATCCTGTCCAAATCTCCAGACCCGCGACCCCACAATCGCTCACACTGTCACATTCTTGGATTTCTCCCTGCCTCCGAGGTGCTTTCTTTCCCCTAGCAATCACGCCCTCGTCAGTTCCGCAGCCCGTACTCGTTGATCTTACGATACAACGTCCGCTCGCCGATGTTCAGCATTTTTGCGGCGTCCTCGCGGCGACCCTCAGTGATTTCCAGAGCCCGCTGAATGTAGAACTTCTCGACCTCTTCGAGCGTCTTCCCCACCAGATGATCGGCACCGGTCCCGTAGATCGCCGCGTCGGCTTCATTGACCGCCAGCGGGCGAATGTCTTCCGGCAGGTCGTCGACATCCAGCAGCCCGTCCAGATCAAGAGCCATCATCCCTTCGATCGTGTTCCGTAACTGACGAATGTTGCCCGGCCAGTCGTAGTGAATCAGTGCATGCTTCGCCGAGCGCGAGACCCCCTGCACCTCCTTGCCGTAGACTTTGGAGAACTCTTTGACGAAATGGTCGATCAGCAACGGCATATCCGCCCGGCGCTCCCGCAGCGGAGGCAGATAGATCGAAACGACACTCAGCCGGTAATACAGATCGCGGCGGAACGACCCCTTCTCCATCGAGTCCTTGAGGTCCGCATTCGTGGCGGCGATCAGCCGCACGTTGATCGACTTCTCATCGTTCGATCCCACGCGGGTGATCTTGCGATCTTCCAGCACTCGCAACAGCTTGATCTGCGTTTCGGTCGGCATTTCCCCGACCTCGTCCAGGAACAGTGTCCCGCCGTTGGCGTACTCAAACTTGCCGACGCGCTTGCTCATGGCCCCGGTGAAAGCTCCCTGCTCGTGACCGAACAGTTCACTCTCCAGAATACTCTCGGGAAGGGCGGAGATGTTCAGAGGCACGAACGGCTTGGTCTTGCGGTTGCTATTCTGATGCAGGGCGCGGGCCACCAGTTCCTTGCCGGTGCCGCTTTCGCCCAGGATCAACACCGTCGCTTCCGTCGGGGCCAGTGCTTTGAGCTGCTCGATGACCTTGTTCATCGCGGGGCTGTTGCCGATGACCCCTTCGAAGCCGAACTTCTCGTCGAGCCGCCGATTGAGGGCGGCATTGCGCCGGATCAGGCGGATGCGCGTGGCCGCCTTCTCGACCGAGTGCCGCAGCTCCTGGATGTCGAGCGGCTTGGTGAGGTACGTATACGCTCCGGCCTGCATGGCCGTGACCGCCGAGTTAATCGAGCTATGCCCCGTGAGGACGATGACCTCAGCCTCGGGGAGTTCTTCCTTAGCCTTGCGGAGGACGGCCAGCCCATCGATCTCGTCCATCTTGAGGTCAGTAATGATCAGGTCGAAGTTCTCGCCCTCAATCAGTTCTAACCCCTTGCGACCCGACCCCGCAATGCGGCACTCACACCCAACCCGCTCCAAACTGTCGGCCACCGCTTGCGCATGAGCCTCATCATCATCCACGATCAGCACACTGATCGGGATGGCATTGAGTTCCGGGATGTGGGGGTCAGTGGGGGTCACAGGCAGGATCAAAACGGAGGGGCTCGGGGGCGGAGCAACGGATGGCGATCCCCACGAGCCATCAGGGTATCAGGTCACTCTAAGAAAGTCAGTGAAACACGAAAAACCCCGGCACTCGCCTTGCCCACCCCCAGATTTGAGGGGGCCGATGCCAGGGCGTAGTGACTGCCGATGTATCCACCCCCGAACTCCCACATTGATCAGGAAGGCGGTGCTATTGGCAGCCAAATCACGACTGAGCGGCAATTTCGTGTTGAGTCACCACATAGGATATCCAGTATTTCTGGGACACTCCGCGCTGCAGCCGACAGCTTGACATCGACGGCCCGTGGCCCGCCCACCTTATCCCGACTTGTCCGAGGCCGAGATTATGTCCACAGATTTCACAGATCACCACCGATTCAGAGGGGCGGTACGCGACCGGTCGCCGCCCCAACCGGTCTCTAATCTGTGGAAATCTGTGCGATCTGTGTCCCCCCTCAATGTTCTGCGGCAGTGGATCACACTCGCTGTGCGGCGGGGAGTCTGGCTCACTCTGGAAAGGCTGTCGGCTTCCGCGCGGAGTGTCATTTAGGCCTGTGCGGGAGAGTGGTTGCCTGACCGAGGTGGGCGAGTGCCATCTGACTCTGAACCCAATGGGGGGCTCGACTGCCGATTTCAGGCCATTCGCTGGCTGGATTTCCATTCCACGACGGGATTGATGAGCTAAGGTTGACTCACGGCTGATTGTCTACTCCGGAAGCCGATCCTGTTTCTCGGCCAATCTCATGAACTGCAAGAACTGTGCTGGCCCCTTGACGATGTCCGCTGGCCCCATGCGGATGGTGTGTATGTTTTGTCATACGGTCCAGTCGGCTCCGGATGTGGCGGATGTCTTGGATCGGGTGCTCCCGCTGGCCGCTCCGCTGGGTATGCATTGCCCGGTGTGTGAGGCGGAACTAGAAGCGGCGCTGATTTGACGAAGTACCGGCGTGCCACTGCCCGAACTGCCGAGGATTGCTGCTCTCCGGTCCCGAATTCCGCCAGGCCGTCGAGAGCCGCCGGGCGTCGTACGCAGGACCGGACATTGCAGTGGCTCCACCACATCCGATGGAACTCAAACGCAAGCTCGCCTGTCCGACCTGCCATGAATCGATGGAGGTTCACCCCTATTATGGAGCTGGCCGGGCGATCATCGACTCGTGTGCGACGTGCCAGTTAGTCTGGATCGACAGGGGCGAACTGACCGGTCTGGAACGCAGCCCCGGCCGCCGCTCGCCCGCGATGATGGAAGTCCAGAACCTGGTCCGGGGGGCGACTCAGCAAGTGACCGGTGAGTACAATTCAGCGGGGAAACCGTTGGCTGAGGCCGGGAAACCGTTGAACAGGCTGGGACTCTTGGAGATCGTGGGACTGCTGCTGAGCTGAGCGGTGGGAACCAGAGCATGCATCTCATCGGGAAGGCGAAGCTCCTGCCGTGAACAGGATTGTGGTCCAGTCGTTCGCTGTGGGGCAGATTTTCTACAGGCCCGTCGCCTCTCCGACCGTAGCTCATGTCGCTCCGCGACTGAGATTCCTCCCACCCGCCCCCCTTCGATTTCTGGGGAACCTCCGCGTCGAGTCCTTCATCCGGCGGAATGCGAGTCGCGGAGCGACATCGCCTACACTCCATCATATTCACAGCACTGGGGTGAAGCTCCTGCCGAGCCGCAAATGGGAGTCCAGGGCCACTTGCAAATACGCGTCGGCTGGAGCCTGGCCCGAGTGCAGTGAACACGATCGCCGTGGGGCACGAGTTCTACGTGCCCGTGGCCCGCTCCGACCGTAGCTCACGTCGCTCCGCGATAGAGATTCCTCCAACCAGCCCCCTTCGATTTTGGGGGAGCTTCCGCGTAGCGTCCTCCCTGCAGGCGGAATGCGAGTCGCGGAGCGACATCGCCTACGCTCCATCGTGTTCGCAGCACTGGCCTCGCCCTCCCGGAGGGCATTCTTCCCCGAACAATCGCGACTCATCGCATGCCACATCGCACCCTCATCTTCGTCTATGGTACGCTCCAGCGCGGCTGCTGCCGGGCTCAGTTCCTGGTGGGACAAACGTTCCTGGGTCAGGCTCGTACGCAACCGAAATACCGCATGTTCAACTGCGGCACGTACCCCGGCTTGAAGCTGGCGTCTGATGGACTGTCGATTCGTGGGGAGTTGTGGTCCGTGGATGAAGCCTGCCTGGCCCGGCTCGATCGGGAGGAAGGGATCGACACGGGGTTGTACTCACGCTCCTTGATCGAGCTGACGACCTCATGGCCCGAGTCGGTGCCCGCAGCGCCCGTGGAGGCCTACTTCTACTGTGGGTCGGTCAGCAAGTTCCCCGATTGTGGCGACCAGTGGGTCGAAGAACTCTGACATCCCACACAGGGAAACTCTCCTTCGCGGGAGGGCGTCAGAAAAGTCGGCAGACGCGAGAATCTGCTCCCTCTCCCCCGCGATCGACGAGTCTTTCGCCTGGTGCTCCGCCGTCCAGTTGACCGATCACCAATCGCCGGATCGTGCTGAAATCCGTTCTACGTACTCACGGAGGAGCACAGCATGCCAGGTAAAGCGGCGAAGGTGGTGGTGAGGGAGCGGCAGTCCGCGATTTTGGACGAGTTTCGCCGGTCGCGGACGGAGCCGGGGTGGGTGGTGCAGCGGGCGACCGTCATGGTGTTGGCCTTTGAGAAGTGGTCGAACCAGAACATCGCTGCGGAGGTCGGGCTGGATCGCATGGCGGTGGGGCTGTGGCGGGAGGCGGGAGGCGTGGGACGAATTGACGGTGTGGGAGTGTACGGAGCCGCAGCGGCTGCGGGAGGCGATTCGCGAAACATGAATAGAAGCGCCGCGTGTGGGGTGTCCGGGGACGTTCACGGCGGAGCAGGTGACGCAGATATTAGCGGTCGCGTGCGAGCCGCCGAAGTTGTGTGGTCAACCAATTACGCATTGGACACATGAAGAATTAGATTCCGAGGTGATTAAACGCGGATTCGTCAATAATATACCGGACTCTCAGGTGGGTCGATATCTGAAATATCCCCTATTAAAACCTCAACGTCGGGTGATGTGGCTGAACACAACCGAAAAGGATCCGGTGGGCTTTCAGCAGTAAGTGAACGCGGTGTGCGAGACATATCGCGAGGCTCCCGCGCGGCACGCCGCCGATGGCACGCGGACCGTGTCCGTCGATGAGATGACCGGCCTGCAAGCCCTCGCACGCAACGCTCCCGACAAGCCGCCCCGCCCGGACCAAGTGGCCCAGCAAGAGTTTGAACACACTCGCCACGGCACCACCACCCTGATTGGCACCTTGGACATTGTGGCAGGGGATATGCTTGCCGAAACGATCGGACCGACCCGCACCGAGGCCGACTTCGTGCGACACATCGACTAGACCGTGGCCACCGATCCCGACGCGCAGTGGATCTTCGTGCAGGACAATCTCAACATCCACTGGTCCGCGTCGCTCGTCGAATGGACCGCGAAGACGTGTGGACTCGAAGAGCCGTTGGGGGAAAAAAGGCCAAGCCGGAATCCTCCACAACCCAGCCTCGCGGCGAGCCTTCCTGTCTGACCCCACCCACCGCATCCGCTTTGTCTTCACCCCCAAACACAGCTCGTGGCTCAACCAAATCGAGGTCGTCTTCGGCATTATCATGCGTAAGGTGATGCGCCGCGGAAACTTCACCTCGCTGTCCGACCTGGAAGATGAAGACGCCGGTCATTATATTTTATAGAGCAGGTTAATTATTTGTGTTCAGTCTGGAGGTTGGAACACAAATATTCACTAATAAACACTAATCCAGAGTAGGATTCGCTCACAATCGGATTAGTGAAGATTTGTGTTCCAACTCTCCTGGCTTCCTCGTGTTTGACTGAAGAGGAAATGTGAAACTGCTCTAACGACACCATGGCCCACCCCTTCACCTGGACCGACACTGGCAAAGCCACCACCACACTCTCCGCCGCCACCTTCCGCCCACCCCACCGCCGCCCCCATTGGAAACCCAAAGTCAAGACAGCCAAGCAGACGCTCTCATGATGCAAAAGTTCGGCGGGGTAGGACTAGGCCAGTACTTCGCACACCAAAACCCGCCGCCAACTCCTCACCGACATCGGCCATGATGTGAACCAACTCCCCCGTTGTGCGCCGGGGTAAACGACCATCGTGCCCGGTAGTGGTCGATGCTTGAACCCTTTTTCACCCACCCAGGTTCGCAACAGTCTTCTTCTTGTACGCTTCGACGCCCGGTTGGCCGTAGGGGTTGATGCCAATCAAGCGGCCTTCGACGACGGTGGCCAGCATGAAGAACTGGAACACCTGACCCAAGGCATACGCATCGAGCCCCGGCAGGACGAGGTTCGCGGTCGGGCGGCCCGCTTCGGCGTAGGCTTGGTTCGTGCCGTTGGTGGCCGCAGTCAGGATCTGCGGGATGGTCTTGCCCGCGTACTTATTCAGCTGGTCGTGGTCGTCGGTAGTCTTCGGGATGGCGACCGGTGGAGTCGAGGGAGCCTCGACGATCAGGTTGGTGATGAGCTTATCCTTGGCTCCTTCCTGGTGCTGCTGGCCCCGGCTATGCAGGTCGCGGGTGTTGACGACGGTCAGCGGGAAAGCCCCGCGTTCGTGCTTGCCCAGGCTCTCGGCTAGCAGCTGATCGTACCACAGGCCGACCGCTTCGAGACGCTTGCCCCAGGTGGAGAGGATGCGGGTTTTCATCCCCTTGTCGCGCTCAAGCAAGTGGCAGACGGAGACGTAATCCATCACGGGGTTGTCGCCGATCGGAGCGGTCTTGAACCGCTCGGTCATGTCGGCGGCTCCTTGCAGCATGGCCTGGATATCCACGCCCAGCACAGCTGCGGGGTAGAGGCCTACGGCGGTCAGGACCGAGAAACGTCCGCCGACACCATCTGGGATCGGGAACACGTCCGGGTACTTCGCCGAGTTCGACACATCCCGCAGCTTCCCGACCTCGCCGGTGATGGGCACGATGAGGCTGCGAGCCTGCTCGGAACCGGCTCCGTAATAATGCTCCAGGGCGTTGCGGAAGATGCGGAACGCCGCAGCGGTTTCAAGGGTGCCGCCCGACTTACTGATGACGCAGATGCCCCAGCGCTCAGCCAGCTCTTTCGGGTTCTTGCAGCGCAAGCTGAGAAGTTGAAGCAGTCCATGCACCCCGTCGTTATCGACGTTGTCGCCCTCGAAGTAGAGGCGCGGCACACCCCCGCGATCGCTGCGTGCCAGGTCGTTGTGATACGGATGACACACCGCCTCGAAGATCGCCCGCAGGCCCATGTAAGAACCGCCGATGCCGAGCGACACCAGCGTGTCGATCTGCTCGCGAAGCCGCTTGGCCGAAGCCGTCATCCGGTCCAGTAGCTTGTCGGCCCCGCCCGCGAGTAGCTCAGTCGGCAACTCGATGAACCCCGAGTCGAGCGGCTGCTTGTCGGTCGGGATTTTTCGGGACTGCTTCAGGTCAACGACATCGGCCAGCGTCTCGGCCCGCGCGGCTTCCAGCGAGGCCTGGCCCCCTCGCAATGCAGCCGGTTCGATGAAGGGCCAAGCCGCTGAGGCGTCGTAACGGAGGGTGTGGGGCATGGGGAGAGTCTTTCAGCTGGGGCAAGTTCACGGTCGTGGAGGCACCGTACTGCGATGCCACTCTGATCGATAGGGAGAGAGCCGCCTGTGAGATGTATCTCGTTGAGGCCAGAACCGCTAGTGAGGAACCTCTAAGAGTCCAAGCTTAATGGCCACGTCTTTATCATCGCAATTCCCGCCGCTACGTTCAATTACCATCTGCTGGCCAGTGACAAAATCTCAGACATCCTCGATTTCCGGCTCATCGCACGCTTTTGGGGGCTGGGTTGAAAAGTGCGGGCATGCTGGTCAGCACTGGGGGTTGTGATTACGAGGCACAATAGACTCAGGGAGATTGCAGTCTGTCGACAGGGACAATGTACGAGGCGATGGGATTGGGTGGCGATGAAGTCGAGAGGACGTGGACCGGGGATGAGGGAATCTTGTTTTTGCAGGTCGCCGTGGCTCGACGCTGTCGATGATGAGTGCGTGTGCCTCGGCAACAGTACGCATGGGGGGGGGCCTCTGTGCCTCCTGAGTGGCAAGTGGTCATCGCGAATCGCGGGGTAAAAAAACACCGTAGGCGATCGGCCAGAGTTCGCGTCCCAATCGACTTCGAAGTCTTCCGAGACTTCGGAAGGAGTGTAGTCGGCATCCTACGTCGGGGTTTGGTCCTCCACCCGAGGGCTTCCCAGACGTGAAGCACAGCCAAATCACACACTCTCCGCAGAACGAAAGGCCATCGCTGGTGCCTCTGTGTCCCGCCAAGGGGCACCCGGAAACAGCCCACCGCTTCAGTGGTGAAGCCACGATTCGCTCGCGGTCCGCAGCCCTGACAGGGGCGACAGTGATCCGCACGGGAGCTTCGCTCCTACTGCCGCGCGACCACGGATTTCGCAGGCTTCTGCCGTTCCTAGACTTCACGCGGGACGGATTGAGACGTACGACGGACGTCCTCGTCCGTCGCTCTGCGAGGGTTTCCACACGGACAGACGAGGACGTCCGTCCTACGAAATGTCTCAGTGCTCTCCGCGAGAAGTATAACTGGACTCGGTGGGTCGTCGGGACCGCTTCCCCATCGTTGAAACGGTGGGCTACTATCGGGTGTCCCTCACGGGACAATGGCGGGAGTATGACGGGAGTTTCCTCTGGAAACGCGGACCTGGGCAGCCGTGCCTTGGTGGGGTGCAAGAGCTGCTCGCAGCCCACGGGTTTCTGCGTAGGATGTCGACTGCACTCAATTGGAAGTCTGGCGGGGCAGGATCCATTGGCCGCTCTCTTACCGCCCACATGTTGCACCAGTTCCCACATCGGCTCACACGCCAAGTGGACCTCGTGCTGATCGATGACCAGCTGCTCCAGCCACGTGACCCGTTGAGACCCGCAACAGACCAACGCATCGGCGGGCGTCTGATACGCCTTGCAGACCCGACAGCGATACCGCGCACGATCGAACACGACCTCACCCGACCGACTCACCACCGTCACCGATCGCCGCCCCTCGTTCCGCATCGACCGACCGCAACAACACGGGCGAAGGCATTCTCCCCCACCGCACCCAGCCCCTTCTCCAGCATCGAACCTATCCCAGGAACTGGGCTCGCCCCGCCCGTTGCTTGATCTGCTCGATCAGTTCCTCGAAGGCCAAACCATCGAGCGTTTCGACATCCTCCAGAATCTCCGCGACCATCTCTCCATCGACTTCGACGACAATTCGCACGTTCATGACAACCCTCCTTGAGGTCATGAGACATCCTGCCTATCTGTGTGTTGAAGCGTTCACCCATAATTGAACACCCGGACCACTCTACGCCGGTCCAGGCCCCGAGGGCTACCGCCAACGGGCGAATGCCCCCCAGAAGAAAGTCCGACAACTGCGCGAGCGCCTCTATCAACCCAACCTTGCGATATTCTGTGTAAGATCACTCCATTGAACACCAGAAGCCCCTCTCACTTCACCTTCGCCGCGTTCACCTGACGGCTCGATTCTTGACTTCGCGAAATTCCCGTGCCAAGCCCCCGATTTCAGCCCCCCCCCGACAAACTACCCGGACTCCCTGCCTTCAAACACTGCGTTGTCGTGGCTCCTGATCGCCAGCGGTTGACATTTCAAGCCAATCCCACAGAATCTCCGCAGCAACGTTTCGCAGCCGGAGAGGTGGCAGAGCGGCCGATTGCACCGGTCTTGAAAACCGGAGTCTCCGTGAGGAGACCCAGGGTTCGAATCCCTGCCTCTCCGCTTCATCCCGCTAGGCAAAACACTGGGTCTAACTCCGGAAACCCCAACCACGTTGGGGTTTCCGTTTGGCTTTCGGCAGCCAAAAAGTGCCCGGTTTGGTGCCCGTTCATTGCAGATTGATGCAAAACGAACCGTTTTGATGCGAGCTGTATGGCACCATAGTGGGCACCTCACGGCACCACTGACGGCACCTTTGTGATGTGAATGTTTGGGCCAAATAGATCAATCGATCCGCCCCGCCGGATGAAACCGCCCAAGTAATTGACAGCGGTGGTAGGAATCCGTCACAGTCTGGCCTTGGGAGTCAATTGCTGACGTTTGGCCATGATGGAAACCTCCAGTGATGTGGATGAGAGATGCTCTCAGGCATGGCAATCCGATGTGAACTGCCACGAGACACATAGCCGAAGGTCGGGAGAGAGCGCAATCCCCGAAACTGTGGTACGCTCCCCCGCGTATGGAACGATACGAATGCGACCAATGCGGGGCCTGCTGCAAGGGCACGCTAATCATAGAGGCCGTGGTCTTCCGGCACTCGGCACCGGGTGTCTGTACGGCAGACCTCGGGCGAAGTCTGCTCGCGGAGATTGATCACGCTCAATTGATGGAAATCGCTCCTACGCACAGGAGCATATACCCACCGATTCCCCAGAATATGGGGCGGTCGACAAAAGTCGAACCATAGGTCCGCTCGCGAACTGTGTTTCCTTCGAGAGTGGTGACCGAGACATTCGGGAACAGCTGAGCATTCATCACTTCGACCGGAGGGATGTCGAGCGGTGACGGAGCCGGACCCATGTCAATCGCTGGGACAATCACGACTGGCGGAACAGACGCTTCCGGGTCACTGTTCGCTGCCTGCTGAATCATCGTTTGCTGAAGATGCATCGTGAGATTCAACGTTGATTCGATGGTTCGCAGTCCATCGCCCATCCACGGGGCAATACTGCCCAGAAACGCCACCGAGGCCCGCGGGTCACTGAAGGACAGCCTGGAAAACTCCGCCGGAAGCTTCTCACGCGTTGCAGCTGGCAGCTGGTCAGCCGACCAGCGTGGCAGTTTTCCTTGAGATCGCAGTACAAACGTCTGAACAAGCTGGGGCTGGATGCCAATCACCAGCCAACCGTCGCAAACCGCGATGGTTGTCGACCCCAATGACGCATTGAAATTGAATTCGGGACTGTCGGGAACATCTTCGCCGATTGGTTTCGCGACGGGGAAAGCCGAGTCTCGATAGTAGGTCGGGCAGCCCCAACGGTCGTCCCGCTTCCACCCCGACTCTTTTAATGAGTCGAGTTCCACAATCAGGGCGTCCTTGTCCTTGACCTGAATGGCGACTGTCGGGACGCCCCATGGGAGGACATGTTGCTGGCGGTCCTGGTAAATGCAGACGGCCGATCCGAGAGCCCCCATGGCTTTCTGAATGTGCTGCCGTGTTTTTGCATCTGGTGGCGTCGTTGTATTCACGGTTGCGCCTGGGAGCCCCAGATCGGAAAGGAATTGGACGATCTGTTCCGGGTTGTTGATGAGCTGCTGCCCCCACTCATCCAGCAGATGATTCACCTTGGCCCCATCGATGACCTGCAAGCTGAATGACGTCATCCGAGCAGGCAGCGGTGGCAGGTCCGCCAGCGACACCGTTCGCTCCCCCCACCCGGCCCACTGCATCGGGGGCTTGTTCGAATGCAGGCTCCATTCGCTGATCACATGATCTCCGTGGCAACCGGAGCGATAGGCCAGCGTCTGCCACTGATCGATTCCTGTCCATTGGGCAACCTTTACGTAGCCAGCCAGCTCGTTTTTAACCGCCTGGACTTCCGGAAACTGAGAGATGGTCTTCACGAGATGGGCCACATTGGCCCAGGCTCGAAAGCTGTCAGTCGGAACGGGTTCATCACCCCACGATTCGATCCACTGGGTCTGCAGCACCAGACGATCTGCGGGGGCAGCTGTCAGCAGCCGTTCCACTTGAGCGCGACGAGACTCATCTCCCGAGGTGACAAACAGAACCAGGTCACTCCCTTCGCTCCAAATATGGACTTCCATTGCTTGTTCGTCATCGACCAGACGCAGGAGCATTCGCCCGGCGACTTCGACTTCCTTGGCATTGTCGGCCAGATGGGTCGTTGCCAACTGCTTCAGGAGTGCGAACCGCTCCGCACTGCCGCGCAGGATCACCAGACCATAGGGGGCTGGAATCTCCCGCTCCTGGATACCAAACGCTGCGGTCACGCCATGTTGCCAGAATTGCGAGACGACTGCTTCGACATCCTCGGGCCGGAAACTCGTTCCAGATTCGCTCTGAATCAGAGTCAGGTATTGCCTCCAAGGCATCCGTTCGACGTGTTTTGTCAGTGTCGGAACCAGTCCCGATTCGTAGAAGGCCCGGTAGGACGCCGTCTTCTGATAGGCTTCCCAGCCATCACCACCGCTCCAATACACCAGTCCGACGACATCCTTGGTGAGGACAGGAGACAGATCCGGTTCTGTGGCAGTGACCGTCGAACAAACGCCACACCATGCCACAGTGGAAAGAACAATCCATTTCACAAATCGTTGCATCAAAACCCCTCCTGATTGGGTTGCTCTCTCCTGGATTCGGAAAGCAGAACCGCCGAATCGTCACTCGGACTATTCCAAGAATGCGACAGCCCGTCAAGGTGAACCGTTCGCGCCAAGTCAGCAGCCGTCATGCCGTTCTGCGTCATTCGCCGAGTCCGCCGCACAGCTGATCGAAACAAGGATAAAATCGGTTGTTGAAGCTGGAAAATGGGGCGTCAGTCACATCGAATCAGTTTCATTGCGGTGCCTACGAAGCGTGGGGAAGTCCAGTGACATGGAGAATTGAAAATCGGCAGAGCCTGGGGAGATTGCCATGAATCGGCGACTGGCGAAACAATGCGTAGACCGAAGCACCATCAGTGATCCATCGCTCGTTGAGGTCGTTGAACGAGAAATGACGAATGGTGTATGGCCCATGTCAGTGGGCGATGCACAAATGTCACCATGGTCCTTTTGGTGAAATCCTGTTGAGCCCGGTTGAAAATGGCGGCGCTTTCCGGGGGAAAATGGCGGCGCGGGGTACGGGGGGATTGAAAGGTTGGGCTCTGGGTGAGCCTGGGATTGGGATCGGCTGGGGGCAACCGTTCAACAGGTTGTATCATGTGAATGCAGGTCTGCTAGCTGCGGGCATTCCAGCGTAATACAAAGCACAAGAGTCCATTGGCATCAAACACTTCACCAGGACACTGCCCGAATTCACACTCTATCCTTCATACCACCTGACAACATCGTCCCCATCGAGAACGGCCCGCAGGGCATACCGTCGATGAGGAGTCTGGTGTAGGCGGTGTACTTCGGGAGGCCGGTGAGGTTTTCGAGGTTGAGTTGTTGAGGGTGTTTGCTCATTTGTGGGGCAAGGCGTTCGGCGTCGTCGGTGCCGACTTGGAAGGCGATGATCGAGCCGACGTTGCCGAAGACCGCATTCGCGGTGGGGTCGTCGAGTTGGGAGAGGTATTGGTGTGCGACGATCAGGGAGAGGCGGTACTTGCGGTAACCGGTGCATGGAACGCTGGCACTCCAGGCAGCGTATTCAGCGCCGCAGCCTGATCGGTTACTGTCAGCGACGTATACACATTCATCGTCAAATCGATCGTCGAGTGACGGGCGAGCGCTTGGGCGGTTTTGGGGTTCACGCCGGACTTCATCATGTTGGTGATGAACGTATGGCGGAGGGCGTGGAAGTCGGCGTAGAGGCCGTGGGCGTCAACATATTCGACGCCAGCGGCCTTCAGGTCGACCTGCATCATCTTTCCCGCGAACTTGTACTCGGCCCACTTCCCCGGCCAGATCCGCCCCCATGTCGGCTTGGCAGCCAGCCACGGCCTGAGCATCGCAACCAGACTCGGGTGCAGCGGGAGGACATCCTGCCGCCGGTGTTTTGAGTACGCCGCTTGGACCGTGACGGTCGGCGTGTCATCATCCAGCCGGAAACTCTGGCGGGTGAGGCTGGCGAGTTCACTCGCCCGGAGGCCCGTATACGCGGCCACGACGTACAACATCGCTCGGTCCGGCCCCGCCATCCCCAGCGCCGTTCGCCCCGCCCGTGCGGCCTGCAGTAGCGCCGAGAACTCGGCGTCTGACAGTGGGCGTCGATCGTGGCGACGATCGGTACTCACGTTCAGCATCGACACGAACTGCAGCGGGTCATCGTGGGACCGGCGATCTTTGACCATCCACCGGGTGAGCTGTTTGATCGCCCGCAGGTAGTGGTTGCTGGTCTGGATGCTCGTTCCCTGATCCCGGAGATCGGCCAGGAACGATTGCACCCGGCTGGCGGTGAGGTGAGAGGCCATCTTGGCTTTGCACTTCTCGATGATCTTCTTGGCTCGGTAGATCACCAGCTTGACCTGCTCGTTACTGACTCGTTTGGCCCGCAGGTGTTTCTCGAAATCACGGAGATGTTCTGCCAGCGGACGTTTACGTTCGTCGTCGAACTTGTCGATCACGCCCGAGGCCAGTCGCTCCTTCTTCTTGACCAACTCATTGAGCATTGCCTGAGCTGCGGTCTTGTCGATCGCGAGAGGGACACGGCGTTCGATGCCGTTCTCATCCTTGAAGCGGCCCCACCATTTCTTGGCTTTCGCTTTGACCCGTTCCCCGGTCTTGAGGTCGGTGATGATAATCGGTTTGCGGTACAGACTGGCCATCGTGGGTTGGTTGTCCATTCTCGGGAGTGGATCGCGGAAGACGCTCCGCGCGGGACACAGTGGGCCGTGTGTCGCGAGACAACTCAAGTCGCTTTCGAGGACTTATTCGGTCGGGATTCCCAGACCGCGCGGCGGGGACAACCAGCCTCGATCCACGCTTGTAGTTCTGTGACCCGCCACATCACAGAACGACCAATCCGCATGGGACGAGGAACCCAACCCGCTGAATCCCAAGCCCACCACGTG
>JANPCU010000019.1:0-6977 GCA_031431195.1 Planctomycetota bacterium | reverse complement strand
ATCTTTTCAATCGCACTGCTCGTCGACATCTCTCGCTCCGTCCTCAGTCCTCACGCTGCGGCCCATTTCCAAATAGGCCCTTGACCGAAGACTGGACACTGCAACAATTGGTCCACCCGATTTAGATGCGGAGGCCCTGGGGTGTCCGGCGAGAGAGATTACTCAAGCTGCGCTGCTGGATGGAGCTGTGCGAGAAGTCAGCCTCCACATCGCCCCCACCCTCTGGACGCGATTCGCTGGCCCGCCCGAGATCCGGCCCGAGGTCGACAACATGACCCGATCCTGGGAGCCCTATCACTACCCCCATCCGTCGTATGTCAAGCGAAGATTTGTTCCCAAAAATCAGATCGATAGTGTCCTCATCATGACCAGATGGCCTTTGTCCGTCTTCGGGAAATCCGAGACGCCGACCCTTCACGCGCGGCACGCTTTGTGGTTAAATCGAGGCTGTGAATGACGTGCGTTTCTGAACATGATTCGAACGTCGTAATGCTTTCGGCGATGGATCGCGCTTGATTCCACTCCTCTGCGTGCCGGGACTCTTCGGCGCGTAGGCCACATGCTCCCCTCCCCCGGGAACAAAGGATTCTACATGATTCAGTACACATGCGACCAATGTGGGCGCGTGATTGGAACCCAACGATATTCCGTGAATATCGAGATGCGGCTCCATCAGAAGGATGATTCATTGACCGAGGCGGACCTCGATCAAGACCATCTGCAAAGCATCGCGGAGGAAATCTCCTTGATGGATACGACCTCGGAGTTCACATTGCCGGAGCCAACAGTGAAGTTGGTGAAACTCGATCTGTGCGTGACATGTACCCGGCGATTCGAGAAGGATCCTCTGGGACGTGAGACTCGCAAGCGGTTCAACATCAGCCCCAACTGAGTGGGAACGTAGATCGGCCGACTTAGGTGTCCGCACTCCCCCGTATCACCGGTCCCCAAGTGCGCCGTCGCTGGCCGACAGCTGCGTTTGTGCTGGGAGTGATCGGCACGGGGCTGCTTGTCTGGCGGATGGCCACGGCTCGTGCGGTCGACTCTCTGCCTGCAGCGGGGGTGCCGATCCGCGTGACCCGTGCCATTGACGGCGACACGTTACTGCTTGAGGGCGGCTATCGCATCCGGCTCTTGGGAGTGAATACTCCCGAGACGAAACATCCGGATCGCCCCGCCGAGCCGTTCGGCCCCGAGGCGTCAGCGTTCACACAATCGCTGGTCGGGCAGCGCACGATTACGCTGGAGTTCGACCGGGAACGCCTCGACAACTACCGCCGCGTGCTGGCATATGTGTATCTCGAAGATGGGACGCTGCTGAATCAGCGGCTCATTGAAGCGGGATTCAGCCCAGCCGTGGTCAGCTTTCCGATTCGCAGCGACCGCAAGCGTCTGTTTGAAGAATCCGAACGGGCTGCGCAGAAAAACCTGCGGGGAATCTGGACACTTCCAGAGTGGCAAGCTCGACTCGCGCAGCAGCGCGAACGCGAGGCCCAACGAAAGCGTTAATCGCGTCTCATATCCAGCATCCGCCGCGCTGCTTCATCGGCAGCTTGCTTGACCATGTACTGTTCATCGGTCTCCACAGGCATGGATTGGGCAGCGGTCAGGGCTCGTTCAGCAGCTGACTTGTCGATCTCGTTCGCCGGAATGGCACGGTTCGTGAGCAGGGTCACGATCGAGCCTTTGACCTGCAAAAAGCCACCATCAATGAAGAAGCGGGTCGAGGTGCCGCCCGATTCAAACTTGAGTTCGCCCCGCCCCAGCCGACCCACCACCGGCGCACGCCCCGGCATCAGACCCATCGAGCCGTCAAACAACGGCAACTGGACCGAACGGACGTTCTGATCGATTAGTGTCTTTTCGGGAGTGACGAGCACCAGGCGAAGTTCGGTGGCGGCGATCATAATGGAGTCCTCACGATTCAGAGCTGACTTCTATTCAGTAGCCCGCATCAGCCTTGGGCCATCTTCTTGGCCTGCTCTTCAGCTTCCTCGATCACACCGACATAGGTGAAGGCCCCTTCGGGCAGGTGGTCCCACTTGCCGTCGCAGAGTTCTTCGAAGCTGCGGATGGTGTCGGCCATCGAGGTGATCTTCCCCTTCTTGCCGGTGAAGGCTTCAGCCACGAGGAACGGCTGGGAGAGGAACCGCTCAATGCGGCGAGCCCGATGCACGACCAGCTTGTCGGCCTCAGCCAGTTCGTCGATTCCCAGAATCGCGATGATGTCCTGGAGTTCACGATACCGCTGCAGGGTCTGCTGCACGCGGCGGGCTACGGCGTAGTGCCGTTCGCCGACGATCTGTGGGTCGAGGATTCGGCTCGAAGAGGCCAGCGGATCGATGGCGGGGAACAGACCCTTTTCAGCAATCTTACGCTCCAGGTAAATGAACGCATCCAAGTGGCTGAACGCGGTCGCCGGAGCGGGGTCGGTCGGGTCGTCGGCGGGGACGTACACAGCTTGCACCGACGTGATCGCCCCCCGCTTGGTCGAGGTGATGCGTTCCTGCAACTGGCCCAGTTCGTTGGCCAGCGTCGGCTGGTAACCCACAGCCGACGGCATACGACCCAGAAGAGCGGACACTTCGGAACCGGCCTGCGAGAAGCGGAAGATGTTGTCGACGAACAGCAGCGTGTCAGCTCCGGTCGTGTCGCGGAACCATTCGGCCATCGTCAGTGCGGTCAGCGCGACGCGGAGACGGGCACCGGGCGGTTCGTTCATCTGACCGAACACCATGCACGTCTGCTCGATGACCTTACGACCGGTCGAGCCGATGTCGGCTTCCTGCATTTCGAGCCACAGGTCGTTCCCTTCGCGGGTGCGTTCACCGACCCCGGCGAACACCGAGTAACCGCCGTGGGCAGCTGCGATACGAGCGATGAGTTCGGTCAGAATCACGGTCTTGCCGAGACCGGCTCCCCCGAACAGACCGGCCTTACCACCGCGGACGAACGGGGTCAGCAGGTCGATCACCTTGATCCCGGTTTCGAAGACTTCCGTCTTCGAGGAGAGGTCTTCCAGCCGAGGCGGCTGCCGGTGGATCGGCCACTTTTCCTGGGTGGTCACATCCCCGCGACCATCAATCGCCTTGCCGAGGACGTTGAACACGCGGCCCAGCGTCTCCTTGCCGACCGGCACCGACAGCGGAGCGCCGGTGTTCACGACCTCCATGCTGCGGACCATACCGTCGGTCGTGCCCAGGGCGATGCAGCGGACGCGACCGCCACCGAGGTGCTGCTGCACTTCGCCGGTGACGTTGATGTCGATTCCCTTGACCTTCGCCTGCACGGTGACGGCGTTGTAGATGTCCGGCAGGTGATCTTCGGCGAACTCCACGTCAAACGTCGAGCCGATGATCTGAGTGATGCGACCAAGTGCGCTGGCAGTGCTGGCAACCATCTTAGAGCCTCTGTTGAGGGGACGCGGCTCGGGCCCGCGTGTGTGTTCGTGTGTCAGTGGGATAGGCTTCCAGCCTGTCAGCTCATCGGGATCTGGGTTCCAGAATGACAGGCTGGAAGCCTATCCCACGGCAGCTACTCCAGAGCTGCCGCTCCGCCGATGATCTCGCTCAGTTCGGAGGTGATTTGTGATTGACGAGCGCGGTTGTACGCGGTCGAAATCGACTTGATCATGTCCTGGGCATTCTCGTGGGCCGCCTTCATCGCGACGCGGCGGGCGATCTGCTCGCTGACAGCTGCGTCGAGGAAGCACTTGAAGAACCGGGCCTTGAAGGCGGCAGGCACGATCTCTTCGAGGATCTGGTTCGCGTTTGGGAGGAACTCGTACTCGATCCCGCTGCCTTTGCTGGCGGTGCCACTCGTCGCCGCTGCGGCCAGGTCACCGATGGGGAGAATCGTTTCGACCACGGGTGACTGCTTGGCAGCCGACTCGAACTTCTGGTAGACGATGTCGAGGCGATGCAGCCGTCCGGCGATGAAGTCGGCCACGAACCGCGAGGCGATGGCGTTGACGGCGTCAAATCCTGGCTTGTCTTCGAATTCGGTGTAGGCTGCGTCGACGGGGATCTTCTCGTACTTCATCAACGACAAGCCGCGCTTCCCGGAGACTTCCAGCCGCACGGTCTTGCCCGCGGCCTTCATCTCCCGCAGCCGGGCCATTCCCTTCCGCAGAATCCCGCCATTGAAGCCGCCGCACAAGCCGCGATTCGAGGTCAGGATCAGCAAGGCCACGTTCTGCTCTTCCGCCGGCTTTTGCAGCAGCGGGTGCGAGAACGCCAAGTTGGCACCGGCCAGGTCGGCCACGATCTCGTTGATCTTCTTCGTGTACGCAGCCGCCTCGGTGGCCCGGTCCATCGCTTTCTTGAACCGCGCAGTGGCGATGAGTTCCATCGTCCGCGTGATCTTCGCGATGTTTCGGACCGCCTTGCGGCGTTTCACGAGTTGTCGAGAGTTGGCCATGTTTGTTCGTTTCCGTAGCAGAAGTCGTCAGACTTCTGCCGTCTTGACCGCACGCCAGAATTCTTACGAATTCTGCTACATCTCTGTCAGGCGAAGACCAGTCGCCCCTTCGGCTTGGGGATCGGCCTACCCAGCGACTGGGCGGTTTCGATCCACTCTTCGATCACCACTTGCACGTTCGCGATCGCCTCTTCGAAGGTCAGTCCATCCGCAGCACACCCAGCGAGTTCGGGCACTTCGGCAATCACTCGCTGGTCGACCTTGCTCCAGTAGAGGATGACTTGGAACAGTGGGCTCTTGGTCATCCTGATGCTCCATGTCTCTTGCCATTCGCCCGCGTTCTGGCGAACGCAGCTACGGGAGCTACACCGCAACAGCGGCCTTCTCCTTGGCAGCTGTCTGCTGCGTCCGAGTCCGGAAGGCTTCCAAAGCGGCCTTGAGGGCGTCTTCGGTCTCCTTGGACAGCTCCTTGGTGTTGATGATCGCGTCGCGGACTTCGGACTTCTCGTCCTTCATGAACGTGATCAAGACCTTCTCGGCCTCGGCCACCTTGTTCACCGCGATGTGGTCGAAGTAACCGCGAGTACCGGCGTACAGCGAGATCACCTGATCGGCGAAGTGCAGCGGGGCGTACTGCGGTTGCTTGAGCAGTTCAATCATCCGCTTGCCACGGTCGAGTTGGTTCTGCGTGGCCTTGTCGAGTTCGGTGCCCATCTGGGCGAACGCTTCGAGTTCGCGGAACGCGGCGAGGTCGAGTCGCAGCGAACCGGCGACCTTCTTCATGGCCTTCGTCTGGGCGTTACCACCCACGCGAGAGACCGAGATCCCCACGTTGATCGCGGGACGCACCCCGGCAAAGAACAGGCTCGGCTCCAGGTAAATCTGACCGTCTGTGATCGAAATCACGTTGGTCGGAATGTACGCGGAGACTTCGCCTTCGAGTGTTTCAATGATCGGCAGAGCGGTCATCGACCCGCCGCCGAGTTCATCGCTCAGCTTCGCAGCCCGCTCGAGCAGGCGGCTATGGCAGTAGAACACGTCGCCGGGATAGGCTTCGCGACCGGGCGGACGCCGCATCAGCAGTGAAAGTTGGCGGTAAGCGACGGCTTGCTTCGAGAGATCGTCGTACACGACCAGAGTGTGCTTCCCCTGGTACATGAAGTGTTCGGCGATCGCAGCTCCGGCGTACGGGGCGATGTATTGCAGGGGAGCGGGGTCGGACGACGATGACGCCACGATGATCGTGTAGTCCATCGCCCCGGCAGCTCGCAAGGATTCGGCCACCGCAGCCACGTTGGCGGAACGCTGTCCGCACGACACGTAGATGCAGATGACATCGCCACCCTTTTGATTGATGATCGCGTCGACCGCGACGGCTGTCTTGCCCGTCTTGCGGTCACCAATGATCAGTTCGCGTTGACCGCGACCGACGGGGGTCATGGCATCGACAGCCTTGATCCCGGTCTGGAGCGGCTGCTTCACCGGCTGACGACCGGCAATCCCGGGTGCGGTGTATTCGACCGGGCGGGTCTCGCTGGTGACGATCGGTCCCTTGCCGTCGAGCGGGTTGCCGAGCGGACCGACGATGCGGCCAATCAAGGCGTCACCGACTGGCACCGAGAGCAGGGCTCCGGTGGTCTTGACCTCGTGACCTTCCTGAATCTTCAGGTAGTCGCCGAGGATGATGACCCCGACGGAGGTTTCTTCGAGATTGAAGCACAGGCCGCGCGTGCCACCTTGGAACTCGACCATTTCGCCCGCCATGGCGTTCGAAAGGCCGACCACGCGCGCAATCCCGTCGCCGACCTCGATCACACGACCGACTTCAGCTGTCTGGATCTGTCCGCGAAAGTCTTCAATTTCCTTCTGGAGAACTGAAGCGATTTCGTCCGCCTTGAATTTCATGGACATACCTTTCCCGCAGCCGCTGTGTCAGGTTGGTGAGCCGGGTGGCCACCGAACCGTCGAAGATGGTGTCCTGCACCTGGATAATCAGACCCCCGAGCAGCGCAGGCTCGACCTGGGGGACCACAATCGGGTCGGTTGTCATCGCCGATTTCAGCTGGACTCGAATCGATTCCAATTGCTCGGGAGATAGAGCGACCGCCGAACGCACCAGAACTCGTTGCCGACCGGAGCGGCGTTCTTGCTCCTGCGTCGCTTCATGCAAAATCGTGGCCAGCAGGTCGAGCCGATCATGCTTGGCCAGCACGACCAGGAAGTTCCCGAGGAACTCCGAGCAGCGCGGCTTCAGCGCCCGTTCGACGATCCCCTGCTTGTTGTCTCGATTGAGCATCGGGGACGACAAGAGCGACTCGAACTCGGGCTGCGATTCCACGGCATCCAGTAGTTCGCGGAACTCGACCAACGGTTGATCCACGCTAGCCGACTTGGCCGCATCGAGCAGCGCCACGGCGTACACCATGGCGATCGACAGCGCGCTGGGATCTTCCAGAACGTGCTTCGGTCGAGCTGTCTCTGCGGCGCTAGCCATTGTGGGTTTCCCGTGGGATAGGCTTCCAGCCTGTCGTTCTGCGGATTGCTCAATCACTCGAATG
>JANPCU010000018.1:0-3711 GCA_031431195.1 Planctomycetota bacterium | reverse complement strand
GGGCGCGTTGCCCCATCAATTTTAATCCCCCACAACCCCGGCGCCCCCCGCGCCTCTCTGCGTTTCCATTCCTTCTGTTCCCCACGTTCGATGGATCACCTCCGGAGTTCGCGAGTTTTGTGTGGGCCGGGGGGCTTGTTTTGAGACTGCCACTTTTCAAAGGTACACGCCAGTCAGCACATTCTCGCAATTCCCACGGGCTTGACTCTCTGCCATCGCCACGTTCAGATCAACAGTGAGCGGTTTGATCTGCCGCGTTCGAAACACCTCGTGTCTTGCCGGAGACTTGTGATGCGCTGGACTGTCTGCCTGGGGATGTTGTGCCTGTTGTGTTGTACCTCGGTCGTCTCGGCGGGCCCCACGGATGGCCAGCTCGATTTCTACTTCATTGATGTCGAGGGCGGGGCAGCCACGCTGGTCGTGACACCGGCTGGCGAGTCGATCCTCATCGACAGCGGGTATCCCGACCTGGGAGGCCGCGACCTCAACCGAATTCTAAAGGTGGTCAAGGAGGTCGCGGGCTTGCAGAAGATCAACCATGCGGTCGTGAGCCACTGGCACCTCGATCATTAC
The DNA here is from genome assembly GCA_031431195.1 of Planctomycetota bacterium. GTDB lineage: Bacteria > Planctomycetota > Planctomycetia > Planctomycetales > Planctomycetaceae > TH-plancto1. Next base: position 3,138 of record JANPCU010000018.1, on the reverse strand, counting down.
GGCAACCATGCCTCGCTGGCGGGCAGCATCCCAATTGAGAACTTCTGGGACCGGGGCATCCCAGCTGTCCTGGATGAGGACAAGGACTTCGGTGAGCGGATCGCCAAGTACAAGGCGGCGTGCAACAACCAGTCGCAGACCTTGAAGGCGGGCGACCGGTTTGATCTCGACTCCCCCCAGACGCCGCTCTCGGTCGAAGTCGTCACCGCCAGTCGCCAGGTCATCGCCAACACCGGGAAGCCGAACCCCTTCGCAGCTGACCACAAGTCGCAACCGGTCGACCCGTCCGACAACTCGGCCAGCGTCAGCTTCGTGATGCAGTTCGGTAAGTTTCGGTTCCTGTGCTGCGGCGATCTGACCTGGAACACCGAGGCGGAGCTGGTCACGCCCAACAACCCGCTCGGCCATATCGACCTGTTTATGGTCACGCACCACGGCCTGAATGTCAGTAACAACCCGGTCCTCGTCAAGGCCATCGACCCGGTCGTGTCGGTCTGCTGCAACGGCCCGACCAAGGGCGGAGCCAAGGAGACGATCGAAACGCTCCGGGCCTGCCAGTCGCTGAAGGCCATGTACCAGCTGCACCGCAATGTCGCCCTGAAAGAGGACGAACAGGCTCCGCAGGAGTTCATCGCCAACACCGAGCCAACCGTGAACTGCTCCGGCCAGTGGATCAAAGCGAGCGTCCTGCCGGGTGGGGAGACGTTCACCGTGCAGATTGGTAAGGACGGGGAGTTGAAGACCTACAAGTGCCAATAGGGGAGCTGTCAGCGATCAGCAGTCAGCCAGAAGATGGGAAATCGTCATTTGCCGTGCTCTGTGGCTTAGTCCGTACCCCAACGGGGTTACAGGGGATAGCCCAGGGTCGCGACCGCAGGGAGCGCACCCTGGGTGAATGGATGCCTCCTCCCACCAACCCTGAAGGGGCCAAGGCTTCCCAGGTGTGAATCACAGGAACAATGCACGATTCCGCAAATCGAGTGGGAGCCGTCGCCGCTCTTGGTCCCGGCAGGGACACCCGAAAATAGCCCACCGCTTCAGCGGTGGGACCAACGCATCTTTCCCGTCTTAGCCCCGGCAGGGGCGACAGAAACCCGCACGATGGCCACACGCCATCTGTCACGCCCCCACCGATTTCGCAGGCTTCTGCCGTCCTTGACGGGACTCGGCGGTTCGTCGGGATCGCTCCCCCACCGTTGAAACGGTGGGCTTTTTTCGGGTGTCCCTGCCGGGACAAAACCAGGAGTTTCCGCAAGAAACACTCACCTCGGAAGCCCTGCCCCTTCAGGGTTCGTTCACTCGACACCGTTCGCCCCAGGGTGCGCTCCCTGCGGTCGCGACCCTGGGCTATCCCCTGCAACCCCGTTGGGGTACAGAGATGAGGCGTCAAGCCCAGAAAGAGTCACGGCATGTCCCCCTCCACCGTCTCAGCCCCGTCATCCGCATTGCCGAGACAGCACTGGTCTCGGCGTCGAATCGCGATCCTCCTGGGACTCTGCGTCTTCGGTGGATGTGCGACTTGGATCCTCTGGGACTTCGGTTGGTCACCCGAGTGGATTACAGTGACCGTGATCGTGCGGAATGATGTCGACAAGCAGCCTGTCGCGGGGGTCGCAGTGCGTTATCACGATCAGAATCACGGGATGAAAGCTTGGGTTCCAAGGTGGTTTGCGCATGGAAATCCCGGCTATAGCTTGCCGAATGCGGTAGTGACTGATTCAGTGGGGAAAGCGGTGATTCGTATCCCAAACCAGATTCATCCCAAAGAACGGGCGCGCTTCATTATCGCTGTGAGCTCCAGGACTTTCCCCCCAAGCATTGGCTCGGAAAAACTGGGCTATCCCTTGCAGATCAAAGAGGGAAAACTCTTTGAAGATGATGAGATTGTGATCCGGCTCGTCCCCAATCCCAGTGCGACCCCGGCGAGTCCCTCAGCTGGCGACGCGAAAGCAACTCCCATTGACCGCTGAATTCGCTCGCGGGTAGCCTTGTGGAATGTCCACGCCCCTCCCACGTCCGCTGACTCACACACCACAGGGTGACTGGCTCCAGTCGACCGTCGTCTGGGGCATCGTACCGGGGTGGATGTTATCGCTGGTGATGCATGCCGTCATGTTCGTGACACTGGTCACGCTGACCCAACTGCCCAGCTGTCGCGGGGACTACAGCGGCGAGAATGGCACCGGGTTTCGCGAGATCGGCCTGCGGGCTCGTGAGGATGGGGACGGTCAGGAGGGCGGGCCGGGGACTGCTCCTGGGGCGATTGGGGACGGTGCTGAGGCGTCCCCCGGTCCGGTGGAAGCCGAGTCTGTGCCTCCGAGGTCGGTGCCGGGACAACTCGCCCCTCCGACTACTTCGGACGGGCCGCCAGTGCCGCTGAGCTTACCGAGTGCGGCAAACTCGCCGAAGGTCATAGGAATCGGTGGACCGCCTCCGCTGAGTGGCTTGGGAGGGGTGACTGCGGCCAGGGGCTCCTCGCAAGGTACGGCAGCTTCCGGCGTGCAGGGCGGCGGAACCCCCGGATCGCGCGGCGGCGGAGGCATCAATGGAGGTAACGGAACCGGTGCGGGACAGACCTCCCTGTTTGGGGTCAATGACGCGGGTAAGAAGTTCGTCTACGTGATCGACCGTTCGTTCAGTATGGAGGAGCACAACGCCTTCCGCGCGGCCAAGGCAGAACTCCTCACCAGCCTGAGCCGCCTGACCGAGGTCCAGCAGTTCCAGGTGATCTTCTACAACAACGCCCCGCTCGTGCTGGCGACTCGCGAGGACCGGTTTCCCATGTTCTTCGGGACCGATGCACAGCGGCTGCAAGTCAGCGAGCAGATACGGTCGGTCAGCCCGGACGGCGGCACCCGCCACATGCCCGCGATTCAGGAAGCCCTGAAATACAACCCAGACGTGATCTTTCTGCTGACCGACGGAGCGGAGCCCGCCCTCAGTAAAGCCGACCTCGACTCGCTCAAGAGCCGCAACCGCTTGGGCACCCGTATCCACTGCATTGAATTCGGCACTGGGGAGCCAGCGACCTCGGCCACGGGTCAGCCGGTGTCCAATTTTCTCATGAAGCTCGCCGAACAGAACAGCGGGAAATATACCTACCGGAATGTAAAAACTCTGGACCAGTGAGCGGCACGG
>JANPCU010000017.1:0-3885 GCA_031431195.1 Planctomycetota bacterium | reverse complement strand
GTCGGGAGTCGGGAGCAGGAGGGACGCCTTCGGCTGAACTCCGTGCCTGGCCACTCACCCACTCACTTTGCCCGCTTCCCAGACTTTCCTGCTCCCGACCCCCGACCCCCGACTCCTCGGAGCCCACCATGTTTCGTTTCGAAAAGCTCGATGTTTGGCAGAAGTCGATCAGCTTCTCGAAAGCGATCTATCTGATCACGGCCAAGTTTCCATCCGATGAGCGGTTTGGGCTGACATCGCAACTGCGACGAGCATCGGTTTCGATTTCGTCCAACATCGCGGAAGGCTCGGGTCGGAAAAGCGATACGGAGTTCATTCGCTTCCTCGATATCGCCTACGGCTCCGTCCTCGAGGTCGTGTCACAACTCCACCTGTCGCAGTCTCTCGATCTCCTAAGTGAGGCAGTGTTCCAGTCCACTTACACGCTCGCCGAAGAACTGACCCGGATGCTCTCCGGTCTCCGCTCATCCCTTGAACCCGGCAGAAGGGGGTAGCGAGTCGGGAGACGGGGGTCAGGAGTCGGGAGCAGGAGGGACGCCTTTCGACTCAAGACACCACGCCTCGACTCCCGCAGCCCGCTTCTCCTGCTCCCGACTCCCGACCTCCGACCCCCGACTCCCCATGCTCAACGCCATTATTCGATTTGCTCTCCATCAACGTCTGCTGACGCTGGCCGTGGCTCTATTTCTGACCGGGTATGGGACATATGTCGCACTGAAGATGCCGATTGATGTGTTCCCGGATTTGGATCGGCCGCGCGTGACGGTGATGACCGAGGCTCCCGGACTGGCTCCCGAAGAGGTCGAAACCCAGATCACCTTCCCGCTAGAAACCGCTCTCAACGGAGCCAACGGGGTCCAGGCAGTTCGCAGCATCTCGGGGATCGGTTTGTCCGTCGTCCATGTCGAGTTTAACTTCGGGACCGACATCTACGTCGACCGGCAGATCGTGGCCGAGCGGCTGGCCGTGGTGGCCGATCGCATGCCCCCGGGAGTTCGCCCTCAGTTGGCCCCGGTGTCCTCCATCATGGGCCAGATTCTGATCCTGGGGATGTGGAGTGAGGGGGGGAAGACCGACCCGATTGAGTTGCGGACGCAAGCGGACTGGGTGGTTCGACAACGGCTGTTGACGATTCCGGGGGTGGCCCAGGTGTTCACCAAGGGGGGCGGTCGCAAGCAGTACCACGTTCTCATCGAACCGGAGTCGTTGACCCGGTATGGCGTGACCCTCAGTGAGATTCGGCAGGCCCTCGAACGCAGCAACCAGAATGCGACGGGCGGCTACCTCGATCAACAGGGGCCGAACGAACTGCTCGTGCGGGGACTAGGCCGAATCCAATCGATTAATGACCTGCAAAAAGTCGTTGTAACACATCGCGAAGGCCGACCGATCGCTCTCGCTCAAGTGGCCCGCATCATCGAAGCCCCGCAGGGCAAACGCGGCGACAGTGGCTCCTACATCCGCAATGCCGACGGCACGTTCACCGGTGGACCATCGGTCGCCCTCACGATCGCCAAGCAGCCCGGAGCCGATACCCTGCTCGTCACTCGACGCATCATGGAAGCTGTGGAGGATATTCGCTCGACACTTCCGAAGGACATCCGCATTGTTCCGCTGTACTCCCAGAGTTCGTTCATCGATCGCGCGGTTCACAACGTGGTCGAGGCGCTGCGGGATGGCGGCATTCTGATCGTCGTGATTCTATTCCTGTTCCTGATGAACTTCCGCACGACGTTCATCACTCTGACGGCCATCCCGCTGTCGCTGGTGATCACGGCCATCGTGTTCAAACTCACCGGCATGTCGATCAACACGATGACGCTGGGCGGTCTGGCGGTGGCGATTGGTGAACTGGTCGACGATGCCATCGTCGATGTCGAGAACATCCATCGCCGCTTGCAAGAGAATAGCCGCCTGCCCCAACCGCTGCACCCGTTGCTCGTCGTGTTTCGAGCCAGCACCGAGGTCCGCAACTCGATCGTGTTCAGCACGATGATCGTGTGCCTGGTGTTCCTGCCGCTGTTCGCGTTGGAGGGGATTGAAGGCCGCCTGTTCACGCCCCTGGGCATCGCGTATGTCGTCTCGATCTTCGCGTCTCTGATCGTCTCGCTGACAGTGACGCCCGTGCTGTCTTACTGGTTCCTGGGGTCGGAGAAGCGTTCGGCCCATACTCAGGACGGCCCGTTACTACGGTTCCTCAAATGGATGGCCGACAAGGTGATTCGCTTTAGTTTGACCTTCCCACGCTGCAACCTGATCGCCGTGCTGCTGGCGGTGGCGTTTGCGGGGCTGTGCGTCTCGCGACTTGATCGCGACTTCCTGCCGCCGTTCAACGAGGGGGCGATCCAGCTCAACGTTTTGCTCCCGTCCGGCACCTCGCTGGCACAGACCATTGAGATTAACAAGACCGTCGAACGCCGACTGACTGAGATCCAGGACATCAGCACGTTCGTCCGCCAAACCGGGCGAGCCGAACTCGATGAACACGCCGATCCTGTCAACATCAGCGAGTACATCATCGAGCTGGACCCGAAGTCTCCTCGCACCCGCGAACAGCAACTGGCCGAGATTCGAGAGGTGATGGATGAAATCCCGGGCATCGTGACCGCTGTCGAGCAACCGATCTCGCACCTGATCTCCGAGATGCTCTCGGGGGTCAAGGCACAGATCGGGATCAAGATCTACGGCGACGATCTCGACATGCTGCGGAACAAAGCCGAGCAGGTCAAAGCCGACATCGAGGGCATCCGAGGGGTCAAAGACTTGATCGTGGAACAGCAGACGAACATTCCCCAGCTGCGAATTGAACTCGATCGAGACCAGCTACTGCTGCATGGCATCAGTGCCGTGGAGGTCAACGACTTCATCGAAACCGCGATGAACGGTGTCACCGTCTCCGAGATCCTGCAAGGTCAGCGAACATTCGATTTGGTCTTGCGACTCGAAGAACATGTTCGAGAAAACATTGATGCCCTGCGGAGATTGGCGATTGATCTACCTGGCGGTGGCCAAGTTCCACTGCAAACGTTGGCGAAGATTTACGAATCGGGTGGACCGAACTCCATCAATCGCGAGAACGTCCGCCGCCGGATCGTGGTCCAGTGCAACGTGTCGGATCGCGGCGTGGTCGATGTCGTGCAAGACATTCAGCTGCGATTAAAAGCCCTGCAAGCAACGCTGCCACCGGGTTACTACATCGAGTTCGCCGGGCAGTTCAAAGCTCAACAGGACGCGTCGCGACTACTGGGGGCGCTGTTTCTGGTGGCGCTGGTCGGGGTATTCCTGGTGCTGTTCACGATGTTCCGATCCGTGAATCTGTCACTGCAAGTCATGGCTGCCCTACCGATGGCGTTTATCGGGTCGGTGGCGGCCTTGGTGCTCACGCACCAGACGCTCTCGATTGCCGCGATGGTCGGTTTCATCTCCCTGGCGGGGATCGCGTCGCGCAATGGAATTTTGCTGCTCAATCACTACCTGCATCTCGTGAAGTACGAGGGAGAAAGCTGGTCGAAGGAGATGATCGTGCGTGCCGGACTCGAACGTCTGGCCCCCGTCCTCATGACAGCCCTCACAGCGGGGATCGGTCTGATCCCGCTCGTTCTCGCAGCCGACCAGCCCGGCAAAGAGATCCTTTACCCGGTCGCCACCGTCATTCTCGGCGGCGTCATCAGTTCCACCCTGCTCGACTTCTTCGTCCACCCCGCACTGTTCTGGCTCTTCGGTCTCCGGGCCGCCGAGCGAGTGGTACGGGAATCGCATGAAGAGGTGGTACTGGATGGAGAACACTGACGAATCGAGAGCCGATGTGAGCGGCACGGCGCTCGCCGCCGGTTCCGCTCACCGATCGCCTTGAAGAACCGGCGGCGAGCGCGCTGCCGCTCACAG
>JANPCU010000016.1:0-29971 GCA_031431195.1 Planctomycetota bacterium | reverse complement strand
GAAATCCGCAGACTGCCATCCATGGCCGAGTCCTCTGCCATCCAGGGTCCGTCAGAACGAACCTGCATCGTAAGACTCGGGCTGCCTGTTCACGCAGAGGACTTGCTTTCGATGGGGTGAGGAGGCATTGAGCGTCGCAGGTGATTCCGTAGCAGAATTCTTGAGAATTCTGCTGACATCTCGCGACGCATCAGAAGGCAGAAGTCTCACGACATCTGCTACATCGCCGTCACCGTACAAACGCCAGGTAGTAAAACCCCAGCCCCGTCACCGAGGTCATGACCAAGTCCAGTGTAGCCAGCCAGCCGAGGGTCTTGTGGGGGCGGCTATGCAGACCCGGCTGAGGCGGGTTGGTGAAACGTCTCCAGGCCAGGACGAGTGTCGTGATCCACAAGAGCGGCGTCGAGACCGCAAAGACCAGGTGGATGAGCAATACTGTCCGGACTTGCGACAAGGCCTCGCCCACCAGGCGTGGGGCCTCGGGGTTCTTGTTCACGATATTCTGCCAGCCACCATGCAGACGCATGTCGACCTCAAAGGCGACGACGACAATCAGCAGGACGACTGCCAGTGTGGTCTGGATCGCGGCATGGAGGGCGTAGTTCCTTCGCACCTTGACCAGGTACAAGCTGTAGATGATGACGGGCACGACGAGGACGAGGGCGCACACGACCACGTCCAGCATCAACGAAGCATCAAATCCGAGAAATCCCTGGCTCATAACCAATAGTATAGGGACCAGTCCGGCTCATTCGTCAATCGGATCGATCTGTTGGCGGACGTTGTTTGGATCAGTCTGTGAGGTGTTTCAAATTCCACGAGATTCAAGACGGCCGGGGAGTTCGATTTCACTCCACACGCCGAGATGACCATCATGCCGCTGAGAATCAGCATCGCACTGCGTACGACGACCAGTTCCGGTCCCCGAAGCACTTCGATCAACCAGAGACGTTAAACCCCTTTGATTTGGCGTGCGTGCCCGCTCTCCGGCACTGGGGCCGCGACAACTCGCGTGGAATCGAGACCACAGGGGTGTCCCTGAAACGATGATCTTGCTCAACCCGCCCCACATTTTGTGATGGCTTCGGCTCACTCGACACCAAGAACTTCGGATTCCAGAACGGGCCGTTATGGCTGTGGCTCGCGAGCGGCTTCGGCTACGACATGGGCTTTTTCCAAGGCTTCGATGCGGTCGCTGAGGAAGGTGATGGAGTCGGAGCGTTCGAGGAATTGGGCGAGAAGCTCGTGGGCGGAGAGTGGTTTTTGCATGGGGGCATCGGTGGGGGCAGGCAGGCTCGACAGATTGATGTCTGTCGCTCTCGGTCCCGTGAACATACTGAGTACCGGGGCGAAGAAGTGCAGGGCTTGGGCGCCCAGAGTGTTGAGTGGGCGGGACATCTCCAGAAATACCAGCGCGGGCAGCGCTAGTCGGCGACGGACAAGTTCATGGCTGAGTTTCTCGACCAGTGCGAGTTGGGCAGCTGTGGGCGGCTCGTCCGGTCCACGGGTGTCGAAGGCGTGTTGAAGCCAGTTCATGGGGACTGTCCGCGTTGGTGTGGAGTACGTTTCTGGTGTCCCTGTGGCGTTCGATCTCGCCGTTCAATCCCGGGGACTGCGAGACTACTGTCGAGGGACGTGTCATAGGATTGGTTTCGACATTGGGGATGCTGGCACCTTGTGACGAGATCGAATTCCGTAGTCCAAGCTCCAGGCGAGCAGAGAGAGTTCGCGTACCGCTCAGCTTTCCCCACTGACTTATCCTACAGATCCACGAAGTCACAATCGATGGATCGCAGAGAATGCCCGAAGTCGCATTCTGGTGAGGGCGAATCACCACAGCCGCACGCCGATAAATGCCATGGGCTGGGTCATCACGCACTCGGACATCGAAGGCCAGGCTCACCGACAAGCGGTTCAATGCCCGTGGGAGATCTCCTTCAGATTCGCCTGAAGATCGAACTCCCACGGCTGTGGACCGCTGAGAATGCTGACTCGCGGGTTGTTCTTCAGCTGGGGCAGGCAGCTTTCGCTGACCAGCATCTCCTCCAAGAGTAACGTGTTCCGGATCTGAACGACGCGGGCGTCCTCGGGCTCGGTCAGGCCGAGAGTCTTCAGGGCCGTGTTCACGACCTCGCGATCGGTGACGAAGTTGACCGGGATCATTGCAGCGGTGACGTGTCCAGCGGTGACGCAGTTGACGGTCGTGGAGTCGATGTCGAGCGCCTCTACAGTGCGACGGTTGGTGAACTCACAGAGGCCGATGCCGGTCCCGTTGCCGTGGGTCTTTTCGGTGAGGCCGCGAATGAAAATGCGGCGGCAGTTGGTGGTGTCGTCGGCTGTGGCGGCGTGGTCGTTGAACTTGCGACCGACGATGTTGGTGTCCATGCCGGTGCCGCTGATCTCCTTGCCGATCTCGTCGATGACCAGTAGATCAATGTCGTTGAGAGGGAGCCGCGGCATCCACGCGCGGGCTTTTTCCAACAGCTCGCACTCGCGCTCGTAGAACTTTTCGACGGGCACGCCTTCGACGAGGGCGGTCTCCTCAAAAGCGTTCTCGACGATGCCGAGTCCGCCAAGTACGCGGCACTTCTGGACCACCACATCGGCCACCGCACGGATGATCTCCAGGAACGTGAACGACTTAATCGCCCGGTGATAGATGACCGCTCCGGCGTGCTTCCCCAGGCCGATCAACATCATCTTGTGCAGGCCCGATTCGATGGGCCCTACGAACATCGTGTGCGGTTTGATGCGGTTGGCGATGAAGACGTGATCCGCCTCGCTGGCGTGCTGGTCAAAGTGGACTGGAATCCCCTGCGGCGTCTTGTCGATGATGACCGTTTCCATCGTGGCCTTGATCGGACAGCCGATGAACTCTTCCGTCACTCCAAAGCTCTCGATGAGTGCCCGCTGCCCAGTGGCAGTGGCTCCGCCGTGACTGCCCATGGCAGGCACGACGAAGGGCTGGGCACCGAGGGCGAGGAAGTGCTGGACGATCTCGCGCGTGATGAGAGCGACGTTGGCCACGCCTCGGCTGCCGACGGTGATGGCGACCGTCTGACCGGGCTTCACTCGACTCGCGAGACTAAGCGAGGTCATTTGATCGCGCACCGCGTTCGCGACATCGCCCAAACGCGGGGTGTCGAACGACTGGCGGATGCGGTACATGCGGGGAAGGGACATGGGGGGTGGAGCCTGTTGGAATGGCGACTCAAGGAATGGAACGCGGACAAGTGGGATAGGCTTCCAGCCTGTCGTTTCGATGTTGGAAGATTCAACAATGAATGGGAACACAACAGAAAATGAATCGAATCGAGCCACTTGTGAACTGGGCTAGGCTGCAGAGATTCATCCACAGATTACACAGATTGACGCAGATTCAGAGGTGTTGAGAGCTGCGTCTCTCTTCCTCCTGAATCTGTGAAAATCTGCGAAATCTGTGGACAACTCGACTGCATCGCCTGCTCTGGAATCCCAGGACGCACTGCTGAGTAAGCGGAATCCTGGGGCTTCCAGTCGGTCACTTCCAGAAGATGACAGGCTGGAAGCCTGTCCCACGGGGTCACTTCCCGCGCACTTCTTTGACCTTGGCGACATACGCCTCGGCCAGCTTCTGAATCCCCGCAAAGTCGCGGTTGGCGAGGTGTTCCTTGGTGACGAGCGAACTGCCCAGGCCAACGGCACAGGCCCCGGCCTTCACGAAGTCAGACAGCGTGTGGAGGTTCACGCCGCCGGTGGGGAGCAGACGAATCTGCGGGAACGGACCGGCCAGGGCCTTGATGTGCGTCGGCCCGCCAATCTCGGCCGGGAAGACCTTCACGACATCCGACCCGCACTCCCAGGCGTGCAGCACCTCGGTCGGTGTAAAGGCCCCGCTCATCACGATCTTATCATAGCGGTTGCAGATCTCGATCACCGACGGCCGCACAGCTGGGGTGACGATGAACTCCGCCCCGGCCAGCATCGCGGCCCGCGCGGTCTCGGAGTCGAGGACCGTCCCCGCCCCCAGCAGAATTTTGTCGCCGAGTTTGCGGCTGACCTCAGCCAGGATGTCGATCGCGCACGGGACCGTGAACGTGATCTCGATCACATCCACCCCGCCCGCGTAGAGTGCCTCGGCCACATGTACCAACTGGTCTCCACTCGGAGCCCGAATGATGGCGACGATGCCGAGTTCGAGGACACGTTGCAGATCGGAATGACGACTCATAGAAGGCGACTCATGATGGCCATCGAGAATTCTCAACGGGCCACAGTACAGAGGGGCAACACAAATGATTGGCAGTCAAATTACCATCCGCCTGCCAACGGAGCCACTCTGACAGAAATCACCTGGCATGGAGCTGCACCTTCCCAGGAGTGGCGGCAGTCACGGAAGCAATTCACTCCGGTCCCCCCCCTACCCCGGAGACAGCATCTTCTCAATGTACTTCCCGAGGATGTCGGTCTCGATGTTGACCGGATCGCCGATGGCGCGACGACCGAGGGTGGTGACTTGCAGGGTGTGTGGAATCAGAGCAATGCGGAACTGGTCCGGCATGACCGAGACCAGCGTCAAGCTGACCCCATCCACGGTGATCGAGCCTTTCTCGACCATCTGACGAGTCAGAGCCGGAGGGACGCGAAAAGTCATGTGGACCCACTCCCCCTCCTGGTCGATCGCCGCCACGGAGCCCAGGGCGTCGACGTGTCCCTGGACGAAGTGGCCCCCCAGCCGGGCTCCGACTTGCAGCGACCGCTCGACGTTTACGACATCACCGACTTTGAGTTGGCCCAAATTGGTGCGAGAGAGGGTTTCTGAGCCTGCTTGAAAACTCCAGATCTGCCCCGCGATCTCGATGACGGTCAGACAGCAACCATTGAGGGCGATGCTGTCTCCCAGACGTACCTTCCCCACTTCCGGTAACTCGGGTGGAGCTGCGACATGCAGAGTCAGCGACACCTTGTCCGGAGTCAGTGAGACCACGGAGCCCAAGCCTTCCACGAGACCGGTGAACATCAAATTTTCCCAACGAACCAGACCAGACAACGAGTGTGTGTCGCCGATCCCTGACAGAGGACTCCTGAAAGGGTATCATGCAGATTCACCCAGGTCGAAGGTGACTCGCGACCGTTCCGGAGATTCAGCTGCCATGTCCACTATTGTCTTGATCGAGGATGACCGCGAGATCGGATCAACGTTGTCCGCCGTGCTCGACGGAGCGGGGTATCGCGTGGTGCTGGCAACGAATGGCATCGATGGGCAACGACTGATTACGACGGAGAAGCCCGACCTGGTCATCACCGATATGATGATGCCACGGATGGGAGGGTTCCCGGTGCTGGAGTTCCTGCGCACGCTTCCCGCACCGCCCAAGGTCATCATGATTACGGCCAATGAGGGCGGTCGGCACAAGGCCTACGCCGAGATGCTAGGGGCTGTCGATTATTTGCGCAAACCCTTTGCCATGGATGTGCTGCTGGAGACAGTCCGCAAGGCGCTGGGCGGAGTCGAACCCGAAAAGAAACCGAGTGCCACGCGGCGGCGAGTGCTCAAGAAAAAGGACGATGATTCCGTGGAATCCGATGATTAGAGCCGATTCAGAATTGCTCTTGGGGAAAGCCAGACAGGCATGTCTGCCCCACGCAAGAGTGTCACAGGGATGCCTGCCTGTGCGCACTGAAGGCAGATTCTGAATCCGCCATAACGCGTAGACCGCTTTTCGAAACGATGTACTGAGACGCAGAACGTTTATACTTCACGCGGGACGGATTGAGACGTACGACGGACGTCCTCGTCCGTCGCTCTGTGAGGCTTTCCTCACGGACGGACGAGGACGTCTGACCTACGAAATGTCTCAGTTCTCACCGCGAGAAGTTTAGTACCAGTACCCGGGAATAAACGGGGCCAGGTGATGAAAGTCTCCTCGCAGTTTCCAATACGGGCGAGGCCGCTGAAACAGGTATGCTGATGTGGGAGCGTTCCACTGGGTCGGATAGGTGGCTGGTACTGACCACATCCAGGGGAACTGGTGGGGGGACACGTTGTTGTGAACGTTCACGGTGACGGGGACCGAGACACTGGTCTGCGGAGGTGGCACCAGAACGCATTGATCGAGTACGTGTGCGACTGGTTTGGCAGGGACGAATCCAGGACGGATGATCATCGTCCAGTCGGCGAGTTGGTGGGTGCCTTCCGGAAGAGGAGCGACCTCTGGAGTTGCTGTTGGCTGGACGGGGGATGCGTTTTCAACAGCACGGATGGCTGCGTCTTTGGCGGCCTGGACTGCGGCAGCTGCGGCCTGTTCAGCGGTTGCTGCCTCTTCCACGATCTTTTCGGGGAGGGGCGCAGCGGGCGGAATACTCGCCTCCGGCATGGGCAGCGGGGGGAGCTGATCTGGTGATGATACGGAGGGCGGCGTCGGTCCCTCTTGAGCCGAGACAGCCCCAGCGGGCAGCATTTGGCCCGTCAAGACGAGGGCCATGACGGTCGAGCGAACGGCGTTCTCTCCCAGTCGCATGAACCAGGATTCCGTGGGGTCAGTTGTGCCAGCGTCCATGATCAAAGTTCCTGCCAGTTCCGGACGCCGCTCGTGCGGTGAGAGAGCACAAGTGCGGGACCGTATCTTTGAAGGCTAAGAACCCCGATGTACCGCAGTCAAAAATAAAATTCAAACGGTTTCGAATTCGGTGTGCCGAAAACGCCTCATGGCTGCGTAGCACTCAAGAGCATCGTGGGGAATGGTGACCAAGCCCCGGGTCTGTCGGTCGACTGTGCAACATCAACAACGTGGCCCGACTCTGTAAGCAGAGCAGTGAGGCGATCGGTCCGTGGAAACGTACCCGCCACAGTTCCGAAGGAGTGTGGTCGCCATCCAACGCTGAAACCCTCGGCTTCGAGTCGCTCTTGCACCCCACTTAGGCACGGCTGCCCAGGTCCGTGTTACCACAGGAAACTCCCGTCATACTCCCGCCATTGTCCCGCGAGGGACACCCGAAAATAGCCCACCGTTTCAACGGTGGGAGGGCGGTCCCGACCCACCCAACGAGTCCCGTTAAGGACGGCAGAAGCCTGCGAAAACCGAGGCAGTGTGACCGGGGAACGCGGCCACCATGCGAGATTCTGTCGCCCCTGGCGGGCTGCTGATCTCGTCCGCTCGACGAGCCGCGTGAGCCAGCTCCAGCGCTTGCTCAGCCCATTCTCGACAGGCCTTCATCGGGAGGGCCCCGCGACCAGTCCGCGCTGCGGCTGGATTCCACGGGGAAACTCGGGCGGCTTGTTCGACAATGACCCGTCGACAGACGCCCTCGCGGGTCATTTCGTGCTCAGCCACACCAGCGGCCAGTAAACAGCCCATCCGGCCATTGCCTCACGGACCCTGTGCAGAGTGTTCACACCTCGTATCCCCGGCGCAAGTGACCGCTGGCATCATTATTCCCAGCGGACATCATCCAGATAGAACGTGATCGGTTCGCCGCTGGAGGCCAAAGTCCACACGAAACCGGTCTTGATACGAGTCAGATCGAGTTTGTCGAGGGGGATCTCGTACTCTTTCCAATCGGCGGTCAGCACGGTTTCGACGTTCCCTTTGCCGGTGTCGAAATAGGGCTTGGGCTTCTCCAGGATGCCGAAGGAGAATGTCACTTTCTCGCCGCCCTTCTGGCCGCGCGCCCAGAACTTCACCCGTTTCGCCCCGGTCAAGTCGAAGCCGCCGGGACGGTCGCCCCAGTCTTGTTCGGGACTTTGCCACACAACCCCGCCCCAACCTTCTTTCGCCGTGAAATCACAACGCAGGCACGTCTGGCCCGCGTGCGGTTTCTCGGCATGCTCTGGGTCGAGTTTGATCGCCTTGGCATCACCCATCCAGCCGGCGGGGATGTAGGTCTGAGCCGTCTCCGGTTCGGAGTACAGCACCAGCGGCAAATCGGCCTTGCGAGCCACCATCGTCTTCCGAGCCGCATCCACTCGCAGCGGGATATTGGCCACAGCTGCCCCGCCCTGTTTGTCCTTCACGATCGCGAACAGGCGGTATAGCCCGCCGTCCGCCGGCAGCTTGACTTCGGCCCCCGTGCTCGACGTCTTGATGATCGCAGCGTCGACGGCCAGAGCAGCGGCTTCGGTGTCGCCCCCGGTCCCGTACTGCTCAGCATCGAACCGCAACTGCCAAGTGACAGCCAGTTCGTCCTGCTCGGGGTCCGAGGTCCTGAGAGACACCTGCACCGTCTCACCGGGCTTACGCTGGCGGCTTCCCTCACACGTCAGCGTCTCAATCACGGGGCAGCGGTTCGCAACCGGTTTCGAGGTCCACAGCTCCGAGAGCGTGTCAGCTGCGGCGAGACGGGATTCGCCGCTCAGCATGGAAAACCAAGTCGCGGTGACTTCCTGCTTCTCGCCCCACAGGAAGGCGTACGAACCCAGACAGAGATTCGGCTCGCCGAGGACCGACTGCTGATAGGTGCTGCGGTACTTGGCGGCCTTCTCGGTGCTGGTCAGTTCGGGATAGGCGTCGATCTCGTCCTGGCCGATCTCCCAGATCCCGGGCGGGCCGAACTCGGTCATCACGTATGGCTTGGTTCCGCCCTGCTTCTTATAACGCTCGGCGACGGACGGTCCGCCCGCATACGAGTTGATGCCGACGACATCGATGTCGGGACAGAGGGCATGCAGATTCTTCACCTTGTCCCCGCCAAGTTCCGCGATCACGGTCATCGTCGGGTGCTCCGCATCAATCGACTTGACCAGCCGAGCCAAATTGTTGATCTCCGACCAGACCGCTCCGTTCTTCCCCTCGCCGTCTTCCATCTCATTGCCTAGCGACCACATCAGTAATGCCGGGTGATTGCGATGCTTCTCGACGGCGGCCCGCACGGTTTCGCGTTGCTTAATCAAGCTGGTCGCATCGGACCAATCAAAGCCCTGCCGCACCTGTCCCAGCCAGATCCCCGCTGTGACGGTGAGTCCCAGCGATTGAGCCTTGTCGAGCGTCTCGCCGAGTCCCTCAGCGCCCCATGTACGCACCGAATTTCCGCCGAGTGATACCAGCAGCTGCTGCGGTCCGTTGCCGCCGACTCCGCGAATGAAGTACGGCTCGGAATTGCGTTGGAGCTGATGCTTCCCGCCGGAGAACACGATCCGCACGCCCGGTTCGGCCCCACTCGACACAGCTGTCACACAGGTCGCTACCGAGAGGGCGACGATCCGTAGGAACCTCATGTTGTCTCTCCCAAGTGACAAAGTCGTAGAGTACAAATCGTAGCAGAATCCCCAGAATTCTGGCGTCCCTCAACAACCCGCCACGCTTCGCCCCCCGCCCGACTCGTCAGCGAGGGTCGCATGCTGAAACCTGGCTCTCGCGGTGATGTCGAGTCCGGCCGGGGCACGGCCAGACGCGGGCAGACGCCTGAGTTGATCTTCTCACTGAGATCATCCATAATCAACAATTCGGCTAGTCACGGTGTGTGGCGGCCATTCATTGTGCCGGTTCTGCTCCTCCCCGTGAGGTGAGTGGGACCTTGATCGAAGGATCAATCCATGGCCTATGCGCCCAATACCACCAATCCGATGACCAAGACAGACGTCCGCAAGCTTCGCAAGAAGCGGCAGCGTCTCAAGAAGAAATTGAAGTGCCGGTTCGCTCCGGACGGCGTCATTCCGCGTCCCGTCTACGTCGATTACAAGGACGTAAAGTTGCTCAAGGGCCTGGTCGACCGCGAAGGCCGGATTCAGCCTCGTCGTCGCAGTGGCACATCGGCAATTTTCCAACGCGCGGTTCGCGAGGCTGTCATGCGGGCTCGATTCATCGGTCTGCTGCCTTACGTCGCCGACGAGTAATCGGGTCGCAGCTGCGTCAAGTCCCACGCCACGACACACATTGATAGAAACAGGCACGGTAAGCTGCGAGCTTACCGTGCCTGTTTTCATGTTGTGCCCGTGATCGATCGGGGGCCAGCGAGGGCACTCACTGGCCGGCTTACACGATACGTACCCATTCCCGTCATGCGGCCTTCGGACTGATGTCAACACCCACGTCCGATCCCCAGCGACTCGTCGTCCCCGCACCACGGGCGTGTTACATTCACGTCCCGTTTTGTTCGCATCGCTGTGGGTATTGCGACTTCACACTGATTGCCCGACGTGGCGATCTGGTCGAGGACTACTTGCGAGCGATGGAGATCGAGCTGGCGACGCTGGTGGGGACTCCGGAGATCGACACGCTGTTTCTGGGAGGAGGCACGCCGACCTACTTGTCCGCCGACCAACTCGACCGACTCTGCTCGCTGCTGCTTCGCAAATTCCGACTGGCCCCCGGATATGAGTGGAGCATCGAGGCGAACCCCACCGGGCTGACGGATGACAAGCTGGCGGTGTTGCGGAGTCACGGGGTCAACCGGGTCAGTCTGGGTGTGCAGACGTTCGACTCCGAACTCCTCAAGTTGCTCGAACGCGATCACGATGGCGAGATTGCCACCGATGCGGTTCGGCGGTTGCTTGACCGCTTCTCGAACGTCTCGGTGGATCTGATCTTCGGCATTCCCGGCCAGACGCTCGCGCACTGGATCGATACGATCGACCAAGCAATCCGTCTCGACGTGCAGCACATTTCCACCTATGGCCTGACGTTCGAGGCTGGGACCGCCTTCTGGTCGCGCCGCCTGAAGGGCCAGTTGAGCCAGCTCCCCGACGACCTCGAACGGGACATGTACGAGGCCGTGATGGACCGCCTTCCCGCAGCTGGGTATCCGCAGTACGAGATCTCGAACTTCGCCCAGCCCGGCTTGGAGTGCCGCCACAACCACGTCTACTGGCGAGCCGAACCGTTCTACGGGTTTGGCCCCGGAGCAGCAGCGTATATAGCGGGGGTGCGGCGCACGAATCATCGCAGCGTGACCACTTGGCTGAAGCGCACGCTGGCCGGTGAGCCCGCAGTGGGCGAGAGCGAACAACTCGACCGAGAAGGCTCCGCCCGCGAGGCGGTGATGCTCGGCTTCCGCCCGTGCGTCGGCATCTCCCGCACCGCGTTTCGGGAGCGTTTTGGTCTTGAATTGGAGTCCCTCGCCGGGGAAGCGTATGACCGATTCATCGCTGAGGGGCTACTCGAACTGGCCGGGGATCACGTCCGCCTGACCCGCGACGGTCGCTGCATGGCCGACAGAGTCATCGTCGAATTCATGGGCTCTGGTACGTAGAACGGAATTTATTCCGTTCTTAGGGAAGCAACTGCTTCCCTGTCATGTCCCACAGCCGCTGAATATTCTCCAGTAGGTGCCCGGCCTTCCAAGTGATGAGTACAGTGCATGCGATGGTGTATAGCGAGAGAGCCGCGGTCAACGTCGTGACCGTGCGCCAGACCGCAAGGATGGTATTCTCCTCAGCCGCCAGATCCTTCTTTCGCAGCATCTTCCGGGCATAGAACCAAAGCCCAATGGCCAGAATTCCGTTGAACGCAGGAGCAATCTGCCACGGCGGAATCTCGTGCGGGACGATGTAGTGGTTCCAATCCTTCACGATCTTCAACACCCAAATCGGCGAATTCGCTTTTACCCACGGCACCACATCGGTCAGATACCACAGCAGCGTGAACTTGAGGGCCAATGCACTCATAGCGACAATCGCCAGCACCCTACGAACCCACTGGATGTCGTCGTCGCGAAAGTCCTCCAAAGTCTCCCGCATTGATCCCGGCGTGAACTTCGCCTTGTACACTAGCCACACTATTGGCAGATAGATCAGGCATGTCGCCTTTACAGACCAGCGATAAGCGGCGGTCAGCGGATACATCCCCAGAAAAAAACTGACTCTCATCCAACGTCCACAGATGGTAAGTTTCTTCCAGTCAATGAATGCAACTTCAGGACCAACGCCTAAACCCAACAGAAATTCCGGTGGTGTCACGCTATCGGTAGCGAGCACGATACCCCGCCAGTTTTTGGGAATCGCCAGAAGGCAACGTAGTGGACTATTGAGTATTGAGACCAGCGTGGTCCCTACACGAATGATAATGAATTGGAGGACCAACAAGGGGTAGAAGAATGTTCCACATAGGGCAATTTCGATGACCAGTGCCCACCACCCACCAATGAGCCAGCCGCAGCCTCCCGCCAATCCTATTCCGAGCAAAATGCTGACATACGAATACGTCAGTCCATACCTATTTCTCGTCCATCGATTCCATCTCATTCCTCTCAAAACGGTGTCCTCAATGGAAAGAAGTAGTAAAGGAGCAAGTGCGGATGCCCCAGCGAGCCATAGTACGGAATCGAACCAGTACGTCGTCCCGATGAGCACGCCCATTGCCAACAGCGTTTCAACGATCGCCAGTAGCGAGATCTCGCCTCTTTCAATCGATTCTCGGGTAGAGACCAGACGCATGGATTGGCGATCGGGAAGCATGAACAACGGAGTGACAGCTAACGGCTTTCGTGCGCCGCATTGGAATCGATTGCATGCAATGTGTCCATCTCGCCAGCAGAATCCTCACGTCGCTACTCCACCAACCCCGTTAGCACATGCCCATGCACATCGGTCAACCGCCGGTTCGCCCCGTTGTGGCGGTATGTCAGCTTCTCGTGATCGATCCCGAGTAAGTGCAGCACCGTCGCGTGGAAGTCGTACGTCGTCAGCTTCGACTCCCCGGTCTTCCACGACCACGGGTCGCTCTCGCCGACGGTGGCCCCGGCCTTCACGCCCGCCCCGGCCATCCAGCTCGTGAACGTCCCGCCGTTGTGGTCGCGACCGGTGGCTCCTTGAGTAAAGGGCATGCGGCCGAACTCGGTACTCCACAGGACGAGCGTCTCCTCCAACATCCCACGCGCCTTTAAGTCGGCTAGTAATGCCGCCACCGGCTTGTCGGTCGCGTTGGCCACCTTCGGCAGTTCGTTGATGATGTCCGTATGGTTGTCCCAGTTGTTGCTCGGGCCACCGGCTCCGCTCCACAGCTGCACGAAACGCACTCCGCGCTCGACGAGTCTTCGCGCGGTCAGGCACCGCTTCCCGAAGTCGGCTGACACCGGGTCATCGATCCCGTACAGCTGCTGCGTCGGCTGGCTTTCGCGGGAGAGGTCGAACGCCTCGGGGGCGGCCAGCTGCATCTTGGCAGCGAGTTCGTAGCTGGAGATGCGGGCTTCGAGGCGGGTGTCGCCGGGATGTTCGGCGAGGTGTTTGGCGTTAAGCTCCCTCAAGAGATCGAGTCCCTCGCGCTCACTGGCGGAGGTGATCTGCTTCGCCTCTGCGGGGGGCAACAGATCATTGATCGGCGAGGCGGCACTCAGGTTGAGCGATGTTCCGGTATGCGCCACCGGCAGGAACCCCGAGCTAAAGTTTCCCTTCTGGTTATACGGCAGCCCCTTCGGATCGGGCAGGACCACAAACGTCGGCAGATCGTCCGTCAGCCGACCCAGTCCATACGACACCCACGATCCCAGACACGGAAACCCCGGCAGTAGAAACCCAGTGTTCATCAAGTAGCTGGCCGGGCCATGCACGTTAGTCCGCGACTGCATCGACATCACAAACGCGAGGTCATCGACATGTCGCGCCACCTGCGGGAACATGCTGCTGACCCAGCGCCCGCACTCGCCGTATTGCTGAAACGGGAACGGCGACTTCATCACCTTGCCGGGGACACTGGTGGCCGCCTCGACATGCACCCCGTTACCGGGATCGAACGCCTGACCATGTAGCCGGTCGAGTTCCGGCTTGTAGTCGAACGTGTCCATCTGGCTCGCCCCGCCGTTCATGAACAGCTGGATGACGTACTTGGCTTTGGCCGGGTGATGGAGGCCGACGGAGCGCAGCAGCGGGGCGTCGTCCGCGAGCAGACCATCCTGCGCGAGCAGTCCAGCCAAGGCGATACCCCCAAACCCGCCGCCGATCTGCCACAGGGCCTCCCGGCGAGTCGATCTCACAGTATTGCGTGGCATCGCTCAGCCCTCCTCTTTCTGCTTGAGATAGACGGAGCGCCCCGCACGATGTTCCGCCGAAGTCGGCTCCGCATGATGCGCCGCCTCGGCCTCCGCAGCCTCGGGATTCTGCTGCGCGAACAGCCACTTCAAGTATCCCACGCACCACCCGCACCCCGTCCCGGCTCCGCTGCACTCGCACAGCTGACTCGCCCGCCGCATACGGACTTTGTTGATCCGCATGTAGCTCAGCAGCTTGCGCTTGCTGACATGGAAGCAGAGACAGACTTCGTCGTCGAGTTCCATGAGTAGGTCCGTGGAAAAAGTGCTGCACTTTGGGGCAAGTCCGTGGATGGGCAGGGGAAAGTGATCTGCCAATGAAAGTGGCTCATCGGGGAGAGTTCGGGTGAATTGACGCACCGAACGCAACCCACGGAGAGCCACGGATGGCAGTGTATCAGGCACCCGAGGAATGGACAGAGTGGGCCGACTGGTTGGCGGCGGCGATCGATGGTCGGTCGCGTTGGCGGTTGCCGCTGGTGATGTTGGGGATGTTGTTTGCCAGTGGTCGACGCACGGTCACGACGTGGTGGCGGGCGGGAGGATTGCAGGACGATAATCGGGGATACGATGACTTCTTGCAGACGGTCGGGCGTGGTTGGCTGTCGCTCGGTGATCGTGTCTTGGGGTTAGTATTACAGCGTGTCTTAAAAGACGAGTCACGTGTGCTGTTGGTCATCGATGACACGCCGACGAAGCGTTATGGTCCGCAGGTCGCGGGGGCGGCCCCAGAGAGCTGAATACGGCATCATGATCCGACGCCGGGTCCGACGGGGAACGAGTTCTGTTACGGTCACGTCTGGGTGACGCTGGCGGTCTGTGTGCGGCACTCGTTGTGGGGGTCGATCGGGCTGCCGATCTGGTCGTGGTTGTACGTGCGTCAGGTCAATATCGAGAAGCTTCCACCCGAGTCCCGTTGGACATTTCAGACCAAGCGGGTGCAAGCCGCTGAACTCGTGTTGTGATCCGCCCGCCGCATCCAGGCTGCGGGAAAAGCGATGTGGGCCGTGGCCGATGGAGCCTATACGGCGATGCCGTTCGTGCGTCCGCTGATGGAGCACGGCATCACGGTGGTCGGTTGCCTCCGTAAAGACGCGGCCCTGCATGACGTGCCTGCGGTGGTGCAGAACCCCGGTCGCGGACGACCTCGTAAGTACGGCGTGAACCGCCCCTCCCTGGCGAAGCGCGCGGCCCATCCACAAGGCTGGACCGAGGTCACTTGTCCGGTCTCTGGGAAGGATGTGGTGAAGACCACGAAGACGTTCCTCGCCACGCATGAGACCTTCGGCGGCACGATCCGCATGGTCATTATCAAAGAGGGCCACGGACCGCAGTTCTTATCCTGTACAAACATTAATTCGACCGTCCGCGAGATCATCGAAGCCTTCGCCGATCGCTCGACGATTGAACAGGTTTTCCACGATGTGAAAGAAGTCTGGGGCGCGGGCCAGCAACAGGACCGCAACCTCTGGTCGAACATCGGCTGCTGGCACCTGAATCTGAGGCTGTTCACCCTGACCGAGTTGTGGGCCTGGCCCCTGAAAGCCCAGCAGCTGACCCAGCGTAACGACTCGCCCTGGGACACCGCCGATCGTCGCCCGTCCCACGCCGACAAGCGAAAAGCCTTACAAACTCAAGGCCTGCTCAATGAATTATCCCAGCAGACCACCGCCGCACCCCTCCCCCAAATAATCCGCAACCTGCTCCAACGCCTGCTCAGACTCGCGGTATGAGAGGGAGAGATGCCCGAAAGTGCAGGCAGCACGAAGCTCAGTTTTATCTCAGTATCCTCCCCGTGAAAGTCAAACGCCTGGCCAAGGCCATTCGCGGCCACTGGTCGATTGAGAACCAATTACACTGGATGCTCGATCTCGTTTTTGCACAAGATTCGAGCCGCATTCGCAAAGGGAACGGCCCCGTGATTACTTCGATGCTGAGGCAGCTGGCCCTGATGATTCTGACGCAGGACACTCAGTTCAAAGGCAGCATCACCGGCAACGGAAGCAAGCCGGCTGGAATAACGACCACATCGAGACTCTGCTCCTGCAAATTTCCAATCGATAAGATGCGGAGCCCCTTAAGAACACCCCATGCCGTATCGATCATAATACTCTGATCCCCGTCGCCCCAGTCCAATCCCCGCGTCAGCAGGCGAAAAATGCAGCGGCGACAGAGCCATTCAGACCTGACCCCTTTATCCCTTCCGCCAGTGCGGTTTGATGGTTTTTGGCTTTTCGGATAGCCTGCGTGTGGAGAAATGTCTATGAAACGTGCTTGCTTGGCTGCGATCCTTTGTCTCTCTTCCGTGGTGGCGTTGGGGTTTGGCTCACCGCCAGAGCCGGTGCAGCACAAGGAACCCAACTTACATCAGACTCTGATTCGTCTTGGATATGTATTGCAGGACACCTCGGCCTTAAAGGATTCGACTGCGAGCCAGTGGGTCGACCTGACTGCTCCTAGCCTTGATGCCAGTGTGATTTCGACAACAGTCACCTTGGCAGCCTCCGACGATCGACTGCCGGAAGAGCCAGCCGTGTCATGTCGCATCGATTACCGGGTGGGCAAGGGGAAGATGGCCGCTAAAGACCAAGTGGTGAAACTGTCGACTCGAATGCTGGTGTTTGATCTCGAAATGAACGAGGTGTCTCGTTCCAGTGGATCAGAATCACAGGTGACGATTGCTGCGGGACAGCCAACGACGTGTTCGTTTGAATCGGGTCTCCAGCTGAAGCAGACACTCGCGCCGGGTTGGTTGGTGTGGGTCGTGTTGATCGAAGACCAGGATACTGCCAAGCCATTGAAGGTGTTGTCGTATCATGCCTCTCGTCTGACTTTGCTGAAGTAGGCGGTGAAGCACACCGGGAGCCGCTGGGGGCGACCTGAGCCTCTCCGGTGGATGACGCACTGCCCGCAGGGCCATCCGCCAAGCCTCCTGACCCCGCCATCCCGACTGGTTGAGGCTGATCTTTTCTCGAAGATTCTCTATCTTTCTGCTTTGCGGCCCCCCGATGACTGAAGGCATCCTCCCATGCGTGACCCCCGAATCGAAAAACTCGCCCGGCTCCTCATCGAGCACTCGACCCGCCTCGAACCCGGCGAGAAGGTACTCATCGAGGCGTTCGACCTGCCCGACCCCCAGCTGATCTCGAACCTCGTCGAGATCGCGGCGGAGAAGGGGGCGCATCCCGTCGTCTCGCTCCGCAACACCAGCGTACTGCGGTCGCTGTACCGCACCGCGACCGAGACCGGCATGCAGTTGATCGGCGAGATCGAGCGCGACACGATGGCGAAGATGCAGGCGTACATCGGCATTCGCGGGGCCAGTAACTCGAACGCGATGGCTGATGTGCCACCCGAGCAGATGGACCTGTACCAGCGGCTCTGGTGGCAGCCGGTGCATACGGCGTTGCGTGTGCCGAAGACGAAGTGGGTCGTCCTGCGCTATCCGACGGCTTCAATGGCCCAACTGGCCCGCATGAGTACCGAGGCGTTCGAGGACTACTACTTCGATGTCTGCACTGCTGACTACGCCGAGATGGCCCGGCGGCAAGAACCACTCCGCGAGCTGATGCTGGCGACCGAGCAGGTGCAGATCAAGGGGCCGGGGACCGACCTCAGATTCTCGATCAAGGACATCCCGGTCATCCCCTGCAACGGTCGCCGCAACATCCCGGACGGCGAGGTGTTCACGGCTCCGGTGCGTACCAGCTGCAATGGGGTCATCAGCTACAACACCGGCTCGCTGTATCAGGGGACCGTGTTCGAGGGGATCAAGTTCGAACTCCAAGACGGGAAGATCGTCCACGCCGAGTGCCGAGGCGAGACGGCGCGGCTGAATCAGATTCTCGACTCGGACGAGGGGGCCCGCTACATCGGCGAGTGGTCGCTGGGCTGTAACAACCGTGTGAAGAAGCCGATGCTCGACACACTGTTCGACGAGAAAATTGGCGGGTCCCTGCACTTCACCCCCGGCCAAGCCTACGAAACCGCCGACAACGGCAACCGCAGCCGCGTGCATTGGGATCTCGTACTCATCCAGACACCGGAGTACGGCGGCGGGGAGATTTGGTTCGACGGGAAACTCGTGCGCCAGGATGGACGCTTCATCCCCGAGGCCTTGCTGCCCCTCAATGAAGGATTGTGAGTAGACCAGTGACGTAGGGTGGGACCAGCCGCTTGGGGCGCAGGCCCACCATTCCGAGAAGTGCGCCGCACTTGCTACCGCTCAACGATGGGTTGTGAGCCACGAACCCCTCTGTCTGTAGTCTCTCGCGAGAGAACCTGTCGAACGGTGTCGGTGTTCACCGGTTCGATCGCTCCCTTCTCCGTAAAGATCGCCCGGATCAGGTGCGCCGGGGTGACATCGAAGGCGGGGTTGTAGACCTCCACGCCGGTCGGTGCGGTCTGCTTGCCAAAGCCATGCGTGATCTCGGTGCTGGCCCGCTCTTCGATGGGGATGCCCGTGCCATTGGGAAGCGTCAGGTCGAACGTGCTGCTTGGTGCAGCGACGTAAAACGGAATCCGATGGGCAGCTGCCAGCTGAGCCACGGAGTAGGTGCCGATCTTGTTGGCGGCGTCTCCGTTGGCGGCGATGCGGTCCGCTCCGACGATGACCGCTTGTACGCGGCCCTCGTGCATCACCCAGCCCGCCATGCTGTCGCAAATGAGGGTGACGGGAACGCCGCGCTGCATCAGTTCCCAACTGGTCAGGCGGGCACCTTGCAGCAGGGGGCGGGTCTCGTCGGCGTAGACTTGCAGGCGTTTGCCTTGAGCATGAGCCGCGAAAAGGACCGCCAGTGCCGTCCCGTCCCCCGCCGTGGCGAGGCCCCCCGCATTGCAATGAGTCAGCACGCCGCATGACTGAGGCAGATACTCCGCCCCCACGCGACCGATGGCGGTACACATCGCCCGGTCTTCGGTTTCGATGAGGCGGGCCTCGGCCAGCAGAAACTCCACACGCTCCGTCCCCCGGAGATGAGCCAGCAACTGCCCGACGCGCTGCATGCGGTCGATGGCCCAGAAGAGATTGACAGCTGTCGGTCGACTCCCGGCCAGTTCGGCACCGACTGAGTTTAACACCGTGAGGAACTGTTCTGGAGAGTCGTCAACCGTGGACTGCACGCCGATGACGACCCCATACGCCGCCGAGACTCCAATGGCGGGTGCCCCGCGCACCCGCAGCATCTTGATCGCCTCCCAGACCTGGGCGACAGTCCGGCAGTCGATGTGAACCAACTCGGTCGGGAGCAGCGTTTGATCGATCAGACTAATCGAGCCTGTGAGAGCGTCACCGAACCAGGTCATCGTGGCAGCGGGAGTCGGCATCAGTGCCTCGGGACGGATTTCGGAACGAGTTCAGGGGATGAACTCAGTCTAGCGAAATCGTTCTGGCTCGTGAGTCTACGGCACGCGGTCCCCGGCCAGAATCGGTGATTGTGAAGACTATTTCTCAATCGATTGAGACCGCCGCAATCCCGCGTAACGCCCCAGGGCCATGAGCGGGAAGTAGTGGCGGTACAGGTGATACCGCAGGTAGAACACTCGCGGGAACCCGGTGCCCGTGAACTCCGGCTCGTCCCAGGTGCCGTCGGGGCGCTGCGATTCCAACAGGTACTGCACGCCGCGCTGGACCTCGTCCGAGTCCAGATCCCCCACCGCCATCAGTCCCATCAAGGCCCAGGCCGTCTGCGAGGGTGTCGGTGTTCCGGTGCCGCGCAGTTCCGGCTCGTCATAGCTGCGCGGAGTCTCCCCCCAGCCGCCGCAAGCCTGTTGAGTTCGACGCAACCAGCTCGCTCCCGCTTGCAATCGTGGGTCGTTCCCTGGCACACCGACGGCGGTCAGGCCGACCAGCACCTGCCACGTGCCATACAGGTAATTGACGCCCCAGCGACCGTACCAACTGTGGTCGGGCTGCTGGTCGTTCCAGACGAACTCGATCGCTCTCTGCAAAGTCGGATGATGGGCCCCGACCCCCAGTCGGCCATACATCTCGAGCGTGCGCGCGGTGATGTCGGCGGTCGGGGGATCGATCATCGCGTTGTGATCGGCAAACGGGACGCGCGTGAACAGCTCGCGGTCGTTGTCGGCATCGAAGGCTGCCCAGCCCCCCTCGCGACACTGCATGGCCGAGATCCAGCGCACAGCCCGCTCGATGGCATCGAGCATCGGACGCATCCGATCGACATCAGCGGCCGCTCGCGCCCCAGAGGTCGTCGTGCCAAAGATCACGGTGTTGACCTTGTCGCTGGGAACCGAATGGCGAGACTTGGTCTCACCGGGGACGAACTCCGCCGTCCAGGCGGCGTGCGAATCCCCCGGCAGGCATTTCGCCAGGGCCATCGTCGTCATGATGGTGTCGTCGATGTCAGGATAGAACTCGTTGTGGAACTCGAAGTACCAGCCGGCGGGCTCGACATCGGGCCGACGCACGGACCAGTCGCCACGGCTGCGCACTTCCTTCGAGAGGAGCCAGTCAATCGCCATCCGCAGGGGAGCTGCGTCCGCCGAGACGCCCGCTTCGCGCAGGGCGATGACGCTGATCGCGGTGTCCCAGACCGGCGAGCGGCACGGTTCCAACCGAGCGGTGTCCCCCTCGTGGATGGTGAGCTTCTCCAACTCATGGAGAGCCGCGAGGACCTCCGGCGACGATTCCGAGTGCCCCAGGCACTTGAGCGAAATGATGCTCCAGATGATCGACGGGAAGATCGCCCCGAGTCCATCACTCTTGGCAAACCGGGCCAGCATCCACTGTGCGGCCCGGCGAACTGCCCAACTCCGCAGCGGTTTGATGTGCAGCCGTTCGATCGTCTTCCAGGTGACATCGATCGCCCCGAACACCTTGTGCCAGTTCACCCAGCTCTGGCCCTTCAGACCGTCGAGCTGTCCCGACGGCGGCATTGTCACCGGCAACTTCTCGGGGACATGCAAGAAGAGTTCGCTGATCCCATGCTCCGGCAGCAGCTTGACCACCGGTTGAAAGGCCCAAATCAGGCTGAGTGGAACAATGATTGTTCGTGACCAGGCCGACATCTCGTAGATATTGAACGGCATCCAAGGGGGAATGAACATCAATTCTGGCGGCACAGCGGGGCACTGCTGATACGAAATGATCCCGAGCAAGGCGAAATAGAAGCGGGTGAAGCTGTTGACCCGTTCGGCTCCCCCGGCAGCGCGGATGGCCTCGCGGGCGCGGATCATGTATTCCGCGTCGGGGTCATGCCCGGTGATCTTGAGGGTCCAGTACGCCTTGACCGAAGCACTGACCTCCAGTGGGCCACCGGGGAACAGCGCCCAACCGCCGGTCGGGAGTTGCTCCTGCTGGATTGTACGGGCACATTTGCGGGCTAGCTCCGACTGCCCACGCCCCAGGTAGGCCAGCAGCAGGATGTACTCCGACTCGAGGATCGAGTCCCCTTCGAGTTCGCCGATCCAGTACCCTTCAATGTGCTGATGATCCAGCAACCAGTCGCGGGCGGACGCGACAGCTTGCGAGACGGGATCACTGGTGAATGAATCGTCACCCAGCAGCGTCGACGGGGCCGGGATCAGCGCGTTCCACTTTGAGGGGAAATGGGCTTCATCGAGTCGACGACTCAATCGGGATGAACCTGAACTCATTCCAGGACCTGCACTGCAAAGGGACATCCTGTCCAGCCTGCCCACGGGGGCAGAACGGCTCAACATCCGGAATGGCGTTCCACTCTTCGAGATGCGATTAGGCGAGGATCGTAGGGGCTGGTCGAAGAGGATCGCAAGACGAGTTTCAGGGGGAGCGGACTTCAAGTGCGAGCCGCACTTTGTGCAGCCGGAGCATAACCCCCAGACACAGCCTCCCTCATCCACAGCAAGTGTGAGGATTTTCCCTGTCGGTGACGGACGATCGACGGGGAGGTGGGGTACACAGATTTCACAGATTTTCACAGATCAGGAGAGAGGTTACGGCTGCGCACCGGGGTGGCTGAGGGCTTGTCTGCCCTCTGGAATCTGTATAAATCTGTGTACGAATCCACCGTGTCGCACAAGCCGTCCGGAGCCTTGCGTCCCCGAGGCAATCACAAAGTGCGTCTGGCACTCGCGGACTCGGAGTGCGAGCCGCACTTTGTGCTTCCCGTTTGATGAATATTCCCGATACTGATGGCGGTCACGACCCGCTGGCCTGATTCCGAATCGGGTCGATGCCATGCGTCAATTGCCTGGCTTCTTCTTCGCACTTCCCCCGATCACTTTCTCCGGGTGGTTCGCGTGGAGGAGTGCTTTCAGCTTAGCGATCGTCTCCGCCAGGGCCGGATCATCGGCGCGATTCTTCGTCTCTCCTTCGGCAGAGTCATAGTCATACAGCTCGGTCCCCTTGGCTCCCGAGTCCCACTCGGTGTAGCGGTAGCGTTCGGTGCGGATTGATTGGCCGGGGAATCCACCGCGCTGGACCTGCGTGAAGGCGGGTTTGTCCCAGACCGCACGCGGGTCATCCAATAGCGGACGCAGGCTTTTCCCCGACAAGCCCTCGGGCGGAGTCAGGCCCGCGAGATCCGCCAGCGTCGGGTACAGGTCGACCAACTCGACGGTCCGTCCACACGCAGCCCCCGGAGCCTTCTGCCCCGGTGCCGCAATAATCATGGGCACACGGGCCGAGTTCTCGAACAGGCTCTGCTTCATCCACAGTCCATGCTCGCCGATGTGATACCCGTGGTCGCTCCAGAACACGATCACGGTATTGTCCGAGATCCCCAAACGGTCGACCGCATCGAGCAGCTTGCCGACCTGGGCATCAACGAAGCTGATGGTCGCCCAGTAAGCTTGCAGCGCCTCGCGGCTCTGGTCCTCCGTCACTCCAAACCACGGCCAAGGATTGGTCGAGGCCAGCGCCGGTTCCGGAACCAGTGTCAGATAGTCGCGCGAGCCGAACTGCATTTGCACTACATCGAGCGGGTACAGGTCGAAGTAC
The DNA here is from genome assembly GCA_031431195.1 of Planctomycetota bacterium. Taxonomy (GTDB): domain Bacteria; phylum Planctomycetota; class Planctomycetia; order Planctomycetales; family Planctomycetaceae; genus TH-plancto1. The sequence continues at coordinate 7,092 of JANPCU010000016.1, read as the reverse complement.
TTCTTCGGAGCGATATACGGGCAGTGCGGGCGGTAGAACCCGGCGGCCACGAAGAACGGCTGGTCGCGGTGGGACTCCATCAGCTCGATCACTTTGGCCGCGACGAGCCCGTCGGTCTGCTCCTCGTCGGTCCCCTCGGCCTTCATGAAGCTCAATGAACTGCCCAGTCCGCGCTTGGGGGTGTGGTTCGTCAGCTGCTTCTCTTCCTGTTTATCGCGGCCACTGGGGTTGAAGAACTCATTCCACGAGGTCGTATCGTCCAGCCCGCTGGTCCCGATCTGGCCGGGGTTACCGTAGTGGTAGATCTTCCCCACGCGGGCCGCATAATAGCCGTTGTTCATGAACAGCTGGGGCAGCGTGACCACTTGGGGCAGTTCATCGCGGAAGTGGTACTGCAAGTCGAACACCCGCGTCGTGTCGGGCTTCAGGCCGGTCATCAGCGACGAGCGGCTCGGCGAGCACAACGGGAACTGGCAGTACGCCCGCTCAAACTTCGTCCCCCGCTTCGCCAGCCGATCAATGTGCGGCGACTGAATCAACGGATGCCCATAGCAACCGAGGTTGTTGTTCATGTCATCGACCGCGATGAACAACACGTTCGGTTTTTTGTCGGCGGCAAGGAGCGTTGAGGCCGCACACCCACATGCGACGAGGGCGACTAGGAAACAGGCAGAGCGAGTCAGCAAGGTATTCACAGGCGTTCCTCGACACACGATTGGCTTAGGAGAAGATGGAGGTCTAATATACCAATGAGCAACTCTCTCTGTCTCGACCGCTCGCCACGCGTATCGTCAAAAGATTGCTTTGGGCTGAGGAGTCGCAAGGCGAGCGGCCCGAGCCATAAAATCGCCCGGCTTCCGAAGTCTTGGGAGACTTCGAAAGCCGGGGCGTGTCGGAATGCTCCGCTTCGAAGACTACGCGTCGCAGCTAATTGGGGCTTTTACGGCAAATCAAGACGTGAAGACTTCCGAAGTCATTCGAGACTTCGGAAGTCTTGGCTGACACGCTTTACTTGATCGTCCCGCCGTACACCGCACTGGCTCCGAGGATCTCTTCAATCCGCAGCAACTGGTTGTACTTGGCGATGCGGTCGGAGCGGCTGGCGGAACCAGTCTTGATCTGGCCGGTGCCCAGGGCCACGGCGAGGTCGGCGATCGTCGTGTCTTCCGTCTCGCCAGAGCGATGACTCATGACAGCCGTGTAGCCGTTGCGAAGGGCGAGGTTCACGGACTGGATGGTCTCGGTCAGGGTGCCGATCTGGTTCACCTTGACCAGGATGCTGTTGGCGATTCCCTCGTCGATGCCTCGCTGAAGCCGCGTGGTGTTTGTCACGAACAGGTCGTCGCCGACGATCTGGCACTTGCCCTTCAGGCGATCGGTCAGCATCTTCCAGCCTTCCCAATCGTCTTCCGAGCAGCCGTCTTCGATCGAGCAGATCGGGTACTTCGCCGCCCAGCCAGCGAGCAGGTCGACCATGCCGCCCTGATCCAGCTTGCGACCTTCCACGGTGTAGGTCTTGGTCTTGGCATCGAACAGTTCGGTGCAGGCACAGTCGAGGGCCAGCTTGATCTGCTCGCCCGGCTTGTACCCGGCCTTTTCGATCGCGGTCAGGACGATCTGGATCGCCTCTTCGCTGTTCTTGATGTCGGGAGCAAAACCCCCTTCGTCACCCACAGCTGTGGACAGGTGCTTGTCGTGCAGCACCTTCTTGAGCGAGTGAAACACTTCGCAGCCCGCGCGAAGGGCATCACTGAAGGTGTCAAACCCCAGCGGCATAATCATGAATTCTTGCAGGTCGATGCCGTTGTTGGCATGTGCTCCGCCGTTAATGATGTTCATCATGGGAGCGGGCAGGCGGTTCGCCCCGACTCCGCCGACATAACGAAACAGCGGCTGGGCACTCACCTGTGCAGCGGCGTGGGCGGTGGCCATTGACACGCCGAGGAGGGCATTGGCCCCGAGGCGGGACTTGTTGGGAGTGCCGTCGCACTCGATCATCGCGTGGTCGACAGCCGCCTGATCGAAAGAGTCCATCCCTTCAAGGAGGTCGGCGAGTTCTTCATTGACGTTGTGAACGGCCTTCAGCACCCCCTTGCCGAGGTACTTGCTCTTGTCGCCGTCACGGAGTTCGCAAGCTTCGTGAGCCCCGGTGCTCGCTCCGCTCGGAACGGCCGCCCGGCCAATCGTGCCGTCTTCGAGTTCGACATCGACTTCGACGGTGGGGTTGCCGCGGCTGTCCAGGATCTGCCGGGCCTTGATGTAGGCAATCGCCATGCTCATGAGAGAAATCCTCAAATCCGTGTGTGCGAGAGCAGGAGCGGCAAACCCGGTGCGGCATACGGCCACAACGCCACGCGGCCCAGCTCCGATGTGGCGATGCACACATGCACAAGAGTTGATCCGCGAACCCGTCCCATGTCTCAGAATCCGGGCGGAGAATAGCGTTCGCGAGAGGCAGTTTCCACGCTGCGGGTGAAGTTCTGGCGAACGTGGCTACTTGGCCTCGACCCGGTACAGCGCCGTCCGCGTGCGCAAGTAAAGCGCCTTCCCGGCCACTGCGGGCGAGGCCATGAACCCATCCGGCAGGCTGTTCTCGGCCAGCAACTTGTACTCCCGACCGGGGGCGACGACCGAGGTCTTGCCCTCTTCGCTGAGGAAATAGAGCTTGCCGTCGGCATAGATTGGAGAGGCGGAGTAGTTCCCACCGAGCCGACCGGTCCAAACGACCTCGCCGGTCTTTTCATCGAGGCAGGTCGCGACCCCCTGGTCCTGCACCGCATAGACCAGCCCGTCAACCAGCAGCGGAGACGGCTTGGACGGCATCGCCTTGTCGACGCTCCAGACAATGTGCGACTTGGTCACGTCCCCCTGCCCGTCGGCCTTCACGGCCAGCATCACGCCCTTGCTGAATCCCGCACTGAAGATCAGCACCCCGTCGTGATACAGCGGTCGGGCCGGGGTCGAAAACGGTTCGTAGGTGACCCGCCAGATCTCCTCGCCGGTCTTCACGTCATAGCTAAACATCCCCTTCGAGGCCGGGCTGATGAGTTGCTCGCGTTCGTTGACAGTGATGACGATCGGCGTGGCGAACGCCTTCTTCACGTCCCCATCGGTGGTGCCGAAATCCTGGGGCCGGTCGGTCTTCCAGACGGTCTGGCCGGTGTGCTTGTTCAGGGCTACCACGTACTGGAAATCGAAACCGTCGTAGTGCTGAATCAGTAGATCACCATGCAGGATCGGCGACGATCCGGGGCCGCGAAAGTGCTCGCAGAGCAGATCACGACGCTCCCACAACACCTTCGCCGTCGCTGTATCGACGCAGGCGATGCCGTAGCTGCCCCAGCTGAGGTAGACCCGTCCCTCCTCAATGACCGGAGTCGGCGAGGCATAGCTGTTGAACTTGTGCATGACCTGCGACTTCTCGACGTTGAAGACGAGAAAGTCGTGGAGGATCTTGCCGGTGTCGCGATCGAGGGCATACGCCGAGAGGTCTTTGCCATCTTCGGTGGCATTGGTCAACCAGATTTGCTGGCCCCAGATGACCGGCGACGACCACGCGCGCCCGGGGAGCGGCGTCTTCCAGGCGATGTTCTCGGTCTCGCTCCAGGTGGTCGGCAACCCGGTCGAATCGGACTTCCCATCGGCAGTCGGGCCTCGGAAACAGGGCCAGTTATCACCTGCCGGAGCCACGCCGCACTGCGCCCACCACAGAACTGCAATCGCAAACAGAGGGCTGATTCGCATCGAAATTCCGTTGATCAGGGGGCCGGTCGAGAGACTTCATGTTTATTATGGGAGTGCGATCAATGAGCCGCAACTGATATGACGGAAATGGAGGCATGGTGTCTTGAGGGCCGGGCGAGAAGTAGTGCAATTGCCGTTACTGTGCCGTCTGAATTGCGGTTTGTATCTGGAGGTTTCCCCTCCAGTGGTTGGCTTGCATCGCGGGCCTCCTTGCCACATCGGGATGTCTCGGCTACCTTCCGAACTCGCTCGCTCACGCGGAGCAGGGAATTGACCTTGAGCCACACCTGCGCCCCTCGCCCCCCGAAAGGTCTTTGATGTCTTCCCGCCAACTCATCCGCGTCGGTCACAGCCCGGATCCGGACGATGCGTTCATGTTTCATGCCCTCGCCAACGACAAGATCGATACGGGGCGTTACCGGTTCACGCACGAACTCCAGGACATCGAGACCCTCAACCGGCGGGCTCTCAAGGGAGAGTTGGAACTCACAGCTGTGAGTCTGCACGGGTATGCGTACATGACCGATACATATGCGATTTGCTCATGCGGGGCGAGCATCGGCGACAACTATGGACCGATGGTCGTCGCTCGTCAGCCGGGTACGGTCGCTGACCTCCGGGGGAAGACGATCGCGATCCCCGGGACACTCACTACGGCGTTTCTCTCCATGCAGCTGTGGCTGGGGCAGGCGGGACTGAAAGCCGTTCCGAAGGGGGAGGGTGGACATGGCGGGTACGCCGATTACGTTGTGGTTCCTTTCGACGAGATCCTCAACGTTGTGGAACGCGGGGAAGTCGATGCGGGACTCATCATTCACGAAGGCCAGTTGACCTATCACACGCAGGGCCTGACGTTGATCGAAGACATGGGCGTGTGGTGGATGCGGGAGACCGGCTTGCCACTGCCGCTGGGGGGAAACGCGATTCGCAAAGATCTCGGCAAGCAGGCGATGGAAGAGGTCACCGCTTTGCTCAAGCAGAGCATCGAGTACGGTCTGAAGCACCGCGATGAGGCCCTGACCTACGCCATGCAGTACGGCCGTGACCTCGACCGAGCCAAGTCCGACAAGTTCGTTGGCATGTACGTCAACGATTGGACCCTCGACTTCGGAGCGCGCGGTCGCGAGGCAGTGGCCCTGCTGTTAAAGCGAGGGTATGAAGCAGGGATCATTCCGAACCCGGTGCAGTTGGAGTTTATTGGGTAGGCAAGTGGTGAGGCGTCCCGGGTTGGGAGCAAGGGGAGATTGCCTCATGGAGTGGCACTGGCCGTGCGCCTTGGGGAGAGTGCAACAGACAGAATTGACTGTCGTACCGACCTTTCGGACACACACACAATGGAGCTAGTCCGACCAGACTTCCCAGCGGGTCACATGTCCCGACTCATCGAACCAGATCGACAACCATTCGCTGTCGATCCTCATGAAAGAGACCCGCTCCGGGCCAGTGCAGTAAGTGGTGTCGACATCGGCGCCTGACAATCGTCCCACAATCGGATACCCGAGTTGGGCGATGATCTCCTCGCGAGTCCCGTTTCGTACGATGGACACAATGACATCACCGAGCATCTTCTGGCAGGGAGTAATGTCCCCTGGGACATACTCCGACGACTGGGGATCGATCCAGGCCTGCTCGTCGAAGGACTTGGCAAAAGATCCCATCGGCAGCCCGCGTGAGTAGGCGGCATTTGCTGCGGTGCAGGCGACGGCAATCACCGAGATCAGTCCGAACGTCAAAAACCACTGCCGCCGTTGTTGCCGAGCTGTAGGCTCCATCACGGAAACCCAAGCCACGAGCATCAAGAACACGCACACCAACGACAACAAGAACATTCCCACAGCGAACAGCTCATAAAACATCCCAATGCCCGACACCAGCAACCCGGTCCACCAGTGCGGTAGCATCTGAAGGCCGAAGAAAATCACCGCTCCGGTAAGGAGAATCCGCTGACTATCGGTCCACTTCATCGGACATCCTTCGGTGGAGCGGGAGTCGCACCAGCGATTTCGGAGAAATCGCCGACAATCAGAGAATCTCCAGCGTCGGCAGGCTGGGGGTCTCCAGCAACGACTTGGCCACCTCGATGGCGATGCGCTGGCAGACATGGAGTAACGCCGTTCGCGAGGCGTTCTCCTCGGAGAAGAGAGCGGCCATCTGGCCCGCGTCGCCCTGCTCGCGAATGAGCGCGTTCGCGGGGACTTCGCCCAAGAACGGTAGCCCGAGTTCGGCGGCCTTATTCTTAGCCCCGCCGCGACCGAAGATTTCGCAGGTCATGTTCTCGACCATGCCCAGGATCGGGATCTTCACGGTGCGGAACATCGAGACCGCTTTCACGGCGTCGAGCAGTGCCACCTGCTGCGGGGTACACACCACCACTGCTCCTGCCAGACCAACCATCTGCGACAGCGTCAACGCCACGTCCCCCGTTCCCGGCGGCATGTCGATGATCAGGTAATCGAGCGTGCCCCAGTCGGTCTGTTGCAGGAACTGCGACAGCGCCTTGTGCAGCATCGGCCCGCGCCAAATGATGGCTTGATCGGCCTTGACCATGAACCCCATCGAGATCGTCGGCATCCCGTCGACATCGATCGGGACGATCCGCTCCATCACGCGGCCATCTTCCAGCGGGATCTGTTTGACGACCGGTGTCCCCTTGGCCCCCACCAAGTGCGGAATGCTCGGGCCGTACACGTCGGCATCCATCAGCCCGACCTTGGCCCCGAAGTGCTTCAAACCCAACGCCAACGCCGCAGCCACCGTCGATTTGCCGACGCCGCCCTTGCCGCTGCCGACCGCGATCACGTTCTTGACATTCAAGCCGATCGCCCCACCGGTCCCCTTCCCCTTCACGACCCACGTGTAGTCGACCTCCACCGAGGTCGCTCCCTGCGGGGTCAGGGCGGACTTCACCGCAGCTGTGATCCGCTCGCGATCGGGGTAAGCGGGGGTGGGCAGTTCGAGGCCGACACGCACGGTGGTGCCGCTGACCTGGACGGTGCGGACCATGTTGAGGTCGCCCAGCGACCGACCGATTTCGGGATCGCGCACACTGGAAACCGCCCCGCGCACGCTCTGTTCATTCAGCATCAAGTTCGCCCTTGTTGTTCTTGTCTCAAGTGGGATAGGCTTCCAGCCTGTCACGTGACAGGCTGGAAGCCTATCCCACGCACGCTTGCACCAGCGACTGGCGTGCTCCGTCGAAGTCGAACACGCTCGTCACGCTGAGTTCCGCGAGAAACCACCGGAGTGACTCTCCAGTCACGCTCAGCACAACATGCACCCGCAGTCCGCTCGCCACCCACTGCGACAGCAATCGCAACGGCAGCTGCCCCCCGTTTGGCAGGGCGATCA
>JANPCU010000015.1:0-3043 GCA_031431195.1 Planctomycetota bacterium | reverse complement strand
GTTCAACCATCCGGCTGACGCCGGACGCTCGCTTTGCCGTTCACATCAGCCTTCCGGGTGCCAGACCTCGATGTGCCACGGCTGGATGGAGCGGTCGAAACCAGCCCACTGAGGCAGCTCGATGACGGCCACTCCCGCTGTCGGCAGCGGAGCCCGGCGACGCTGCAAGAGAGAGATCAAATCCTCCAACCCGTTGTTATGCCCAATACAGAGGACACAGTTCCAGGCCTCCGGGAGGCGATGAATCAAGTCCTCCCAAACCGACACCGGGCAAAGGTACAGTTCCGGCTTATGCTGAATCCGGTCGGGGCAGCGCAGCTCCGAGGCCACCAGATCAGCTGTCTGCATGGTCCGGCGGGCGCTGGAGCAGAGGATGGCGTCGGGCTGGAGATCCTCCATGAACAAGCGCCGCCCCATGCGCGGGGCATCGGCCTCCCCCGCTGGGTTCAGTGGGCGTTCAAAGTCGGGCCACTGGTCATGATCCCACGTTGCTTTAGCATGCCGCATCAGAATCAGAGTCTTCATCGCCGGTCGGTCTCCAGTGTATTTTTAGGTTTCGGAATATCCCAGCGCAGCCCTCAATCTGCAACCACTGGAGGGGACGCGAAGCGGCACCGCAGTGTTACACGCTGGGTGAGCTGTCAGCCATCCGCATTTCGCTTTGGCGAACGGACAGAAAAAGCTAACCGTGGGATCGGCTTCCAGCCTGTCTTTTCGCGGGAGTTGACAGGCTGGAAGCCGATCCCACGGGTCAGACAAGTCTGACCGATCGCCGGAGTGATGCACACACCACGATGCCTGGCAAAGACAGGCCGCAATCCGAAGTCTGACGACTTCTGTTACAGTAACGGTCTGCCCAAGTGCCAGGCCGCATTCCGCCACTCTTTCCCATCGATCCCCAGTGACTGACTCCTCCAATAAGCCGACTCGCCGACCTCGTTACACCGGGAAGAACCCGCGCAAGTTCGAGGAGAAGTACAAAGAACTCCAGCCCGAGAAGTACACCGCCGATGTCGCCAAGGTGCTGGCCAGCGGGAAGACACCCGCCGGGACGCACCGTCCGATTATGGTGGCAGAGATTCTCGATGTCCTGCGCCCGCGATCCGGTGAGACAGCTGTCGATTGCACGCTGGGCTACGGCGGGCACTCGCGAGAGCTGTTGCAGGCGGTTCAGTCAGGCGGGCGGTTGATTGGTTTGGATACCGATCCACTGGAGCTGCACAAGACCGAGGAGCGACTGCGTGCGCGGGGAGTGCCTGCTGAGTCGTTGGTCGTCGTCCGCACCAACTTTGCCGGGTTGTCGCGGACCTTGGCCGAGCATGCTCCCGAGGGAGCCGATGTCATTCTGGCGGACTTGGGGCTCTCGTCGATGCAGATTGACGACCCTGCGCGAGGCTTCTCGTATAAGCAGGACGGCCCACTCGATATGCGGATGAACCCGCAGCGCGGACTGTCAGCGGCGCAGTGGCTGAGCAAGATTTCCATCCGCGAACTGACAGCTGTGTTGTTCGAGAACTCCGACGAACCGCAAGCCGCCCTGCTGGCCCGGACGATTGTGCAGGCCCATGCCGAGTATCCGTTGACGACGACGATCGATCTGGCGGAACTGGTGCGAAGGACGATCACGCGGACCTCGACCGAGGCGACGACCGGGACCATCCAGCGCGTCTTTCAAGCAATCCGCATCGCGGTCAACGAAGAGTTCGAGGTCCTCGACGCCTTACTCAGGCAGCTGCCGACGTGCTTGAAGCCGGGAGGTCGGGTGGCGCTCCTGAGCTTCCATTCGGGGGAGGACCGCCGTGTGAAGCACGCCTTCAAGCAGGGCTTGGCGAGCGGAGAATATGCGAAGATCGCCGACGATGTGACTCGGGCCTCCTACGATGAACAGCACGCCAACCCGCGTTCGGCACCGGCGAAACTCCGCTGGGCCGTGAAGCGCTGAATTGATCTCGGCGGCACGATCAAGCACACGGTGCGGGATCAATCCCCGGCATACGCTGGGGATTCGCTGGAGGCAACCTCAAGAAGTTCTTCAACAGTTCAATCCCCGCATCAGTCAGAAAACTCTCCGGATGGAACTGCACCCCATGCACCGGGTATCGGGCGTGGCGCATCGCCATGATCTCGCTGGGATGGTCGGGGTCGCGGGTCCAGCCACAGGCGACCAACTCGGGGGTCAGCGTTTCTTCGGGGACGACGAGGCTGTGGTAGCGAGTGGCGGTCAAGGGATTGGGGAGGCCCGCGAAGACGCCCTTTCCGTCGTGGTGGATCTCAGAGGTCTTGCCGTGCATCAGGCGTTTGGCCCGCACGACCTGGGCTCCGTAGACCTCGCCCATACACTGATGCCCCAGGCAGACGCCGAGGATCGGGATACCGGTCGGGCCGAACTCCTCGATCAGGGCCTTCGAAATCCCCGCCTCGCCAGGGCTGCACGGACCGGGCGAGACCAGAATGCGATCCGGCTTCAGCGCGTGAATCTCGGGGAGCGTGATCTGGTCGTTGCGGGCGACCAGAATCTCTAGCGACGAGTCGATCTCCCCGAACCGTTGGACCAGGTTGTAGGTGAACGAATCGTAGTTGTCCAAAACGAAGATCATGAGGCAGTCCGACAGCTCCGACGAGTTCCACGACGTATGAATCATTGTAGCGGGCTGGCCAAACGTGCGGCAGCGAGCGTGAGATGTCACGTCCGACGGGGTGAGTGCTTTAGACAAGTCATTAGAAATTCACCACAGAGGCACGGAGGAATTCAGGCATTCGGGGTCGGAGGTTTTGACAGGATGGACAGGATGAGATCAACGACGCACTGCACGAGTCAGCATCCTGTGAATCCTATCCATCCTGTCTCAAATTCCTCGTCCTCCACGGGAGTGATGTCACTCGCGACAGGCCTGCTCCGTGCCTCCGTGCCTTGTCTGTTCCCAAAACATTCTTCAGAGGTTTCCATGTGTTCAGCGCCTTCGCGGGCTGGCCAGCCTGTGAAGGCGCGGTCGGCGGCGGATCGATTGTGCCTGGGTCTCGCGGGGGTCAACCTTGCGAAGGC
>JANPCU010000014.1:0-22776 GCA_031431195.1 Planctomycetota bacterium | reverse complement strand
CCAAGGTGCTGATCCTCGATGAACCAACCAGTGGTCTCGACCCGAACCAGACGTTCCAGGTCCGCGACCTCATTTTGAGCCTCGCTAAGACCAAGACGATCCTGCTCTCGACTCACATTCTGACCGAGGTCAAGGCGGTGTGCAGCCGCGTCCTGCTCATCAACAAGGGCCGACTGATCCTCGACGGCAACGTCCAGGAGATGGAAGGCAAAGAGCACGACATGGAACACCACTTCCGGGCACTGACCGGTGGCGTGACCTGACCGGCACCCTCCCGTCATTCGCAGCATGAAGTGTCCCCGGTATTGTGGGGGACTGACAACTCAAACGAGGGACAGGACAGCCTGACCTCTGACACTTAGGCGGACGATCACGATGCGGCTTCATGTCATCCTTGCAGTTCTCAAGCGGAACGTCGCCAGCTACTTCACCGGGGTACTCGGCTACCTGTTCATCACCGCGTTCGTGGCCTTGGCGGTGGCCTTGGCCTTTGACGGCCGGTTCTTCACAAACAACGATTGCTCGCTCGACCGGTTGAGCGAGAACTACCACTGGCTGCTGCTGTTCATCGTCCCCGCGATCACGATGGCAGCCTGGGCTGAAGAGCGGCGGCAAGGGACGGACGAGTTGTTGTTCACCCTGCCCGCCCGCGACTTTGAGATCCTGATCGGGAAGTACGGAGCGGTGCTGGCGGTTTACACCGTGGCGCTGTTCTTCACTTTGCCGCTGGTATTTGCTCTGGAGAGGCTGGGCAGTCCGGACTATGGAGCGTTGTTCTCCACATACACTGGGTATTGGCTCGCGGGTGCCGCGATGCTGGCGGTCGGGATGTTCGCCAGTTCGCTGACGAACTCGTCGACCGTGGCGTTTGTGCTGGCTGCGGTGATGACCTCGTTCTTTGTGTTCATCGACCAGCTGGTGGCTCTGCGGTCGATGTTGGAGGCCGCTGGAATTCGCGAGCCACTGGGCGTGTCGGGTTATCTGCACCAGTTCGCCACCGGGGTGATTCCCTGGGGCGGGGTGATTTACTTCGCGTCGATCGCGGTGCTGTTCCTCTATCTCAACGCGGTGATGATTGCCCGTCGCCACTGGAAGGGTGCCCCCGGCGGTGCCAGCTTGGGCGCTCAATACTTCGTCCGCGCTTTGTCTCTGGCGGTTGTGGTCGTCAGCTTGTCGTACGCCGTTTCGGTGATTGGCAGCCGGATCGACCTGACCAAGGGGGGGCTGTTCTCGCTGTCGCCGACCTCGCGCGAGGTGGTGAAGAACATCGACCCGAAACGGCCCGTGTCGATCACGGCGTATCTCTCGCAGGACGTGCCGAAGGAATACCTGGAGATCCAGAAGAAGCTCAAGGGCCTGCTGCGACAGTTCGACAAGATCGGCGGCAGTTCGGTCGATGTCCGCATCGTCTCGGTCGAGTCGTTGAGCAAGGAAGCCGAGGAAGCCTCGCAATGGGGGATTCAGGCTCGCCCCGCCCAAACCGAGCGCGATGGCCGATTCTCCGTGGAGGAAGTCTTCCTCGGTGTCGTGGCCAGCAGCGGCTTCGACCAGGTGGTAATCCCCTACTTCGAAAAGGGCACACCGATCGAGTTCGAACTGACCCGCGCGATTGGCACCGTGGCCAAGAAGCAGCGACTGACCGTTGGCATTCTGACCACCGACGCCAAGGTCTTCGGCGGCATGAATATGCAGTCGTTCCAGTCCGATCCCGAATGGCGGTTGGTCACTGAACTCAAGCGACAATACAACGTGCGAGAGATCAGCCCTGATCAACCGATTCTCGTCAAGGGAGCAGCGAAGCCCGCCCCCGCTGAGGCCGACCCGAAGGGGGACAAAGCTCCGCAGGATGACGAAGAGGCGGTCGATGTATTGATCGCCATCTTGCCGTCGACTTTGACCGATCCGCAGATGAAAAACCTCGTCGCCTATGTGAAGGCGGGCGGCTCGTCATTGATCTTTGACGACCCGGCCCCCGTATTCCCCGGCTTGGCGAACTCGCCCAATATCCCGACCAAGCCCAGCCAGGGCGGCGGCATGTTCGGCATGGGTGGCCAACCCGGTGCCCCCAAGGCTGACGGCGGACAGGCAACCTCCCTGATGGATGCCATCGGCGTCGACTGGGACACCCGCAGCGTGCTGTTCGATAACCTGAATCCCCACCCCAAGCACGAAGAACGATTCCCGAAGCAGCTGGTGTTTGTCACTGCTGGGGCCAACGAAAAAGACTCCGGCATCAGTTCTGAGTCTCCGATCACATTGGGGCTGCAAGAGATCCTCGCCTGGTTCTCGGGTGAGATCCGTAAGGCATCCGGAGCCAAGGTCGACTTCACTCCGCTACTGCAAACTCACAATGGGACCTCGGGTTCAATCGACTGGGAAGACGCGACGCAGAGCTTCGGCTTCGGGGGCCAGCGCAGCCCGAACTTCGAAGCCAAGCGCGTGACCGATACTAGCACGCACATCATCGGAGCCCGCATCAAGGGGACTGGCGAGAATAAAGCGAACGCCATTTTCATCGCCGATGTCGATTTGGTCCATGACGTGATGTTCAACATCTTCGAATCTCAGATCGAGGATCTGGTCATCGACAACACGCTGTTCGTGATGAACTGCGTCGACACGCTGGCGGGCTCGGACGATTACGTCAAGTTGCGAAACCGCCGACCAGCTCAGCGGACGCTGGAACGAATTGAAATCGAGAAGAACAAGTTCTCCGCCGCCCGTCAGAAGCGCGAGCTGGAAGCGACCAAGGACGCCGACAAGAGCCTCGCCGATGCCAAAACTCGCATCGAGAAAGTGCTGGCCGTCATCCGTGACGACAAGAAAATGGACGACGGCGAGAAGCTCCAGATCCTCGAAAACGCCACAGCTGCGGAGAACCGGAAGCTGGAGTTGGAGCAGAAGTCGATCGAGCAGAAAAAGGCGAATGCGATTCGGCTGGCTGGCAGGGAGTCTAAGGATCTGGTGAAAGCGATCGAGAATCGCACTTGGATCGAATCGTTCCTGCTGTGCGTTCTTCCCGCCCTGGTGCTGGGTCTCGTCGTGCTGATCATCCGGCTGCTGAACGAAGACAGCGGTGCCGCCACCGACCGACTGGTCAGTCGCTAGCCCGCCGCAAACTTCCGAAGTCTCCGAAGACTTCGGACGTTTCTCTCTCGCCCAATCCCTGGCCCCTCATCGGGAATTGAACCATGAATCCGATCCCTCGCACGCTGACTTTCGTGGTTGCTGCTGTCCTCTCGTTGGGGGCAGCTGGATTGACCTATACGTCCCACCGTCCGGTCAAGTTCAACCAGAGTGATGAAATCGGGGAGTGGTTCTTCAAAGAGTTCACGGACCCGAACACGGCGACCTCCTTGGAGGTCGCGACTTTCGACAAAGCGGCCTCGAAAACGAGTACGTTCAGTGTCGAGAAAAAGGATGGCAAGTGGCGCATCCCTTCGCACAACAACTACCCCGCCGACGGCAAGGACCGCCTCAAGTCGACAGCCGCCAGCGTGATTGGAATTACTCGAGGGGCACCGGCAGGTGACTCGAAAGAAGCTCACCAGGAGCACAACCTGCTCGACCCGCTCGATACAAAGCTCACCGAAACCGAAGGGCGTGGCGACCGCATTACCCTCAAGGGCGGCGACAAGACCCTGGTCGACTTGATCATCGGCAAGAAGAAAGAAGGCTCTGCGAACACCTATTACATCCGCCACGCGGACGAAGAGCGGTTCTTCCTGTCGGAAGTGAAGATCGAACTGTCGACCAAGTTCTCCGACTGGATCGAGCCCGACCTGCTCGACCTGAAGCAGGACGACATCCAGACCATCATCATTGACCGTTATTCGGTGAATGAGGCCGAACAAAAGATCGAACAGGGAGAGCAGTCAGTGCTGCGTCGCGACGCCCCGACTGCCGATTGGAAGGTCGAGGGGATTGATGCGGCTACGCTCAAGCCGAAGACGAGTGTGATCACAGCGATGCTGAAGTCCTTTGACGATCTGGGCATTGTCGGCGTCCGTCCGAAGCCAGAAGGTTTGAGTGCCAGTCTGCAAGCGGACGGCGCGATGAAGGTCACGAATTCGACGATCGCCGACCTCCAGAGTCGAGGGTTCTTCTTCACCGGCAAAGGGCTGGCCTCCAACGAAGGCGATCTCGTCGTCTCGACATTCGACGGCGTCAGCTACATGCTCCGCTTCGGCGAAGTCGTGACCGGTTCCGATATCGAAATCGAAGCGGGCAGCACGAAGGAAACCGAGAAGAAACCCGCTGCCAAGGCGAAGGCCGAAGGCGACAAACCCGCTGACCCCGCAGCCGATCCAGCGAAGCCCGACGCAACTGATCCGACCCAGAAGAAAAACCGCTTCGTCTTCATTACCGCTCAGTTCGACGAAGCCGCTCTCGGTCCCGCTCCCGTCGAACCGAAGAAGCCGGTCGCTCCCAAAGCGGACGCCAACGCTGCTGCCCCAAGTACCGACCCCGCGAAGCCAGCTGCGGAGGTGAAAGAAGGCGACCAGGCCGCTGACCCCGCAGCCCCGGCCGTTAATCCAGCAGCTCCAGTCACCGACCCCAAAGCCCCCGTGGCTGACCCGTTGGCCGAGGCAAAGGCGGCCCACGAGGCGGCTCTCAAGCAGTACGAGACCGACTCCGATGTCTACCGCATCCGGAAGAAGGAATACGACGAGAAGAAGACCTCTGGCGAGAAGAAGGCCAAGGTGCTCAACGCCCGCTTCGCCAATTGGTACTACGTGATCTCCGAGGAACTGTTCACCGAACTGCGGGTCAAGCCGGAAGATCTCTCCGAGCCGCTGGTTGCCGCCACGCCTGCGGGAGTTGAAGAAGGCTTGCCCGAGATTCCGCCACTCCCCAATGTCCCCAAAACCGACACCCCGGCAGCCGAAGGTGAAAAACCTGTCGAGCCGCAGGAAGGCGACAAACCTGTAGAAGCGGCCAAACCAGCGGAAGGCGATAATCCCGCTGCTGCCAAAGAGGACGACAAACCGGCCCCGCCCGCTGAACCGTCGAAGCCCAATCAAGGCGATCAGCCCGTCAAGCCAACCGACGAACCCGCAGCGTCTGTAGGAGACAAGCCAACCGCCGCTGTCGATACACCCGCTGCCGAAACGCCGCCTGCCGCTGACCCCGACAAACCCGCAGCTCCCGTAGAAACTCCTAATGTCGAGGGTGACGCCACCCCCAAGAACAACCCCTAATTGGACAGCGCCAGTCTTTCCATAGGGTGGGGATCAGCCAGCTGTTCCTGATTGATCGAAGGGAATGCCGGACTTGATCTGGTCCCCGCCGCCGACGCCGAGTTGCTCGTACAGTGAGCGGGTTTGGTGTGAGAGCGTGGGGCTTGGGCGGTGCGGTGTTGCTAGTCGCGCTGCTGGATTGAGTTCAAGTGACTCATCCACGCTCAGATTTGGGGTTCCATCCCGACGGGAGGGCGAAGCCAGTGCGGTGAACCTGATCCTGGTGAATCCGTTCGCCGTGGTGCACGTTTTCGACGTGCCCGTTGTCCGACGAAGGACGGGCGAAACTCCTTCACTCGGGAGTGAATTCAGACAGCAGAGATGGCCGCCAGACACTCAAAAACGCAAACGGGGAGGACTCTTGTGGGCGATTCTGGTGGCCTCAACTCTGCGGCCAAGCTGTCAACAATAGGTCCGCAAGCAGTCCTTCGCTTTTTCGGCTGTCGCTCTGCTGAGGACGGGCACGTAAAAAACGTGCCCCACGAAGATCGCATCCTGTTCACAGCACTGGCGAGGCTCCGGCCGAGCCGCGACGGCGAGTCGACGTATCCCCCGGCTCGCGGCCCCGCCGGAGCTGCCGCCCTCCCGGGCCGGCCTGCCTCAACCCCAGATCCGAGCGTGGTTGAGGCACTGGTGTGCGATTTTTATGTTGCGGAGTGGCGGTGGCAGGTCGTGGTGAAGGGAGCCAAGTGTTGAGGCTGCGGCGGACTTGTTCGACGGACCGTTCGGGGTGCTGCCGGGGTCGAGGTCTTGGCGGATGCGGCTGCCGAGGAGGAAGCTCAAGCCAGTGACGAAATCATGTCGGTGGATGCAGTGCCAGCTGCGGACCTCGTAACGGTCGGGACCAGCGGCGAGGTGCGGGGTCTGTTTCGGATAACCCGGACCACGGTGTATCGCGTGGCGAACGACCTAGGGGCTGTTTCGTCCGGACCCGCATATGGCTAGGGATCTCGGGCGCAAACGCTGGAGTCCGAGCTTCCAACGCATCGAGATACCCTCCGTCTCGGCCAGACAGTTTGTCACACATCCAGTACGCCACACGCACGCCATTGCTCAAAGCACAGTCGACCAAGTCGATGGCAATTTGCGGCTTCGTCAGGAAGATGACCTCATCCCGGATGGCGTCTTGTTGCGACGCTCCGCATCCTCAGCCCAGTCCTTGGGAAGATATAAACTTCTCGCGGGGAGTACTGAGACATTTCGTAGGACGGACGTCCTCGTCCGTCCGTGTGGAATGCCTCGCAGAGCGACGGACGAGGACGTCCGTCCTACGTCTCAATCCGTCCCGCGTGAAGTATAAACAGCTGTCGGGTAACCACTGAATCCGGGGATGGAATGCCCCAGATGCACCCCCACAATACCGTTCTCAATCAGGCCGCGATTGCCATGTGATTGTCGGGCCGCTCGCGCTGTGCAGTCCCCACTCTTCACGTTTCCCGACTCATCGATCAGACTGATCGCCTCGTGTAGGACGGGCACATTGCCCGTCCGTAGTGAGGGTGATTTCACGGACGGACCAATGTGCCCGTCCCACGAGATGCCCGTCGGACTTCCGGCTCAGCCCGCCCCAACGAATAGAGCGCGGTTGCCACGCTTGCGCTCGTTCTCGGTCAAGTAGATCTTCCGCAGACGGATCGCGTCGGGAGTGATCTCGACGTACTCGTCGGCCTCGATGTACTCGAGGGCCATCTCCAGCGAAATGTCGCGCGGGGGTTCGAGCTGGATCATTTCGTCGGCCCCGCTGGAACGCATGTTGGTCAGCTTCTTTTCGCGGACGGGGTTGACCACCATGTCGGTGTCACGGGCGTTCTCCCCGACGATCATGCCTTCATAGACATCGGTGCCCGCTCCCACGAAGAACGCGGCTCGGTCTTGCAATTTGAAGAGAGCAAAGGCGGTCGTGCGGCCCGTTTCCTGGGAGACGAGGACACCGTTCTTGCGGCGGGGGAGTTCGCCTTCGACGGGCTGGTAGCTGTCGAACTGGTGGTGCATGATCGCCTCGCCCTTGGTGGCGTTGAGCAACCGGGTGCGGAGGCCGATCAGGCCGCGCGCGGGGATCGTGAAGACGAGGTGCGTGTGCGTGCCCTGACCGGGGGACATGTCGGTCATCTGCCCCTTGCGGGTGGAGACGATCTCGATGACCGAGCCGACATCGATCGCTGGCACGTCGACTTCGAGGATCTCGAACGGCTCGTGCCAGACGCCATCGATCTGCTTGCGGATGACTTCCGGCTTGCCGACCGAGAGTTCGAACCCTTCGCGGCGCATCGTTTCGATGAGGACCGACAAGTGCAGCAGTCCGCGACCCGAGACGCGGAAGCACTCCTTGGCATCGGTGTCTTCGACCTTGAGAGCGACGTTCGATTCGAGTTCCCGAGCGAGCCGTTCGCGAAGGTGGCGACTGGTCAGGAACTTGCCGCTCTTGCCGACCAGCGGCGAGGTGTTGATCGTGAACGTCATCGACAGCGTTGGTTCGTCGACCTTGACGCGGGGCAGAGCTGTGGGGTTCTCGGCGGTGGCGATGGTGTCGCCGATTTCGACGTCGGGCAATCCGGTGATGGCGACGATGTCACCCGCGATGGCGATGTCGACCTTCTCACGCCCGAGCTTGGCGAACAGCTCGACGGTGTCGACGGTTTCGTTGACGGGGGCGCCCTCTTCACGAATCACGACGACCTTCTGGCCGGGTCGAACCCGACCGCAGAAAATGCGGCCGACTGCGATGCGGCCCACGTATTTGGACCACATGAGCGAAGTGACGGCCATGCGGAACGGGACATCGACCTCGACCTCTGGAGCGGGGATGTGCGCCAGGACCATGTCCAGCAGCGGGGCGATTGTGCCCGAGCGGTCTGCCGAGTTGTGAGTGGCGTATCCGGCTCGTCCGCTGGCGTAGATGTGCGGGATGTCGGTCGGGTGCTTGGCCCCGAGTTCTTCCATCAGGGACATCGTTTCGAAGATCACGTCGTCCGCGCGGCTATCGGGACGATCGATTTTGTTGACGACGATCAGCGGTTGGAGGCCGACTTGCAGAGCCTTCGTCAACACGAAGCGGGTCTGCGGCTTGGGGCCTTCGGCGGCGTCGACGAGCATCAAGGCTCCGTCGGCCATGCGGAGGACACGCTCGACCTCGCCACCGAAATCGGCATGGCCGGGGGTGTCGATGATGTTGATCTTCACGCCCTTGTAGTTGATCGCGATGTTCTTGGCGAGAATCGTGATCCCGCGCTCGCGCTCCAGGTCGTTGGAGTCGAGCAGGCATTCCTGGGTCAGCTCGGCATCGCGGAACTGTCCGCTCTGCTTCATGAGCGCATCGACGAGTGTCGTCTTCCCATGGTCAACGTGGGCGATGATGGCAATGTTTCGAATTTCGTCGCGACGCATGGGACCGGTGTCCTGAACAACAGCAAGGGGAGTGGGAGTGATCGGGCGAAGGCAGCTTCAGCCCAATCTCAGGGGAGGAATCAGCGGGGGCGTGTTGGCTACGGTCAGCTCAACTCAGAGAATCCAGCCAGTAACCATTTGTATAGTTGACTTCGTGGGTTCGAGCGGGCCAAGGAGTTTAACGGCCTACGGCTGTGGAGGGAAGCCCGATCGATTCTTCACAACTTCTTGATGGAAAGTCGGTTGCGACCGTCATTGTTGCCGGAACCGAGGCTGGGACTCCAGCGGAACCTCTTGGTCCGTATAGAGATTGCGATCAATACGATCCCACCGGCCTCAGCCTCAAGGGGGGATCAATTTCTGCCGATGCTTGACAAGGGGGTTGAAACTTGGGACAAAAGTTACAGAATGATCCGAGTCTTCCGAACCGTACTGCTCGAACGGGCGGTTGACTTGTGATCTGATTGGATCATCCCACCGAGTTGTGGCTCAGCGATCTTGCGGGTTTCGGCCCGTACCCTCCGATCGCTTCTGTTCAACTCATCCCACCCGCCCAGAAGTTGAGTGTCCTATGAACAGTGTCCTTGGCTGCAACCCGCACCATTTTCGGCAGCTGTCCCGCCGTGGATTCCTGCAGGTCGGTATGATTGCGGGGGCTGGACTCACTCTTCCACAGCTGCTTCAAAACGAGGCCCGGGCTGACCTCAAGCAGTACGCGAACTTCGAAGGCAAGGCGAAGTCGATTATTCACATCTACCTGCCAGGCGGGATGGCTCATCAGGAATCGTTCGATCCGAAGCCATTTGCTCCGATCGAGTATCGCGGCGAGATGCGTCAAGTCCAGACCAATGTGGATGGTGTGTTGTTTGGTGAGACCCTCGCCAAGACGGCTCAAGTCGCCAACCGGATGACCATCATCCGCTCGATGACCCACGGTGAAGCCGCTCACGAACGCGGCACGCACAACATGTTCACCGGGTATCGGCCCAGCCCGGCGTTGCAGTTCCCGAGCATTGGCTCGGTCATCTCGCACGAATACGGCTCGCGGAACAATCTGCCTCCGTACGTCTGTGTGCCGAGCATGCCGAATGAATTCGCAGGCAGCGGCTACCTGAGTTCCGCCTTCGCTCCATTCAGCCTGGGCAGCGATCCTGCAGACGGCGGTTTCAAGGTCCGCGATCTGAACCTGCCTAATGGTGTCGATGAGAGCCGCTTCGCGACTCGCCGATCCGCATTGGAAGCGGTCAACGCCCACTTCAATACGAAGGAAAAGTCCGACAAGATCTCGGCGATGAACTCCTTCTACGAGAGTGCTTACTCGTTGATCTCGTCCCCACAGGCTCGCGAGGCATTCAACCTCGAAGCCGAGGCAGCTGCCCTTCGCGACGAGTATGGTCGCAACACGGCTGGTTCCCGCATGCTGCTGGCTCGGCGGCTGGTCGAGGCCGGTGTGCGGCTGGTCAACCTGACCTACGGCGGCTGGGATATGCACGATCAGATCGTGGCGGGCTTCCGCAATCAGATGCCGCAGTTTGACCAGGCGTTTAGCCGCCTGATCCTCGATCTGGAACAGCGCGGTCTGCTCGACAGCACGCTGGTCATGGTCTCGTCCGAGTTCGGACGCACCCCGAAGATCAACGGCACAGCCGGTCGCGACCACTGGCCCAAGGTATTCAGCGTGGCTCTGGCGGGCGGCGGGATCAAGAAGGGCTTCGTCTACGGTACGT
Source organism: Planctomycetota bacterium (assembly GCA_031431195.1). Lineage (GTDB taxonomy): Bacteria > Planctomycetota > Planctomycetia > Planctomycetales > Planctomycetaceae > TH-plancto1. Next base: position 12,425 of record JANPCU010000014.1, on the reverse strand, counting down.
CGAACACGACGGCCAGCGAGCCAGACGAGAACCCGGTCACCGTCGAGAACCTGTTCACGACCGTGTACCACTGCCTCGGCATCGTCGCTGACAAGGAGCTAATGGCTCCGGGCGACCGTCCGATTGAAATCTGTGACGGCGGAGACGTGATTCAGGATCTGCTCGCCTAAAATCCCCATCCGCACTTCCACCGGGAATTTCCCGGTGGAAGTCGCATTTTGCAGTAGCCGGGCCGCGCAAACCGGTCATACTGGTGTCCAGCGATCCCTGCTCCTCATGGATGAATTGCCAGCGGATTCGAGTGGTGTCACGCTGCCGCTGCCGTGGAAGATTTCCTCGGCGTCGAGTTCGACTGACCGGGGTGACCTCGGCCAGTGCCCCGCGTCCGAACGAAAACATCCCACCTGATGTTCGGGCCGATCCCGCAGTGCTTCCTGATCCTGCAAATCTTCAGAGCGAGGAAGGCCCATGCCTTCGATCCTTCGTGGTCTGGTTGTCGCAAGTCTCCTGTTGAGCTTCGCCGCTGTCGCATCCGCAGCTGCCCCTCAGCTGAATAACATGCTGCCTCACGGGTTGCAGCGGGGGACCGAGGCTGACTTAGTCTTGCAGGGAGCCAACCTGCAGGATGCTCAGGAACTGTTGATTTACGATGCGGGCCTGTCGGTGGTGAGCCTCGAAGTCCCGGCGGATGCCAATGGGGCGAGCGTCAAGGTCCGCGTCAAGGCGGCCCCGGACGCTCCGATCGGCTCGTTCCGCTGCCGAGTCCGGACGGCCACCGGGCTCTCTAATCTTCAGAATCTCTACGTCGGCCCGCTGCCGATCGTGGAAGAGATCGAACCAAACTCCGAGTTCGCGACGCCCCAGGCGATCACCAATAACTTCTGCGTCCACGGTCGCGTCGACGGCGAGGATGTCGACTATTACGTGGTCGACTGCAAGAAGGGGGAACGCCTCACCGCCGAGGTGTACGGTATCCGCCTCGGCTTCTCATCTGGCGGAAACTTCTTTGACCCCTACGTGGCCATCCTGAATTCCGCCCGGTTCGAGCAGTCGACCAGCGATGATGCCGCTCTCGTGTGGAACGACGGCATCGCCTCGTGCGTGATCCCGGAAGATGGCAAGTACATCGTCCAGATTCGCGATGCGTCCTACCTCGGTGATGGCCGCGCGTACTACATGCTGAACATTGGGACCAACCCCCGTCCTCGTGGGATCGTTCCAGCGGGCGGCAAGCCCGGCGAGACGGTGAAGGTCAAGTTTCTGGGCGATGTCGCCGGAGACTTCGAGCAAGAGATTGTCATCCCCGCCGATGCTCCCGAAGACTGGGCCATCAACGTGACTGACGCGACTGGCACAGCTGCGTCACCAATGCGGTTCCGGGTCTCTCCTCTCACGAACGTGTTCGAGGTGGAGAACAATGAAGCCACGGCGGCTCTGGTGGCTGTGGAAGCTCCCGTGGCTTTCAACGGAGTGCTGGAGAAGCCGGGCGACGCCGATTACTTCAAGTTCAGTGCCAAGAAGGGACAGGTCTTCGAAGTCGAGATGTACGGCCGCCGCCTGCGATCCTCGATCGATGCGGTGCTGTATGTCTGCAACAAGGACGGCAACGGCATTGCCAGTAATGACGATAGCCGTGGGCCCGACAGCTACATTCGCTGGGCGTGCCCCGAGGACGGTGAGTATTCAATTCTGGTGCATGACCATCTGCGCGGCGGCGGACCGAGCTACACCTACCGCGTCGAAATGCAACCGGTCCTGCCCAAGACCTTCGCGGGCACGGTCGAGTTCCAGCGGTATGTCTCGCCGCAGTTGGTGATCCCGCAAGGGGGTGGCGTCGGAGTGCAGGTCAACGTGACTCGCCAAGACTTCGGCGGTCCCGCGAACTTTAAGAGCGACGACCTGCCCGCCGGGGTGAGCATCGTGTGCCCCGAGATGTGGCGCGGCGGAGCGACGATGCCAGTGGTCCTGTACGCTGCAGCGGACGCCCCGGTCGCCGGGAAGTTTTCGAAGATATTAACCTTCTTGGATGATCCCAAGCAGCCCGACCTCAAGGTCGAAGGGCGATTCCAACAGAACATTCTGATGGTCCTGGGCCAGAACCAGCAGACCGTCTGGACGGAGGAGCAGACTCGCTTGCCGGTTGTTGTGACACAGGCCGCACCGTTTAAGGTGACGATTGAGCCTCCGAAGGTGCCGATTGTGCGCGGTGGATCATTGAACCTCAAGGTCGTGGCCGAACGCACCGGCGACTTCAAGGGAGCGATCCAAGTCCTGTTCCTCCAGAACCCTCCCGGCATCAGTTCCAGCGGTTCGGTCTCGATTCCCGAAGGCCAGAATGAAGCCCTGATCCCCGTAAACTGTAATGGCGACGCCCCGGTCGGCGACTGGCCGATTGCCGTTCGCTGCATCTCCACTGTCGGAAACGGTCCCATCGAAACGTGTACTCCCTTCGTTCCGATTCGGATCGAAGAGCAATACATGACTCTCGAGTTCGCCGCCGCGGCGATGGAGCAGGGGAAAGAACTTCCCATGTTCGTCAAAGTGACCAAACGGAAAGATTTCGAGGGCGAAGCGGTCGCCACTCTCTATAGCCTTCCCGCCAATACCACTGCCGAGCCGATCAAGATCACCAAGGACACGACCGAGTTCACCTTCACGATCAAAGCGGCTGCGAACGCTCCGGCGGGCAACAACCAGAACCTGTTCGCTCAGATCCTGATCCCAGAGAATGGGGACATGGTCGTTCACAACCTCGGCACGGGTCGGTTGCGGATCGACACCCCACCACCCCCGAAACCAGATGCTCCGCCGATGCCTACCCCGATGCCGATGCCAGAACCGATGCCCGTCGCCGCCGTGGCCGCTCCTCCGCCGAAGCCACTGTCTCGACTGGAACAACTCCGGCTGCAGCAGAAGGAAAAGACTCAGCCTGCCGCTCCCGCCGCCGCACCTTAGGGTGACGTGTACGACGGACGTCCTCGTCCGTCGATCGCCTGACGGACGAGGACGTCCGTCGTACTGTCGATCTTCCCGAGACCTCTCACATGCTTCGCAGCTTCCTGCTTCTCTCCCTGCTTTCGATCATCGCTGCTCCCGCAGGGGCTGCCGATCTCGCTGAGCTGCGAGTCTCGCCACCCGATGTCAATCTTGTGACATCTCTGGACCGGCAGGGGATCGTGGTGCAAGCTGCTTTCACGGACGGTTTGACTCGCGATGTCACGGATCAGGCGACCTGGACGCTGGCCAACCCGGCCTTGGTCCGTCGTGAAGGGAACACGCTGCACCCGGTCGCGGATGGGGTGACCGAACTGAAGATCGAATTCGGCGGGCAGGCTCTCACGATTCCCGTCAAGGTCGAAAAGGCCGCCGAAGCCCGCCCGATTAGCTTCAAGCTCGACGTGATGCCCGTCTTCATGAAGGCCGGTTGCAACACCGGCAGCTGCCACGGAGCGGCTCGTGGTAAGGACGGGTTCCGGCTCTCGCTGTTCGGCTATGACGCGAACGGCGACCACATGCGGATTACCCGCGAGTTCCCCGGTCGACGCGTTGACTTGGCGATTCCCGAAGCGAGCATGATGGTTGAAAAGTCGGTCGGCGATGTTCCGCACACCGGCGGCAAGCGGTTTGAAAAATACAGTGAACTCAACCAGCAGATGGTCAAGTGGATCGCAGCGGGGACTCCGCTCGACCCCGCCGACATCGCGACCTGTACGGGGATGACGATCTATCCTCGAAACGGTGTTCTGGATGGCCCGGGGGAGACCCAGCGCGTGACCGTGCGGGCGACCTACTCCGATGGAACCGACCGTGATGTGACGCATCTCGCACTGTTCCTGACCAACAATGAGAACTCGGCAGCGATCTCGCCCGCTGGCATCGTGACCGCTGGGGCGCGGGGCGAAGCGTTCGTGATGGCCCGTTTTTCGACCTTCACCGTCGGGTCGCAGTACGTGGTCCTGCCCAAGGCTCTGGAGTACCAGGAGATCCCGCCCGAGCCGGTCAACTACATCGACGAATTCGTCGCCCTGAAGCTGAAGAAGCTGCGGATTCACCCGAGCGGACTGTGTAGCGACGAGGAGTTCCTCCGCCGGGTGTCGATCGACTTGGTCGGTCTGCTACCGGCTCGCGAGGAGTACGCTGCCTTCATGGCCGATGCCGACCCAAAGAAGCGCGAGAAGAAGATTGACGAACTCCTGGCCCGCAAGGAGTTCACCGAGATGTGGGTCTCCAAGTGGGCCGAGTGGCTCATGATTCGATCGTCCAACCAGGTCTCGACGAAGTCGGTCGTGCTGTATTACCAGTGGCTCGTCGACCAGATCTCGAACAACGTCCCACTCGATCAGATGGTGCAGACGCTGCTCTCCTCCAGCGGTGGCACGTTCAAGGTGCCGCAGACCAACTTCTACCAAATTGAGCAGGACCGCCTGAAGGTCGCGGAGAATACCGCCCAGATCTTCATGGGAATGCGGATTCAATGTGCCCAGTGCCACAACCATCCGTTCGACCGCTGGACGCAGGATGACTATTACAACTTCGCCGCCCTGTTCGCGCAGGTCGGACGCAAGACTTCGGAAGACTCCCGCGAGCAGATCATCTTCAACTCGGGCGGCGGAGAAGTCCCGCACCCAGTGACTGGGGTCAATTCGATCCCGACCTACCTGGGTGGCGGCAAGGCTGACCTGACGGGTGGTCTGGATCGCCGGGCAGCTCTGGGCAAGTGGCTGGCGTCTCCCGCCAACCCGTACTTCGCGCAGAACTTCACGAACCGCATTTGGCAACACTTCCTCGGCGTCGGCATTGTCGAGCCGGTGGATGATGTCCGCGTTTCGAACCCCGCTTCGAATCCGGAACTGCTGACCGAAATGTCCAAGCGGTTCACCGAGTCCAACTACAACTTCAAGGCCCTCGTTCGCGACATTTGCCTGTCGAAGAGCTACCAGCGCTCGACCCAGAGGAACGAGAGCAACGGCAGCGACGAACTCAACTTCGCCCACCAGACCATCCGCCGCATCAAAGCGGAATCGATGCTCGACATCATCAGTCAGGTGACGACGACCAAGGATAAGTTCGGCGGACTGCCACTCGGTTCGCGGGCGGTGCAGATTGCCAACGGGGCGACCTCGGATTATTTCCTGACCACCTTCGGACGGGCCACTCGCGAGACGGCCTGCTCCTGCGAGGTCAAGATGGAGCCGACGCTCTCGCAGGCTCTGCACCTGATGAACGGCGATGTCGTGAACAGCAAGATGCAGGCGGGCGGCGTCATCAAGGCTTTGCAGGCTCAGAATCTGACCCCCATGCAGATCGTCGAACAGCTCTACGTGACTTGCCTGACCCGTAAGCCAACCGAACAGGAAGTCGCCGCGCTGACACCACTCTTCGCTGAAGGGAGCGATGTCAATCGCTCGCTCGACGATGTCTACTGGGCACTCATGAATAGTCGTGAGTTCCTGTTCAATCACTGAGGAACGTTGAGGGATGAGAGTTGAGAGTTGAGCGACAGAGGATCACACCTCGACGTGTCAACTGGCTTATCTTCCCTTGGCACTTGATTCATTCTCTCTTGGCACTTTGCCGATCGTGACTATGCGTAACCTCACCCTTGCCGTTTGTCTGATCCTCACCTCGGCCCCTGCGTTCGCCCAGGACGCAGCGGCGGAGAAGATCACGTACACGGACCACATCCTGCCGCTGTTCAAGCAGCGCTGTGGATCGTGCCACAACGCCAACGACCGCAAGGGGGGCCTGACCCTCGACAACTACGCGGGCACGATGCAAGGCGGCAGCTCCGGCACCGTCGTCGAAGGCGGCGACTCGGGAGCCAGCTATCTCTGGAGTCTCGTCACGCATGAGTCGGAGCCGAAGATGCCTCCGAACGCGGACAAGATGCCCGAAGCGGAACTGGCCCTCATTAAGAAGTGGATCGACGGCGGCCTGCTCGAAGCATCGAGCAGCACCGCCAAGATGAAGAAGAAGTCCTCGCTGGCCAAGATTGAAGTCTCCGGGGCGCGCCCCGCTGAGGTCGCCATGCCGATCGGCTACCTCGGCGATCCGACCATCCAGAGCCCGACTAAAAACGCCGTCACCTCATTAGCCACCAGCCCGTGGGCTCCGCTCGCTGCGATCTCCGGACACCGGCAGATCACTCTGTATCACACACAGACGTTTGAAGTCCTGGGCGTCCTCCCCTTTCCGGAAGGCCAGCCGCAAGTCCTTAAGTTCAGCCGTGACGGCTCCATGCTCCTCGCTGGTGGTGGACGCGGCGGTGCCAGTGGCCGGGTCGTCGTCTACGACGTGAAGACCGGCGAACGCAAAGCCGAAGTCGGCGATGAATACGACTCGGTTCTGGCTGCGGACATCTCCGCGGACCTCTCCATGATCGCCCTCGGCGGACCGAAGCGGATGCTGCGAGTCTACTCGGTCGAGACCGGCGAGCTGCTGTTCGAGAACAAGAAGCACAACGACTGGATCACCGCCATCGAGTTCAGCCCAGACGGCGTGCTGCTTGCCTCGGGCGACCGGTCCAACGGTCTCCTCGTCTGGGAATCCTCGACTGGTAAGGAGTTTTACAACCTGCTCGGGCACCAGGGGATGATCACCGATGTCAGTTGGCGGCCCGACAGCAACGTCGTCGCCTCCGCCAGTGAGGACAACACGATCCGCCTGTGGGAAATGAACAACGGCACCGAAGTCAAGAAGTGGAACGCCCACGGCGGCTGCCTCGCGGTCGACTACATTCGCGATGGCCGACTGGTGTCGAACGGTCGTGACAATGTCGTTCGATTGTGGAACGGTGACGGAGGCCAGCTGAAAGAATTCCCCGGTCAGACTGACCTCGGTATGGAAGTCGCCTTCGACGCCGAGAGCGAGCGGGCCATCGGCGGCGACTGGACCGGCATGGTCCGCATCTGGAACGCCGCTGACGGAGTGCTCCTCAACGAGTTCAACACCAACCCACCGACCATCGATGCCACCATCGCCGCTGTCGAGCAAGCCTTCGGCGGTGCCACCGGGGAGCTAACCCAGGCCAGTACCCAGCTGGAGACTCTCAACAAAGCCTTGACCGATCGCAAGACCCTTGCCGAGACCACGCAAGCCCAGCTGACCGATGTGACGGCGAAGACGCTGACCGCCACGACCGAGAAGGCCACCGCCGAGAAGATGCTGGTCGAGAAGACGGCCGAGATGCTCAAGGCTGAAGAGGCCCTCAAAGCCGCTGAAGCCGCCCTCGCAGCGGCCAAGGCCGCTCTGGAAAAAGCCAACGGCGAAACCGCGGTCGCCACCAACGGCAAGAAGGCCGCCATCGATGGAGCAGCAGCTGCAAAGACCGCAGCTGAGAAGGCCGCCGTCATGGAGAAGACTCTGACCGAGGAAATGGCCAAGGTGAAAGCCGCCGCCGACAAAGCCGCCGTCGAAGCCCCCGCCAAACCGGAAGAGCAAAAGGCGATGGCCGACTACGACGCCGCCGCCAAAGCCGCCCAGGCGAAAGCCGAAGCCGTAAAGGCCAAACTCGACCGCCTCAAGGCCCTCAAAGCCACGCCGAAGCCAGTGCCTGCGGAGCCGCCCGCCGAGCCAGCCGCTCCCGCCGCTGTACCGGCTCCTGCCGTCGATCCAGCGGCTGCACCCGCCGTTCCAGCTCCTGCTGCCCCGTAGGACGGGCACATTTGCCCGTCCGTCCCCTCGCTTGATGAGATTGGCCAGGGCTCAATATGGATGGGTCGTTTGGGCTTTAGGAGCCGTAGGGTGGGACCAGCCGCTCTGGGCGCTGGCCCACCATTCCGGGGAAGGGCGTCGCTCATGGTGGGCCTACGCCTCAAAGCAGGCCAGTCCCACCCTACGGGGGTTACGACCCGAACGCCGATGTCCCGCCTTTGCGTTTCTTGTTGACTTTGTTGTGTGAGTAGAGCCCTTCCAGGATCAACTCCGCGATGGCGACTTGCAGTTCGGGGCCAGCAGAACTGCGGGAGATTTCGGGCTCCCATTCTTGGGCGAGGGTTTCGATCTGCTTACGAAAGTTCTTGATCGAGTCGACTTCTTTGAGGAACGTCTCGGTCTGCACGCCGTCGCCGATCTCCATTTTCTTGCCGGAATTGAAGACCTCGACGACTGACGCGAATGTCTTTGGCGAAAGCCGCAGATCGAAAATATTCTTGATCGCCTCTTCCACGAGGCGTGTCAGAAATGAATCCTCCTCGCCCGACTCATCGCTGAGCGCCAGTTCCACCTTGCCGCGTGATCCAGCTGCGAGGGCGGTGAGGTCGACGGGACGGGCGACGACATCAGCCAGGCCTTGGAGGATGCCGCGACGCTCGGCATTGGAGAGGACGTTCTCATAGTTCGCGACCGACATGCGGACGCTGACTCCGCTGGCTTGATTCACATGCGGGCTGACGCGGGCGAGTCGGCTGACCTCCTCGACAATCTCCTTCACAAAGCGCGGCGAGTGGACGCGGACTCCAGCGGGACGGTCGGCGACGGCGTTCTCCTCCATAATCTGCACGCCGAGTTCGCGGCTGGCCGGGTAGTGCGTGCGGATCACCGAACCGATGCGGTCCTTGAGGGGGGTCACGATGCGGCCCCGGTTGGTGTAGTCCTCGGGATTCGCCGAGAAGACTAAACATAGATCGAGCGGAAGCCGCACACTGAATCCGCGAATCTGAATGTCGCGCTCTTCGAGAACATTGAACAGCCCGACCTGGATCTTCGGGGCGAGGTCGGGCAGTTCGTTGATGCAGAAAATGCCGCGATGGCTGCGCGGGATCAGCCCGAAGTGCATCACGTCTTCGTTGGAGAGTTCCTTGCCGCCCGCGTGCTTGATGAGGTCGATCTCGCCGATCAGGTCGGCAATCGTCACGTCCGGAGTGGCCAGCTTCTCGTGGTAACGATCATCGCGCCCAACCCACGCGATGGGGGTGTCATCGCCCTTCGCTGCCACGAGATCGCGGGCCATTTTCGACAACGGAGCTAGCGGGTCATCGTGGATCTCCGACCCAGCGATGATCGGCATCCACTCATCCAGCAGAGCGGGCAGCATTCGCAGCATGCGGGTTTTGCCTTGCCCCCGCAAACCCAGAAAGAGCATGTCATGCTGCGACAAAATGGCGTTCACAATCTGCGGTACGACTGTCTCCTCGTACCCCAAGATCCCTGGAAAGAGCAGCTGTCCCGCCCGCAATCGCGCGACCAGGTTCTGACGCAGCTCCTGCTTCACGGGGCGCGAGCGATAGCCGCTGGCCTGGAGGTCACGCAATGTCTTCGGGTGGTCGTTCATGCAGTCCATCTTTTGCTGTCTGGGGCGTCAGCGGCGTGACGATTCAGCTCGATCGCCAGCGATAGTCTAGTCGGACATCGCAGAATGGCGAGAACAATGTCGGGGGGGACCAGCCGCACTGGGAGCAGGCCCACCAATTCGGGGGCCAACATCACTCAATGGTGGGCCAGCGCTCCAAAGCGAGCTGGTCCCACCCGACTTCGAGTCAGAGAAGTACGTGGGAGGCGGGGTCAGTCGCACAGCGGATGGCCCCGGAGGGAGCAGACGTGACCTGCCCGACGCCTCTCTGGTCCCCCAGCACGACACTTTCAACGCTTTATGCCAACCCATTCGGGGCCATCCGCAGAGCCTCCTGACCCCGCCACCCGACCCTGAGGCGTGGCCTGACCGACCTTGGCTGACCGTTGGGGAATGCGGGTCGAGTGGCATGACCCTGAAGGCTTAGCGAAACGAGTGTGCGTCAGAAAAATCGGCAAAGCTTCACCACAGACCTCAGACACCGGTAGAACGCGGGGCTGGAACAAAGCCGATCAGGAAATCGCTCGATCTAACGTCAGGGAAATTGGAAACGCAGAGGACGCTGAGAAAGCCAGTCTTGCGGAACTCTGCGTCCTCCACGCCCTCTGCGTTTCCATTCCGCCTGTCCGTGGCCTTCGAATGTTCACCTCTGGATGCCGCGAACACTTGTGGGGGAGAGGCGACTGGTGTTTGGGCTGCCTACTTGTCTGAGGCTCACACGAGCGAGCCGGGAGAAGACCACGGCCTGGACAACGCCTCAGACTGTACTGCCCGTCCGTAGGCCACGAAAAGCCCTCCGAAGTCTTCGGAGACTTCCGAAGTCTGGCGGGGTCGTTTGCAAAAGCCACCCGCCAAGTGACGCGAATTCAGTTCGACCGCACTACTTCGGTATGGGGAATACGAGCAGGGCGTCCTCTGCGAAGGATACCTCGCCCGCCTTGTCGTTGAGTTTGTACTGCACCTTCAACAGCTTCACGCTGCCGGGCAGCGGGTCGCCGCCGAAGCTGGTGTTGTAGCTCTCTGCGGGCAGGGTCAGCAGGGGCAATTCCCCAACTTGCTTCTGGAGGATCTCCGTCACGTCTTTTTGCGTGGCCCCAGAGCCGTATTCGGCTTTGACGATCTCCAGCTTCACCTTGTCGAGACCGGCCTGGGCGAGCAGCGCCTTGACCTCATCGGCATGCCCCTTGACCTTCTGGGCAATCGCCAGAACGGTTTGGGTCGCTTCATCCTTCACATCAGCCACCTGGGTCGCACTGACCGCCTGCTTCAAGGTCTCCACGCTCGGGTAGCGTTTAAGTACCTCCAGCACCAGCTTTTTCTCTGCGGGTTGGCGTGCGGCCTGGAACGCCTTCTGACACATCTCGGCCCGCTGAGGCTCGGGCAGAACGAACTGCCGAGCGATGCGGATGTAGCCGCGCAGAGCGCGGATTTGGTACTGGTTCCCGGGAGCCTTCGCCAGATCGAGCAGCACGGGAGCGGCGTCTTCGGTCATCCATTCGCCGAGCAGGCGGCTGCTGATGTCCTGCAACTGGGTGTCTTTGCTCCCAGCTGCCGCAGCGAGTGTCGCGAGGGCTTTGGGGCCTCCCATCGCCCCGAGGATATCGAGCAGGACTCCCTTGGTGGCCACCGTCTTGGACTGCTCGATCGCAGCAGCGAGTTCGGCAGCACAGGCTTCGCGGTCGGGCATGCGGATGCTGGCGGCCTTGAGAGCCTTCTCGGCCACTGGGGCGTCTTCAGGATGCTGGGGGGCGATCACCTGCGAGATCAGAACAGAGAGGTTCTTGAGGTCCACCGTCTCCCCCAGTGAACTCAGAGCCGCGCTCCGCACAGCGGGATCGGCATGAGTCAGAGCCTTCTGGAGTTGCGGGACCGCAGCGATGCGTCTTTGGCCGATCAACTGCAACAACGACAAGTAGGTCGCCCCTTGGGAGTCCGGGAGGAGGGCCACGATTTGCGAATTCACGTTGTCACCGGGCAAGTTGGCCAACGTCCCCTTCGCCGCCTGGGAAAGAACGGCATCCGGTTCGACCGCGATCTGCAACAGCACAGCGAGGCACTTCTCATTGCCCACCCGCCCGAGGGCGTCAAGCGCCGACAGCCGGACTACAGCTGGTCCCTCTTGAGCCGCGTGCAATACCGCAATTAGGAAAACAGTCTGCGGACGATCAGCCATCGCCTGAATGATGAGGGCGGCACGTTCCGGGGTCGCTGTGGTCAGGGCGTTGGCCAGAGCTTTATCTACGCCGTCCCCGGGGATCTCGCGAGCGGTCATGAGGGCCACATTCAGCAGCGCCTTTTCGGGTGACTGGAGTTGTTCAAGCAGTAGCGTCAGGCCGTCCTGCCCGCGAGCCAGGATCGCTCCGCGAGTGGCTTCGACCACTCGTTGCATCGGGACGTCCGCCTTGCGGACCTGATCGTAGATCGCCAACGACTCAGCCGACTGGCCATCCGCCAGCAGTCGTTCTGCAGCCAGCACGCACCCTTCAGCGATTCCCGAACGAGCATCTGCCGGGGCGGAGGCGAGGGCCTTCGTCAGCGATTCGATCGCGGGGGCGTTGGCAATTCGTCCGAGGGCCACAGCTGCGGCGATGACGACTTCGGTGTCCTTGTCCTGCAAACGTTTGGCCAGAACCTCGACAGAGTCCGCATCGCGGCGGACACCGATCGAATTGATCATGCCGATCAGCAGTCGACCTTCGAGTGTCTCGGCAGCCGTCCGCAGCGCGGCGTCGGCTTCCGGTCCGGGGATGGCTTCGAGGGCGATTCGCGCCCACGAGGAGAACTGCTCGTTCGGGAGCAGCTTGGCCAGATCGGAGACAGCGGCGCTGGTGCCGTGGATGGCGAGTTGCTTGCAGACGAGCGCCTTGTCCGCGTCAGGGGCCTCTGAGCGGAGGACCGCGAGCAGTTCTTGCTCCTTGGCGGCGGAGGTGTTTGGATCGTCAGCAGCAAATGCGGAGGCACTGGCCAGTGCAGCGAGGAGTAGCAGAGAGCACAGAGTGAAGCGAGCGAGCAACATATGAGTGGTCCTATGAATGGAGGACGGTGTGAAGTGGGTTAGGCTTGAAGCCGGTCATGAAAAAGTGGCGGCAGAGTCAGGCTGGAAGCCTATACCACGGCAACATACAGCCGCCACGGC
>JANPCU010000013.1:0-7299 GCA_031431195.1 Planctomycetota bacterium | reverse complement strand
GTCAATTCGAGAACACCGACCCGCATGCCGAGCGCCCGACAAGCCAGGATCGTCCCGCCGACGCTGATCTCCGCATCATCCGGATGCGGAGCGACGACAAGGAGATCGAGCGGTGCGGAGGGGAAGTGCATGAGAGGTGAGCATGTCCATCGGTTCGCGAAAGCCCACCGGTTGCAACCGGTGGGCTTTGATAAAGTCTACTTGTAGATCACCACCAAAAACATCAACGCCTCCGACTTGCCCAGGTTGGCGATGCGGTGAGATACATCCGCCGGGTAACTGGCGGAGTCGCCTCGGCTGAGTTCCACTCGGTCGGCAGCCGATTCGATACTCACCTTCCCCTGCTGCACGGTGAGGAACTCGCGCGTGCCGGCGAAGTGGGGGGCGCTTTTGAGTTCGCCACTCGCATTGAGGGAGACCTCGTAGAACTCGACATCCTTCTCCAACTTCAAGGGAGAGAGGGTGCGGATGTTGACGTTCTGATCCGAGCGATAGTGATGTGCCGGGTCGTCATGGCGGATCACGTGGATCGCCGAGCTGCGCTGCGTGGCCTCGCCGACGAGTTCGCCGATCGTTAGGCCAAACGCCCCAGCAATCCGGATCGCCACGCCGAGCGTCGGGTTCGCTTGACCGCGTTCGATCTGGCTCAGCATCGACCGGCTGACATCGCATTGTTGGGCGAGTTGCTCCAGCGACCAGCCGCGTTCGGTGCGGAGTTGCTTGAGCCGCTCGGGGACGGTGCTGGGGATTTCGTCGGGTTTGTTGGGCGTGCGGGCCATTGTTCGGGATCGTGGAACAAGATGTCTTGCATTGTGGAATCGCGTATTCTAGTATAGCGTCACTAGCGTCCGATAAACAGGATGCCGAGCGAGCCCCCAGCGTGAGCTGGGGTGTCGCGTACGCATCGCTTTGACATTGGATGGATGTCGGCTCTCGAAGGCGAGAGTCGTTTGACTGAACACCCCGGCTCACGCCGGGAGCTCGCCACTCTCCCCGAGACGCCCCCCATGAAAGCCCTCGTCAAGAAGCACTCGCAGGTCGGTTTGTGGCTCGAAGATGTGCCGATGCCGGAGGTCGGTCCGACGGACTGCCTGATCCAAGTCGACCGCACCGGCATCTGCGGGACTGATGTCCATATCTACAACTGGGACGCCTGGGCGCAGAAGACGATCCCGGTCCCGATGGTCGTCGGGCATGAGTTCGTCGGCGAGATCGTCCAGGTCGGATCGCAGGTGAAAGACTTCTTCCCCGGCGAGGTCGTCAGCGGTGAGGGGCACGTTGTCTGCGGGCACTGCCGGAATTGCTTGGCTGGGCGACGGCACTTGTGTGCGCACACGGTCGGAGTGGGAGTGAATCGGCAGGGAGCATTTGCCGAGTACGTCTCGATCCCGCAGACCAACGTCTGGCACCACGACGCCTCGATCGATCGCGACATTGCCTCCATCTTCGACCCCTTCGGCAACGCCGTTCACACAGCTCTCTCGTTCGATATGCTCGGCGAGGACGTACTCATCACAGGGGCCGGGCCGATCGGCTGCATGGCGACGGCGATCGCGCAATATGCCGGGGCTCGATATGTCGTCGTCACCGATGTGAACCCCTGGCGGCTGGAGCTGGCCAAGAAGATGGGGGCCGACCGGGTCGTCGATGTGCGGACCGAGAAGTTGGCCGATGTGCAAAAGGAACTCGGCATGAAGGAGGGGTTCGATGTCGGCCTCGAAATGAGCGGCAACCCGAGTGCCTTCCGCGACATGATCGCGGGCATGGCCCACGGTGGCAAAATCGCCATGCTCGGCATCCCCGAGAAGGAGATGTCGATCGACTGGAACACCGTCGTGTTCAACATGCTGACCATCAAGGGGATCTACGGCCGCGAGATGTACGAGACGTGGTACAAGATGTCCGTCATGCTGCAAGGCGGCCTCAAGATCGACCCCGTCATCACTCATCGCTTCCACGCCAGCGAGTTCGAACAAGGCTTCGCCGCGATGCGCTCCGGGCAGTCCGGAAAAGTGATCCTGGATTGGAAGGGGTTTTGAGGGGGAAGCTGAAAGCGATCAGCTTTCAGCAGTCAGTCAGAAATCGGGAGCCCTGGTGCCTGGGTCAGGCCTTGGAATTCCAATCGACGCCTGGTTGAAACGAGGTGACTGGGGGCCACAAGGAGGCGCGTGATGCCCCAGCTGTCCATGGTGCGGATTGCGGATGCCGACTGCTCGGATCTGGCGGTTGGTGGAGCGGAGACTCGAGTCGCCCCTCAACGAACCGCGCCGATAACAGACTGAGCAGCCTGATCGGCCAAATGCGTGTCCAATCCACGCTTCGGTGACATTGCCACCCTGCGCTAAGCCACAGCAAATCCAGGACCACTCACCCCTCAGGCGGCAGGTCATGCGGGTCCATCAGTTCACTCGCCAATCGATCGGGGTCGAGGTCTTCGACCACGGCGTATTTGCCGTCGAGCCAACGGCTCAGGTCGATCTGCTGGCAGCGAACGCTACAGAATGGGAAGTGTGGAGCGTCCCGCGATTCGGGCGGGACGACCTTCTGGCAGATCGGGCAGGAGATGGGCTGGATCATGGGGGAGTGTTGAGGGTTGAGGGTCAGAGACAGATTCCGCTCAAAGCCCAAGGGTTGCCACCCATTGGGCTTTCCGACTGATTGTACGTCTGAATATCGAGGACGCCATCTGGAGCCACATGCACGCGCACGGCTCCGCTCGCGGCCGTGCAGTGGATCGTTTCGGCACGGTCGTAGACCTTGATCAGTGCGGGAGTGATGTCGGACCCACAGCTGGCCACGACATGCCGGGGGCGGGTCCACTGGGCGAAGGCGGCGGTGTTGGCCGACTTGCCGCCATGGTGCGGGGCGAGCAACAGATCGACGGGTTCGAGCGGCTCCTGCTGCAGCCGCGTGGAACCATCCCGCTCGAGGTCGCCGGTCAGTAGCAAGACCTTCCCGGCGTAGGTAATCCGCAGCACCACGCTGTTGGCGTTATCGTGAGAGTCGTCGACGCCAGAAGTGGGATGTAGGACTTGGATACTGACCTCGGGGTCGAGGAGGAGTCGGTCCCCTGCCTGAATCATGCGTAGCGAAGTCCCTCGGCGAGCCAGCTCCTCGAACAGCTCCGGAACCCCTTCCTGCTCGAAATCGAGGCAGTGCTGGCTGAAGAGCGCTGTACCGATTGGGGTTTGCGAGACGAGGTCGATCCCGCCGTTGTAATGGTCGGAGTCGGCGTGGGAGATCACCAGCGCATCGACCCGCCCGGTCCCCCGCTCGCGCAGGAGAGCCTGCACCGCGCGGGCGGCACGGCGACCGTCCCCCATCGAACCGATGTCATAGAGCAGCGTGCGTCCGTTGGGGCACTCGACGAGGATGGCCTCGCCGTGCCCGACATCCAGGAACGTACACGTCAGACCCGGTACTGGAGCGTGGGGCCAAGCTGCCATGACGAGCCAGCTCAGAGTCCAGACAAGCGTCCCGCGCCAGACCCATCGTCGCGCCGCTGCTGTTCGCAAGAGCAGACCGGCCAGCAGCAGCGTGTAGAACCCACTCATCCAGAGGACTGAGGGACTGGGGGACTCTCCATACCCGCCCGGGAGCGTGGCCGACCACTCGACCGCATTTAGGAACCAACTCAAACTCTCACGAAATGGAAGTACAACCCACTTCGCCAGTGGGGGGCAGAGCAGGCCCACTCCCAGAAACAGATACCCCGCGCACAACACCAGCGTCGAAAACGGCGTCAGCAATGCATTCACGACCAGACCCGCTGGCGAGACCAAATGAAACGTGCGCATCGTGATCGGCACCGTCACCAACCAGACCACAGCTGTCACCGTATATCCCGCCAGCAGCCACCGTCCGCACCAAGTCAGAATTCGCCAAAACCACGACCGCTCCCCGGCCAGCAGGCGATCCGTGAACGACTCATGCGTCCGATCGGCCACCCAGCGGGTCACGACAATGATCGCCGCCACAGCGATAAAGCTCAGCTGGGCACCGACATCGAAGAGGTCCGCAGGGTTCAGCAGGAGGAGTATCAGCGCGGTCAGGGCCAGGGCCTGCATCCCGTCCGACTTCCGGCCAACGGCCCTGCCAATGACGACGAGCGTCCCGAGGACCACGGCTCGCATGACCGGTGGCCGACTCTCCGCAATCGCCGCGTACCCGTAGATCACCGCCAGTACGAGCAGCGATGTCGTCAGCGTGCGTAGACGCACCGCCCGGCAGAGGAGCATGACGAAGGCCGCCAGCACGGCGATATGCATCCCCGAGATGGCGAGGATGTGCATGGTGCCGCTGCGGATAAAGGCCGTCTCAGTTTCGTCCTTGAGGTCGGACCGATCTCCAATTAACAGCGAGGCCGCCACCGGTTGCAGTCGGGGCGGCAGGTGGTCGAACAGGAGCAGGTCACACTCGCTACGGACTCTTTCTCGTAGCCGAGCCACTTGAGCCCCGAGACCGTTGGGGCGCTCGACCAACCGCACGGTATTGGGATTGTCGCAACGCAGAATCCGGTCGATTCCACGTGCTCGCAGGAACTCGGGGTAGTCAAAGTCGCCGGGGTTGCGGGGAGGCGACGGCACCGAGAGTTCGCCGAGGATTTCCACGCGGTCTCCTGGGACAAAGTCGAGTAGATGCCCCGAGATATCGACGCGAACCAAGCCGGTCACGGAGAGCAACTTCCCGTCATGAGTGACCAGTGACTCGCACTCGACTTGGAGCACCGAGTGATCAAGACGCATCCAGGTTGGCACTCCCGGTCGGTTGTGATTCCGCATACTGATCGGGGAGGAAATCTTCGCGATCAATTGAACGGGAGCGCTGTGAGACGGCAATGCGGCGATTGATCGAGTCTCGCGAAGAGACCAGTATTGGTGATGTCGCGCCCCTCCCGCTGTGGCCAATAAGAGGGCCACCAGAACGGCGGTGGTTCTCCTCCAGCGCGCTCGATGTGCTAGAACCGCGAGTCCCGCTACCACCACTCCGCAGCCGATCCAGGTCGCCATCGGCGTCGAAGAAAACCGGTCGACGACGACCCCAGCGGCGAACATCAGTGCCGCCGTCAGTGCCGGTTCGCGGGGCTGGGCGGGGAGCTGGGGAACCGATGCGGCCACGGCATTCCTTGGGGGAGGTCGGATGTCATTGCTGGCTGACATGCTTCCCCCTTGGCTTTCTTCGCTTTCTTTGTGTTCAATTCTTCCTGTCAGGCTGCTCGAAGCACCGAGGAAAAAGCATGGAACACAAAGGGAGCGAAGGACGCGAAGAAGAAAACAATCCGAACGACACGTTCAATCTCAACTAAGTCACGTGAGACTCCGCTGAATCTCGAAGTGCCACAATTCGCTGCGACACACATTTCTTCGGAGATTCATTGGTGACTAACGGGAAGGGGGGATGCAGCGTATCATAACGTCAGTTCGCAGGTTGTGCCGAGTCATCGAAGCAGAGATGGGTCCACAGATTTCACCGATTTCCACAGATGAGAAGAGAGCCTCAGAGATTGCCGATGGGGAACGATCCGCTGGCCTCTCCTCTGAATCTGTGAAAATCTGAGCAATCTGTGGACAAGTCGCTTCGACCGGTGACCTGTCATGGCTTGTCGACCTCAGACATTGACCCAGTGCGTCTGACACTCTGACGAAATCTGATCGACGGGAGGCTTGTGCGATGCTCTGTCCATTCTGCCAAAAGGGCGAAACCAAAGTGGTCGACTCGCGCGGCAGCCAGGAGTACGTGATCCGCCGCCGCCGCGAGTGCCTCGACTGCGGTCGCCGGTTTACGACCTATGAGAAGCTCGAAGAGTCGCCGCTCAAGGTCATCAAGAAGGACGGGGCTCGCATTCCCTTTGACCGTGAGAAGATCCGCGCTGGCATCGAGAAGGCCTGCTACAAGCGCCCGATCAGCCCCGATCAGATTGAGCGCATCGTCGGGGACATCGAACGCGATGTGTACGCGCAGTTCGACCGCGAGGTTCCTTCTCGCTATGTCGGCGAGAAGGTCATGGACGCCCTCAAACTCGTCGACCAAGTCGCCTTCGTGCGGTTCGCTTCAGTCTATCGATCGTTTCAGGATGTGAATGATTTCGTTCAAGAACTCCAACCGATTCTGAAAGAACGGACACGGAGATAGTCGGGAGTCTGGAGCCAGCAGGGGCTCCTTCTAGCCATCAGCCAATAGCCAATAGCCATCAGCCCATGCACGCCACCGTATACCTCCCGAAGAAATCCACAGACCGCCCGCCGGGGGTGGCTGTCCTCTTTGGTGAAGAGTCACATCTGAAGCAGCAGTGCATCGCCAAGTTGACCGAGCTGGTCCTCGGCACGGGACCGGATGCGGCGGTCGGACTGGTGAAGTTTTCCGGGAAGGACACCGAACTCAAGACGGTCAAGTCGGAGCTACAGACGGTCGGGATGTTTGCCTCGTCGAGGCTCGTCGTCGTCGAGGACGCGGACGAATTCGTGACCAATTACCGCGAAGGGTTGGAGGCGTACTGCCTGAAACCCTCATCGCGCTCGGTACTGGTTCTCGACTGCAAGTCGTGGAAGTCAAACACCCGGCTGGCTAAGAAGATCGCTGAGAGCGGTCTCGAACTCGACTGCGGAGAGCTGGCGGCGGGTGCCCTGCAAAAGTGGATCACCGAGCACGCCGCCGCCGCACACGGCAAGCAGCTCAGCCGTGATTCGGCCAGCCTGCTCATGGAACTGGCAGGAACCGGGCTGGGTCAGCTCTCGATGGAGCTGGCCAAGCTGGCAAGCTATGTCGGTGAGCGACCACAGATCAAGCCGGAGGACGTGCGGCAACTGGTCGGCGGTTGGAAAGCCGAAGAGACCTGGACGATGACGGACGCCGTCCGCGACGGAAATCCCGGGCTCGCGCTGACGTGTCTGTCCAAGCTGTTACATGCGGGCGAGGCAGCGCCCAAGATTCTTGGCGGGCTGATCTATGTGTTCAAGAAGTTTGCAGTGGCCACCGAGCGATCACGTCGCCAGATGCCTCTGCGAGAAGCCCTGCGCGAGGCGGGCATATTCCCTCGCGACATCGACTCGTCGGAACGCTACCTCAAACGCCTCGGACGACCGCGAGCCGATCAGCTGTTCGCTCGCTTGGCGGATGCGGACCGCGACCTGAAGGGGGGCAGCCGCTTGCCGGATCGGTTGCAATTGGAGCAACTGCTGCTGTGGTTGTCGGGCCAGTTGGGGTGATGTGGTTCGTGGGATAGGCTTACAGCCTGTCACGGGCAGAAGTCGACAGGCTGGACGCCTATCCCACGGCAGATCACAGCCCGCTGGGGATCAC